>JBBQVV010000046.1:0-24943 GCA_038211235.1 Chthonomonadales bacterium | reverse complement strand
TAAGGATCTATCCCGGCAGCTACTACTTTACTCAGATCACGAGCAATGGCAACATCTATATGCGGACGTATCAAGATGGCGCGCGCCCCGCGGGCGACCCACTGCCGATAGTAAAGAACTACAACCTTGCTTCTTCGTCCGACCTGCCGAACCCGAATCCTAGCGAGTCTGGCGATCCGAACATAAGGCTGTGGATTGGCGGGACTCCTATTGCGACCAGCTCTCCCAATAGCTTTACATCGGAAGATCCGACTTACGCTACCCGGCTCCGTCTCTATTCGGCAAATCGCGGATCAGGTGGAACTTCGGTATCGATGAAACAGGCGGGCATGGCGATGTCGGTGCTCGCCTACAATAAGGATGTGTCGGGCTCCTATGGCACAATCGACATCGCCACCCAGGTCAGCAATGTCAACGGCTCCTTGATCGCGTGGAACATCGCCAACCACGGCAATGTTTCCGTTTCAAAGAGCTCGGCAATCGATACGGTAGGCAACCAGGATGCCATGGCGTTTCGCTCAACATCATGGTCGGAGCTGCCATAATGCCGTCGGGACAAACTAGCCCCGCGATTCGTGCGGCCGGCCGTCATGCCTCGCGTCGGTCGCGTCACCATCGGGCGTTCACGTTCGTCGAGATGCTGGCGACGGTCCTTGTGCTCTCGTTCCTGGTTGGCGCGACAGGAACGTTCTATATGGTCTATCAACGCGTATCGCTTTACACCCGGCACAACAGCCAGGCACAGACCGACTTGCGCACGGCATTCCGATCCATGGAGCGCACGCTCCGGCATGCGAAGCAGGTCCAGGCCGCGGGAACACTTGGATCGCTTGTCGGGAACATCAGCAACAACTACACGCAGGTAATCGTACTTGTTCCGCAGTCGACGGGGAGCGTCCTGGGTCCTGGAACCACGATAATTAACGGAATTCCTTACATTGAGGTCGAGTACTACGTCTTGAACGGAGCGCTCTGGTATAGGCCCTCCACATCAAATACGTCGACAAAAGTCATCGACGGAGTCGTCCCGAACAACGTGGGCCTGCCGAATAGCTATGCCCCGTCACCGACGGGATTGTCGATAGGATACTATCAGACCGCGGTGAGTACTTCAATTGCTGGTCCGGCGACGGTCCTTACGCAGCAGATCGTCGCTGGCCCTAGCTACCATAACGCGACCGAGCTTCGAATCACGCTTCGCGTGCGAAGTGGACTTGCCTCGACGACCACGGACGGGTCTGACGTCGTAGTGTCGTCTTACATTACAATGCGCAACAACCCGTGGCTGATGAACGCTGGACTATAGGTAGTGGTCTTGAGATTTGCTAATCGAAGGACCAAGTGACGCAACTGTTCGTTATTCCTGGGTGCAGGATGGCGCGCTTCAGCGCGGTCCTCGGAGACACATGGCCACAGCAACGAATGAGAATATCGGCATCTTCCTGGATTCTCGCGGAGTGACCATCGTTCGAGCCCGAATGCTTGGGGGCCGAACCGAGATCACGAAACGCGGGACAGCAGAGCTGCCGGCCGGCGCCGTCGAAGGCGCAGTGATTCGCGATCCTCTGGGCGTCGCGCACGCCATCCGGTCACTGCTCCGCGACATGAATCTCCGGCCAAAGTCGGCATCCGTCGCGCTCGGCTCGCATGGGTACTCCCTGAGGTCGGTGCGTCTCCCGGAGGCGCCCGCGTCGGAGCGGCGAGCGCTCGTCCGCAACGAGCTTGAAGAGGTCGGCGCGATGCCGCATCGGTCAGGAACTTTTGGATTCTTATGGATTCCGGTCCCTTCCGAGCCCGGTAAGCGGTTGGTGGATGCGATCACCTACTATGCGAGCGACTCTGAGGTCGATCAGATTCGGGAGGCGCTCCGCCTAGCCGGACTCCGACTAGACCGACTCGAACCGGCTAGCGTCGCCATGGTCCGCGCCTATTTGGCAACCAGAACCGGCCACGGACCGATTGCGATTCTCTGCACTGCTCAAAAGCACTCGGACCTATGCATTCACGACGGCGCCGCCGTCAGGAGCGTGCGCAGGATTCCAATTGGCTGGGACGACCTGCTGCCGAGCCTACGGCCGGCATCCCCGTTCTATGCGTCGAACGGCAAGGGAGACGATCGCGACCTCATCGGGCAGTCAGGCGATACAGCAGTCGGCGTATTTCGCCACCCACGGCGGACACTGAACACCGACTTCGGCGGAGCAGAGGCGGAGAGCCGCTGGCCCTCCGGAACCGCGGATGTCGCTGTCGCGACGGATTCGCTTGATAATAGTACGCCGGGCGTCACTCGGAGCGCGGAGGCCGTGGCCAATGCCGATTTTCTCGGATCTGAGCTGTCGCGCTCGATTGCATTCTTCGCGCGGGAGCACCCGAACACTCCGAAACCGAAGTCTCTCGTAATGCTGGCGCCGGCGTACCTCGTCCAGCCGCTGGCACAGATCCTGGAGTCCGCGACATCACTCAGTATCGAGACCGACGACCCGTTGGCGGCCCTGGATATGGCTCGTCCGCTTCCTGGCCAGGCGGAAGAGAATATGGACGGCTACTTGCCGGCCATTGGTGCAGCCCTTGATGGCGCCGAGGCGACGATTCCGGCGGTCGATCTCTCCCGCCAGGACCAGCGAATGCAGGCTGGAAGGCGAGCTCCGGGCATGCTGCTGGCAGGAATGGCTGGATCCACGCTCTGGATGTTGGTCGCCGCAATCGCTTCCATTGCACTAACCGTTCTTGAGTACAACCAGCGGGCCGAGAGCACCAGGATCACGACGGAGATTACACGCATTCGCGCCGAACGAGAGCCACTGCTCAAACTCGCCGCAATCAATGCCGCAGCTAAGGCGCTCGAGGCGAAGTCCGTAGTGCCGGCAGCGTCGGTCCTCGGTCGCGTGGCCGCGGCGACGCCCAGGGGCATCGAGGTAACAAGCATCCGAATCGGCACGGACGGAAAGGTGGCAGTCGAGGGAGACGCACTCAGCACGTTGACGATGCAGCAGTTTGCGCTGAATATGGGACAGAGCGCTGCCATCAGGTTCCCAGGGTACGAAATGATGAAGCAGGACGAACGGGGCGGGCTTTCGTTCCGTATCGCGGGCGTCACGCGCGCTGCAGCCGCGCCCGGCGCCTCTCCCGTTAACCCATAACGACGCGTGCTGAAAGGAAGCGGGGAATATGAGCACACTTACCATAAGCCCGGAGAACCAGAATCGTCTGGCCATCGCGGTACCCATAGTCGCCATGCTGCTTTCGCTGTTCGTGGTCTATCCTACCTGGATGCGCTACAACGACCTGGTCGCAGTAGTCGCAACTCAGCGAAAGAGCCTCGACGATCTGCGCGCGACACCGCTTCCGGATGTCGGCGCGGTTCCACCGGCGGATGCGGGTCTGCCGTCGGAGCCGCCAAAGTTTCTCGGCCAGCTGCGGGTCGTCGCGCAGATGGCGCGGTGCAGAGTCATTGGGTTCGACCTGGGCGCTTCCGGCAAGCAGGATAGCGGTCCCGTCCGGGCGGTTCGGGCGCGAGTCGACTTGGAAGGACGATACACGGAAATTCGGGACTTCCTGTTCCGTCTGGCGGGCGCTCCCCGCCTCTACGTCGTGACCGACTGCGCCGTCTCGGTTCCCGCCAACGCAGCGCAGTCGGCCGTGAGTGCACTGCTGAATCGGCCACCCGGCACACTGCATGCCACGATCGAGATCGAACGTTACGTAACTCCGCCCGGAACGTAAACCCCGCGAATGCGAGACTAGCAGCCAACGAGACCGTGGACGCTGAAAGGATGAAGTGCGCGAATGTTTTTCAAGGAGAGAGATACCCGACTATCCAGGGATCGGTTTCCGGTTCACGCCGGATCGGTCATTGTTACATCATGTCTGGCCGCGGCGCTTGTCGGCCTTGCCGCGTCTGCTAATATCGGTGCACAAGAGGCTCCTCGGGCCGACGAGTCAGCGGCTCTGCCCCAGTCACGTCGGACCATGTCGACACCCGTACTTTCGAGCTCATCCTCCCGGCGGCGCACGGAGCGGACGGTATCACTCGTTTTTACGAAAGCGGACGTCCGTGATGTGCTCGCCCAGATCGCGGGCTATTCCAATGCGGATGTGGTGGTCACGCCAGGAGCCACCGGAAGCATCTCGATCAATATCCGCAGCCGGACCGCAGAGCAGGCGATCCGACTTGTCGCAGCCTCGGCGGGACTTTGTGTTGTCCGGCTCAGCGGCGCCTACATCGTCGGTCCCGGCCAGGAGGTCCAGAAGGCCGCATCGGAGTTTGGGCAAACCGCGGTGGTTCCTCTGCACTTTATCACCCCTATCGATGCCGTAACGGCTCTGTCCCGCCTGGCCACCAGGGTAAAATCGGAGGCGACGACCCACGGCATCGTGATCTCCGGCCTCAGTTCCGACTTGTCGGATGCGAGAGCGGCGCTCAGGCGGCTGGACGTCGAGCCTGCTCCCCCGCCACCCGTGCGGCCGGCTACCGAGATCGTTAACGTCAAGGCGGTTGATCCCGCGGAGGCAGAATCGGTATTGCGACAGGCATACCCCGCGATCACCGTAACGCGGCAGGAGCGGACCATCATTTTGCTCGGGCCTCCCGACGACGTGACGGCCGCCATGAAGGCGGTCCTTACGTTAGACGTATCCGCGCCGCCAGTACCCGAGCCTCACGAGGTGCTTGTTTACCGGCTCAAATACCTGCAAGCGAGGACCGCTCAGCAGGCGATCCTAAGCGCCGTGAATGGAAGGGCACAGACGCCAGACGCCGGCAGCACCCAGAACGATACATCCGTCGACAACGGCGGTTCGTCGTCCGGTGGATTGACCGTTACGCTGGCGCCCGAGGCCGTCGCTCCCCCTAAGGCCATGCTGGACCTGCTTTCCTCGACGGCGGCCTTCAACAGTAATGGTGGCTCGTCGAGCTCCAGCAGCTCTTCGTCATCGGGCGGAGCCGGTGGCGGAGCCCAACCACAGGTACTGAGCCGGCCTGTCCGCCTGATTAT
Organism: Chthonomonadales bacterium; assembly: GCA_038211235.1. GTDB lineage: Bacteria > Armatimonadota > Chthonomonadetes > Chthonomonadales > Chthonomonadaceae > DATGJU01. The sequence goes on along the minus strand of JBBQVV010000046.1, from coordinate 19,949 downwards.
CATCGGGCCTCACGATAAGGTGGAGCTTGCCCGCTCCCTGCTGGACCAGACCGACGTCCCTCAGCCGCTGGTCCGCATCGAGGCGGCAATCTACGAGGTAAACTCCGATTACGCGTCGAGCCTTGGCCTGACCTGGGATCTTAGCAATACAGCGTTCAACTTCAATCAACCTGCGGGCGCAGGGGGCGTGATAACGGGTCAGGCAAGCGCGAGCGTCCGCCTCAATGCCCTGGTGACGCAGAATCGTGCGCGAATGTTGGCGAACCCCAACGTCTCGGTGGTGGACAACGAGGACGCCACGATCTTCATAGGTCAGGAGCTCCGGTTTACCGGCGGCTCCACGATATCATCGAATGGAACTGTCTTCGCGGGCACCACTGAAACGCTGCCGGTAGGCGTACTGCTGCTGTTACGCCCCCGTATTCATCCGGACCGGGCGGTCACTCTGAAAGTCCATCCCGTTATCAGCACGGTCATCTCGACCGTCAACGGCCTGCCTCAGACCAATAGCCGAGAAGCGGACACGACTGTACGTCTGCGAGAGGGCGAGGAGATGGTGATCGGCGGCCTGGACCAGACGGAGGTCAACAGAATCACCACCAAGCTGCCTATCCTGGGCGACTTACCGGTAATCGGCGAGCTGTTCCGCAGCAGGTCGTATGAAAAGAAAAAGACTACCGTAGTCGTGGTCTTGCGAGCCTATCCCGTTTTGTCGGAACCAGCGCCTGAGCGGGACTTCCGGAAGGGAATCGTCAAATGAGCGAATCGAAGCCTGCCAGTAAGCAGACGCTGGCGGTACTCGGCGTGGGCAGCGCCGCGGCGCTCGGCGCTGCCTACTGGAGTATCTCCCAGGCGCTCGCCCCGCCTCCGGTTGCGCATACGCTTCCACCCGTGCCGTCGACCAACAACGGAGGCCTGCCGACGTCGCCTGGCCTCGCGGCCGCGGCGCTCGTTCCGGCCGTCACCCCGGCGCCGCTTCCAGGCTCGGCTGCGGACATCGCGGCGCGCTCCACCGCGGCTAGCCAGATGTCCGGTGACAATAGTGGCGCACGGCAGATCACATCCTCGGAAGCGGTCCTAGCACCGAACGCCGATCCGTTTACGCCGATCTCGCCGCGGTCGCTGAACCCGGGAGCCGTGGGATCGGCGCCGGCCAGGTCGGTGACTCAGGCTCAGCCCATCCGAATATCCCGCTCGCTGGGATTCTCGAGTCTCGACCCAATACTCTCAGACCCGCAGCGTCTTTCGTCTCGACCGTTACCGCCCCTCGCCGTTGCGGAGGCGCCCGCGCCGGAGCTGGTGGGCACACTGCTTGGTGAACAGCCCAGTGCAGTATTCCGAGGCCAGAGTCAGCTCGTCGCCGTACCCGTCGGGGGCAGCTTCGGAGCCTGGAAGGTGATGGAGGTGAGCCATGGCGGGGTCGTGGTCAAGGGCATGGGGCGAACCGTTCGGCTCGGTATCGCCGGGTCCGCCGCGCCAGCAGAGGATCGCCCTAACGAGACCGACGGGCCCACACCTTCGGCCAGCCCGCTCACCCAGCCTACGGGTGCGGATGAAGGGCGGCAGCAGTCGGTAGCGGCAGCGGACGCCGCGACGATGCCCGAGCGCTCGGAGGCGACTCCACCGCCCACCGATAATTCGTTCTCCAACGGATCGGCGATCTCAGGAGGCGAGGTGACCGTTCCCGCCGGGAGCGAAAGCGCGCCGCCGGCCCTTAGGGACTCGTCGATCACGCCGCTGGACAACGGATCTGCCTCGTCCGGGAACTCGCTGTCGCCGTTTGAGTTCACCGACGCGGCCGATCCGGCCGATGGAACCGCGCGTCCAGCGCTTGCAGGAGGCTATGCGCCGTTCCGCCGTCTGGTGGCTCTCGATAGTGACAACGGCCCGGGCGCTGCGCTGCCTGTCCGCGCCGTTGCTCATGGAGGGTCCGAGGTCGCCGCCAGGAGACAAGGGCGCAGCCACAATCGGAATTATTACACCGCTATCTACCAGGCGCACTAGCTCGCAAGCCAGGTGAGAGGTATCATCTGTCAAGGCTTTCGGCTATAGGCTGAAAGCCTTGATGCGTTGCACTACCGTTTGCTGACTTTGAGCCTCAATGAAGATACTGTTCGTCCACCCTGCAATTCGCAGTTATCGCGCCTCCCTGTTCAGAATGCTGGGAGAACTTGGAGTTGAATTTCTCTTTACAACCGTAAACGATCCTGCCACTCCAGCCGGCAAGGAGACCGGCGGGCTCCTCCGCGACTTTGGTTACCCCTATACTCAGGCCAGGGAGTTGAGGCGGCTCCCGGTAACGAACATGTCCGTCGATCTCTACCGCGTGTTCCGCTACGATCTCGTGATCTTTTCATGCTTGACCTCGGCGCCGTTTCTGTTGTGCGCGCCTGTTCTGAAGCTGCTTGGCAGGCGCGTCATACTGTTCGATGAGACGTGGAGATACCAGCACGCCGTCTCCCGGTACCGTATTCTCCTGCCATACGTCAGATTTCTGCTAAGCCGTTGCGTCGGTGCGTTTGTTGCGGCGAGCGCTCAAACACGAGCCATGTTCGTCGACGACTTCGGCGTGCCCGAGAGAATGGTCTTCATCGCCCTGAACAATACGGTGGACCTGGCGTGCGTTCCTCCGGATACCGCGCGACAGAGCCGGATCGGCGAACGCGTAGGCAACGCAGCGCGTGGGAGAGCCACGATCCTGTTCCTCGCCCGAATCGTGCAGATTAAGGCGCTCGACGTCCTGATCCGCGCGCTCTCGCTATGCGACTATGATTCGTGCCTTATCGTGGTTGGCGACGGCCCGTGCAGGAGCGAATGCGAGGCGTTGGCCGCATCACTCGATCTGGACGATCGCGTGTCCTTTCAGGGCGCATGTGATTCAGAGGACGCGCGTTACTACTTCGGGTGCGCGGATATATACGTTCTGCCGTCCCGCTTCATGCCCCTCGAGGCCGTGAACGCCGAGTCATGGGGCTTCGCCCTCAACGAGGCAATGAGCCTGGAAACGCCTGTGATCACTACGACGGCGGTCGGCGCCGCGGTGGATCTCATCCTGGACGGTGAGACCGGAATGCTTGCGCGAGAGAACGATCCTGCCAGTCTCGCCGAGAAGATCGACTTTCTCCTGGCGGACGATGACCGCCGACGACGGATTGGCCGGCAGGGCCGATCGTGGCTGCTCGAACGCTGCAGCGACAAACAGAACCTGGCGGCATGGGGGTCCGCGATGTCGTTGGCGCTTCCCGGTTCAGCGCCTGCCATTTCTCGGGACCAGTGATTCGGGTATAATGCGGGCCGCGCTGGAACCGCTCGGACAACGTATCGGCGGCACAGTCGATTTGCAGGATTGTATGTCGAGCGCACCCGGTTCGATGGTTTGGAAACCTCCACTCATGATGAAACTGACAGCGAAACTCCTGTGCGCCTTCATCTGTTCCGCAGCGATCTGGGAACTCATCCTGGAGGGAGTTATCATCAAGTCGCCCGGATATCGAAATCACCCCGTGCTGGGCTCGGTACTGCAGCCCGGGCTCTATCTGAACGGGGAGGAGGGCTTCTCTGTAACGCACGTCAATAGCCTTGGCATACGAAACCGAGAAGTCGGTGCGAAGCGGGCCGGCTCCTATCGGATCCTGGCTTTGGGCGATTCGCACACGGAAGCCATTCAGGTGGGAGACTCGCGGACTTACTGCACGCTGACCGAGCGTGCGCTTTGGAAGCGCTTCGGCTCACGTGTCGAGGTCATAAATGCGGGGAGAAGCGCCGGGTCGCCCGCTTTCTATATCCACCTTGCCGACTTCTACAACCGGACCTTTCAGCCGGACTATGTGGTGGTTCAGATCAATGAGCGGGATTTCACGGAAGATCTACTCAGTAAGAACCGGTTCTTCGCACTCGTCCCGGACGGCCAGGCGTTCAAAACCGTGCTGAACACCTCGCTCGCCACGGACAACCCGATCACCCACCGGTTCCCACGACTCGGGTTTGTCGCGAAACTTTCCACGTTTCGAGTAGCAGGCGAGCGCCTTGCGGCGGCACGCAAACGTCCCGCGCAGGAGTCGTCCGAAGGCTCCGGCCGGGCAACGCAACTTACTCCGCAGGCAGCAAGGGCCCTTGATTGGAGCATTGCGGGGCTTTGTCGCTGTTATCCAAGGCTGCTGCTCGTGTATCTCCCTACGATCGACTACGATCATCCTTCCGCGGGGCCCTCGGAAGTGGAGACTCGATTGGCGACAGCGGTCGAGCGATACCATGCGTCCTACATCAACATGAGAGATGACTTCGAATCCGCTTACCGCCAAACACGCCAGCCGTGCCATGGTTTCGACAACACACAACCTGGCGCTGGGCATATCAATGCACGGGGCCATGCGCTGGTTGCCGCACAGATAATCGAACGACTCTCTAGCGTGATCGCAAAGTGACAGTGTCAAATACATCGACACCACCTCTTATGGGCCGGCTCCATTCATGATCTTCTCAAGTTTTCAATACGTCGCATTCCTGATCATCGTGATTCTTCTGCTGCTCGTCGTGCCATCGGACCGCGCGAAGAAGGTGGTTCTGCTGGCCGGCAGCTATGTATTCTACGCGTTCTGGGACTATCGATTCGTACTCTTGCTCGCAATGTCATCACTCGTCAACTACTACGTGGGCCAGAAGATAGAGGGCGGCGTATCGGAGAGAGTACGTAAATACTGGCTGCGCGTCGGAGTCGTTGCCGACCTGCTGATACTGGGTGTGTTCAAATACTTCAACTTCTTCATCGACTCCGCAAACGCCGTTCTGCATCCGCTGCATGTGAATATTCCACTGCTCCACATTATCCTGCCGGTCGGCATCTCGTTTATCACCTTCGAAGTCATAAGCTACCTGGTGGACATCTATCGACGAGAGAGCGCGTCCGCGCGGAGCCTGCTGGAGCTTGGCCTGCTGGTTGCGTTCTTCCCTCATCTGATCGCCGGTCCGATCCTCAAGCCGATGCAGTTTCTGCCCGAGATCGAGAAGAGAATCGTTATTCGCTGGGTAAACATCGAGCGAGGACTTCAGCTCTTTCTGCTGGGCCTGGTAAAAAAGGTTCTCATCTCAGACAGGCTTGCGCCCTTCGCGGACCGCGTGTTCCATACTCCGAGCGAGTTCAGCTCGGCTACGATCTGGCTTGCGGTGGTCGCCTATGCCATTCAGATCTTCTGCGACTTCTCGGGTTACAGTGATATGGCGATCGGGTCGGCGCGCTGTCTGGGTTTCGAGATTCCACCGAACTTCAACCTGCCGTATCTCTCGCAGAACATCACCGAATTCTGGCGGCGCTGGCATATTTCGCTGTCAACATGGCTGCGCGAATATCTCTACTACCCGCTCGGAGGCAACCGCCTCGGCAAGGTCCGACAGTACTGCAACCTGTTCATCGTAATGCTGCTTGGCGGCTTATGGCACGGGGCGCATTGGAACTTCGTAATCTGGGGAGGGATACATGGGCTGGGACTTGCGGTTCACAAAATCGCCATGGATCGAGCCGGGAGGCGAGGAAATAACGCGCATACTCTCGTCAAGTTTGCCAACTGGCTGATTACATTTGTGTTCGTGTGCGTTGCCTGGGTCTTCTTTCGCGCCGCGACATTCGACAGCGCGTTCCTGATGCTAGGAAAGATGTTTCACATCGGGGACACGGGAGGCATCAACTGGTACCAGACCGGCACCCTCGTTGCGATTCCTTGCCTCATTGTCGGGCACTACCTGGGTGTCCGCTTGGGAGATCGGTACACGCTTCGCCTGAGCTCGTTTCGCGGAATGCTCCTGGTCCTGTTCGTGCTTATGGGCCTGCTCTTCCTCGCGCCGTCCGAGTCCTCGCCGTTCATCTATTTCCAGTTCTAACCTGCTCAATTCATGGATCAGCTCAGCGGGAGACAAGTCCCTACGGATCCGTCTTGGACCCTCGCCCTAAAGTCTGCAAATCGATCACGACATGAATGATTGACGCTAACCCGTCCAAACGGCGGAGCGCGCCCTGACCTACGGGCGCGCTCTGGATTCTGGGATGGGGTGTCCCGGCCTACAGTCGGTTCAGCTCTGCTACTCCACGCCGACCTGGGTGTGAAACCCGGTCAGTGGGATGAGGGTCTTGGCGCCCTGGTTTATGATATCGAGCGCAATGACGACCTTCTGGCCGAGCAGTGAGGCCGGCACCGTCATCGGCGCGGAGGCCGCGACCACGTCTGATGCGAGCACGGCACGCGTGCCGTCCGCTCCAATTGCTGTAACCGTAACGGCAAGTACGGAGGGATCTTGTACCACCCATCCGGCTCGCACCGTTAAGGACTTCAGCCGCCGGCCGCTCTCGGCGGTAACGGGTATCTGCATGCTCCCGTGTCCGCCGGGCTTAAGGAGATACCCGTATCTGTTGTACGTGAACCCTCGCACGTCGGCCATGAATTTCATCATGCCGCCGTAGCTTAGCGAGTCGTGGACCGCGTGGTCGCCTGCCGGAAGCGCGGTGAAGTCCTTACTGACCGGCTGCAGGAGCGTGTCCACCGTGTGCTTAGCCTGGCCATGTTCGAATTCCCAGCGCCCGAATGGCGATTCTATTGTGTCGGAAACCTCCTGCAGGCTCGCGGCGATTCGCGCGCGATCGCCCTGTGGGTCCGGCGTGCTCTGGTAGTGTCGCACCGCTTCGGCAAACTTCTCGCTGTCACGCCATCCCTGGATAACGAGCTCCGTGCGCCACTTTGTATCGGCATCCATGCGTCTCAACCTCGACGCTGCGCTATCAATCTCCTGATCGCACTGCCGGCAGATGCTATCCGACAGAAATGTCGGAACTTCCATGATATCGCCGCCGATATACGTCGCCCTGTCCATCTCGCCCTGTAGGATGTCGAAGTAGGCCTGTATGTTTCCGGAAGCCGGTCCAAATGCCGCGCGATAATAGTCGTCCATCGTTTTGCGAACATCCAGGCCGGGATTCCAGAGCAGCTTGGAGTAGAGATAGAAGTTTGGAGCTTGAGTTGCCCAGTGCTGATGGTTTTCCGAGAACATTCCGTAGAACTTGCGGTCCCTCGCCATGGAAGAGATATCAACGCTCATCTGTGTTAGCTGCGGCCAGGGCGTGAACCAGACATAGTGGCCGTAATAGGCGTAAGCGCTGATTCCATCACTCATTCGCGACCACTCGTTGAAGTAGTTGCGGAACTTGTCGTTCGCCGGGCTGAACATAGGATGCGCGAGATTGGCATGGGCGGAGTTCACGGCCGTCCACTCGGTGACCTGCGGACATACGTTGGGACCGGGCCTCTCGTGGTCCGGCGGCCGCTCATAGTTGGCGTATGCATAGAAGACGATCCGCGCGATCGGATAGATCTTGTGCACCTCGTCGGCGACCAGGTTCGCGAAGTGGACAACCATGGAAGTCGCCGATCCGTCACTATCAAGCAGCCTGCGACACTCAGGATTGTCGCATCTCGCCTGGCCGTCGTTGGGACTCACGAATAGCTGGAGGTGGTCGAGCTTTGCGCCCTTCGCGAGATAGTTCTTGACCTCGACGAGCATGTTCTTCGCAAACTCCGCCGCGGCCTCCCGACTCGTGAAGTTAACCTGGTCTGCGACCAGCTTGCCGTTCACGGTGTTGTACCAGTCGGGATGATCTTTCAGGTACCGGCTTTTGGGAAGAAAGTGCTCGTAGGAGTGTCCGCCGCCGACCAGAATGTAGCTGTCCGCCATGTCGAAGGTCGGAGCGTTGCTCATCCGCATCCGGTAGGAATAGAGGTTGGACCCCGCGACGCCGTGCTCCGGATTGTTGATCCCCGGCGGCTCGTTGGGACCCGGGTTAATTGCAAAACCGGGCCCTCGCCACGCTACTCCGGGTTTATCGAACTTCTCACCATCGGAAAACGTAACGGTATCTCGGCTTGGAACCAAGGTTCCATGCTCTCCCGGCATGATCCATCTTACACCGAGCGATTCCAGCCAGTCCCAGGCGGCATAGAGTGTTGCAGACTCGCCGTTCCCGACCAGGAAAAGACGATCGCCCGCACCGACTACCGCGAACGCTTCAGAACTGTTCGAAAACCGCTTGAGCGAGCTCTGCACTGACGCCGCGGCGGGATGCGCGCCGACCACGATCGCCCCCCCCTGCGCGGGAATGTCGCTTCTGACAATCGGGACTTTGGCGCCGCTCATCTTCTCGAGGTATGTCTGGATCTCTTCCGCGGCGAACTGCTCGGCCTTCGTTGGGCTGTCGGGTGTAACGATCGAGCCGCTCGCGGCTCTTCCTTGAACAATCGTGCCGTCCGCATTCGCGCACGGCACGCCGCCAATACAAAGTGCAACCATAACGGAGATTATTATTCCCCACAGCGTCCGATAATTTAGAATCATTGTTCCTGCTCACTTTCGCCCGGAGATACTGCCGAATACGTTCAAACCCGAAATACGTTTCTACTTCGGAATCGGCCTCGCTGGCAAATGCAGGACATGATATCATCGCCTGCCGTTCACCCTATTCTATTTTAACGGTTTCGTCAACTGGTCGCTTCGTTAGGTCCTGTCGGGCGCTGAGCGAGGGAACGGTTGAACCTGACGTGCTCGAAGTGAATCCAGACGCCCACAATAAGAGTTGTCATTGCCAAGCACAACAGTATGAACATCAACGTGTCCGGCGAACCCTTGCGCTGAACCCTGGCCCTGTCGACGATCGTAATTCGATTGTCCGAGGCTTTAGCCTGCAAGGTTAACGTCACCGAGCCAGTCCAGACTGTCTTTAGGACTTCCAGGTTCAGCATGACCTCGCCCTTCAGCCTCTCGAACTCCATCGCCAACTCACGGCCGACCTTTACCTCCTTCTCCAACTTGGCGATCTGTCCATTCAACACCCCAAGTTTCGTCTTGAGCTCCTTCAGCTTCATCGCGGCCTCGGTCTGCGGCGTCGTCAAGCCACGCTTTATTCCGCTCGTCTGCTCGTCAAGCTTCAGCTGAGCCAATCGGAGCCGCTCGACGTCAGCAACCACCGTCGGATGGTCCGGTCCAAGCAGCACGCGGTCGTTGTCCAGTGTGGTCTGCAGGTACAGCACGTTTCCACGCGCCTGTGTCAACATCGGATCCTCGCTCGGCAGCGACTTAAGATTCCTCAGCTGTTCGGCTCGCAGTGTATCTCCGGTATGGAGCGCCGCTTCGGAGCCAAGTATGTCGGCCTGGAGACTGGCCTGCGTGGTATACAGTGTTCCTAGCTCCTCGGCGATCGGCGACGAGCCTCCACCGATTCCGGATGAACTGCTGTCCTTGCTCGTGGAGAGTGGCAGATCACCCATATCACTAGCATGCGCGCGTACGAACGCAGTGAGGTTGCGGACTGAGTTGTCGTAGTTCGCCCGGTCCTTGCTCAATTCGTCTGTCCCTAGGCCTATCAGCGTATCGTTCCCCTCGGTATCCTCTGCCTTCGCATATTTCTTCAGAAGGTCCGCATACAGGTCCGCCGCCTGGGCCGCCGCGTATCTTACTACATCCTTTCTACGAGGACTGCTGAACAGGTTTATTCTGGGAGGACCCTTCAACGACACGTCCACATATAGTAGACCGTCTTTCGGGTTATCCGTGACAGCCGTCGCCTTCGCCATTGTTTCGACGGTATCGTCAAAAAACTCCTGACGATACATCCGTTGAAGCCCAATCTGCTTGGCGATCTCCTCCGCGAAGGTTCTGCTGCCGAGCACGCCAATATACTTGGTGTTGGGACTGGCGGCTCCAGTGAGCGCGCTGATAATTCCGCTACTGCCGGCCATTGCGGCTGCCCCCGAGTTCGTGACCTGCATCGACACGGTCCCCTTATAAGTTTGTGGGACGACGAAGAGGCAGACGATCATCAATAGCGCGAACGTGCCCATTGCGATCAGCGACCAGCGGCGAATTCGTTGCTTATCGATAAACGTGGAGTCAGCGCGTCGAGGAGACGCAGGCACTTCGGACGGTTGTTCAATCATTGGCGGTTAACTCATATTCCAGTGATGGAGCGAAACGACAGGAAGCAGGTGCTATTGCGTGGATGCGCCAGCCATAGATCATACCACACGCGGGGACATTCCGGAGTCAATCCGTTTCGCCGCTGTTGCGCTGAAACGGAGTAGAGCCCTTAGATATCCTGCCGGCACAATTACCTACGCAGTGACCTTCCAAACCAGGTCAAAAATACGCTACAATCTGCTGTTTCGTCTGCAAGTTGCATCGTGCGCCCCCGCGTATACCTGTACCGCGCGGGGTCCTCGACATCAACCCCATCCACGGAAGACCAGGAGTAAACATGAAGCGACCACCCTTCGCTGCCCTTCGAATGCCAGGAGTTGCGCCAATTCTCGCGGCCGCAATTGCCGTGCTGTTGCTTCCAACAGGTTCGGCGCAAAATGCACCAGCGGCGCCCGCATCGCCCGCGCAGGGCGCGCCTGCCCAAGGAGCGCCCGCGCCAGGGACGCAGGGCGGGACAGGAACCAACACGGGAACACAGGGCAACGCGACGCCAACCACCACATCACCGAACGGAACACAGCAGGACAACAATAAGAAGCAGATTCCGGGCACTCCGCCCTCAGCCACGAATCCGCTGTTGCTCGGAAAGTCCGACACCCAGCTTCCCATCGGTCCGCAACTGTATAGTGATTTTCGTCACGATGTACAGGTCGGCGTTGTTCGGTCGCTACGAGATATGCTTCCGGTATTCGGACTGGACTTCTTCCAGCCGGCACGTGACCAGATCCTCGCGAAGCGGGCTTTCCTCCGTCGTATGTGGCTACTGCCGACGGACAATGCGATGGGCCAGTTCAGACCCGCTACGGATGCCTACGGCAATCCAATATATGGGAGCCAGAACTTCGGACCGAACAACTCGCCGAATAACGGCCTCCCGAATAACGGCCTCCCGAATAACGGCCTCCCGAACAACGGCTTCCCGAACAACGGCTTCCCGAACAACGGAAATCCCAGCAACGGAATCCCCAACAATGGCGCACCGAACAATGGTAATCCCAACAACGGCAACCCCAATAATGGCGCACCGAACAATGGTGCGCCGTACAACGGGACTCCTTACAATCGCGCTCCGAACAATGGGAACCCCAACAACGCGAATCCCAGCAATGGCGCGCCATACAACGGGGTTCCTCCTTACAATGGCGCTCCGAACAACGGAAGTCCAAACAACGGTGTTCCTCCTAACAATGGCGCGCCGAACAACGGAAGTCCAAACAACGGCATACCGTACTATGGCGCTCCGTCGGGCGTTCCATATAGTGGCGTTCCTGGCTCCAACCAGCCCACGACCGGCACGCCCGGAACGGTGACTCTGGCGGACGGAACGGTTGTATACGTGCCGGGAGCTCCTGGTGCCGCTCCCCAATCCGGCCCTTCCGCCGCCGCCGCGAGCGCGGCATACGGCGCGAACGGGAACGGGTTCCAGCAGTACCAGCCACAGCAGATGCAATCGGTCAGCGCATTCGATATGATCGCCGATCCGCTTAGCCTCCAAAGCCAAAACGTCCTTGCCACGATACCGCCGAACTATCAGCTCTCAACAGGCGATTCTCTCGTCGTCCGCTATTGGTCCCCGCGGCATGAGCCGAAGACCCAGAACAGTACCGTCGATCAGACCGGCGCAATCTCTCTGGAAGACCTCGGTCCGCTCATGGTACGCGGCCAGACGCTCGCTCAGGCGGAAAAGACGATCGGGCAGCGGCTTCGACGGCTCTACACCGGCGTGGAGGTTTCGGTAGTCCTTGCGAAACTTCGCACGATTCAGGTAACACTGGCCGGTTCGGCGTTCCTGCCGGGCACGTATGCCGTGCCATCCGTGTCCACCGCATACAACGTCGTTGCCGCTGCCGGCGGCCCGATGGACGATGGCTCGATGCGCGCCATTGAGGTGCGAAGGAACGGGAAGATCGTAGGAACGTTGGACCTGTACAACTTCCTGCTCGTCGGAAATCACGGCGAGGATATACAGCTACAATCCGGAGACCTGGTCTACATTCCGCATCGCCGGAGCAGGATCGCAGTCGCGGGCGAGGTGCTTCAGCCTGCTGTCTACGAGCTGCGTGACGGAGAGACCGTCAAGGACGTGCTCCAGTACTCCGGTGGCGTTCGCGCCTCCGCCGTGGCGCAGCGTATTCGTGTAAGCACTTTCGATCCCGGTGCGGGCAGAGTGCAAAAGGACGTCGATCTGAACTCGTCAACCGGCAAGAAGCAGCCGCTCTACGATGGCGACGACGTCGAGGTGCTGTCCGTTCGCCCATTGCTTACGAACACGGTGGTTGTCGACGGAGCCGTGGACCAGCCGAGCACCTACGCATTGACTCCGGGAATGCGAGTCGCGGATCTGGTCGACCGCGCACGCGGGCTGATCAGCGAAGCGTACACTCCCCGGGCCAATCTATACCGGTGGAACCCGAACAACACCACGACGCTCATCACGATCGATTTGCGGAAGGCCCTTGCCCACGATCCCGACGAGAACCTCCTGCTGGAGCGATGGGATCGGCTCGCCGTCTACAATCGCAAAGAGGTAGCCTGGATCGGTCAGCGGACCGTCAGTGTACGCGGCGCCGTTCAGCGGGCAGGCGCCTACAGCCTCAGCGACAACATGAAGATCTCGGACCTGGTACTGCTTGCCGGTGGTCCGACCCCGGATGCCAAGCTGGACAAGGCAATCCTGCTTCACGCACATGGCGACGGATCCTACGGGATGGACTACGTCAACCTGGCCGGAGTTACGGGCAAGGATGCTTCCAGGGACCTGAAGTTGGTGGACGGCGATCTTCTTGCCGTGTACAAGGTCGGCGAAGCGCAGTTTGAGCCGGATCACGTGGTAACGATACAGGGCGCGGTAGTCGCTCCCGGCGCCTACCCGCGGACCGACTCCATGCACCTGAGCGACCTTCTCGCGCTAGCGGGCGGCTTCAAGCCGGATGCAAGCCACACGGTCAACATCGCGCACGCTCGCCGCCTGGCCGGCGCCGCGCCCGCAACACTCAATCTCGTTCAGGTCAAGTTCAACGAGCGAAACCTGTGCGCACCTCAGGACGACGTGGTTCTCGAGGACGGCGACGTCGTGACCATCCAGGGCACCGGCGGCTACGTGGAGACCGTTAAAGTAGTCCAGGTAAATGGCGCCGTCAACAGGCCCGGGCCGGTGATCATGACGAGCAAGACGATGCGCCTGACGGACGCAATCGCCGCCGCGGGCGGCTTGCGGCCGGAGGCATTTCCAGCCGGCGCCGAGTTCAATCGAGACCCGAAACTGATGTCGACGGAGAACCAGCGCTCCCTCGCGGCCACGATCAGCAATCTGAATGATCTGCTGAACCAGGATACATTCAACCGCGAGCGCGCTAAGGCACTGAGCGACCAGCTCGGCGCGATCCACGACCAGACCCAGCCCGATGCATCGCCACTCGGTGGCACCTCCGCACCTGCCGCAGCGCCGGTGATTCCAAACGCGTTGATCGGTGTGGTCGTGCAACAGCCGACCGTGTCGCCGGCACGCAAGTTGACGGACGATCAAATCAATGGCAGCGGCAGTATCGCCGTCAACCTGCCCGAGGCCCTTCGCCGACCTAAGGGACTTGACGACATCCTGCTTGTAGACGGTGACACGATCAGTGTGCCGGAAGCTCCCACCACCGTGCAGGTCGTGGGCGCGGTTGTGCACGGACGCGGCGTCCTGTATAAGCCGGGCGCGACACTCGATTACTATCTGGCGAACGCCGGAGGGTTCGCGCCGGACGCGGCGAAGGATCGCGTCGAGGTCATCCACGTCGGCGGGGGCCTGATACCGGCCAGCAAGGCCGGCCGGCTGCTGCCGGGCGACGTGATCGTCGTCCCGACACGAGTGCTTGCCGAAAAGCTGACGAAGCATCAGGACGCGATCGGCAGCTTCTTCAAGTCGCTCACTAGCTCCGCGATCGTGTTCCGGCTGGCATCGAGCCTGTTCGGCCTATAGACCGAGTCGATCTAGGATCGAATTAACATCCGTCGGAGGCTCGACAATTCGTCCCGTGCTTCGAATCACATCGGAGCACGGGTCGATTGACACGAACAGTTCGCACGGCCTCATGGCTACGGGCGTGGTAGGGAAACGAAAACGCTGTTTGTTCCGGAGGAACCAGATCAATAAATGAACTCTGTATCAGACTCGGCTACCATGAGCGACACAACTCGGCAACTGCTGGATGAGGTCCTGCGCCTCAATCCGATGCATAAGTCGTTTATCGGCGGGAGCCTCAGGAAGCTCACGAACGAGGAGCGAACAGGACTCGACAACTATGTGGAGTTCCTGGTCGGCGCCGAGCATCTCTCCGTTCCCTACATCGCAAGCTGCTACGACTTAATCGTAAAGGATACGTTCCGAGAGCAGCTCTATTTCATGCGGAACAAGCGCTATCGGTATTCAACGTACGACGAGGTGAAGAACTCGGTCTACCTCAACGATACCTATATGACCAGGTATATGTATGGCCTGGCCATCTCTGCATTTCTATGGCCCCAGCACTGTGAAATGAAGCGGTGGTTCTCAAGCCGCATTCCGAAAGAACGCCGGGGGAAGTATCTTGAGATCGGCCCGGGCCATGGATACTACTTTATGGAGTCGATCAGGAAGTGCGCCTTCGACAGTTACCTGGGCGTCGATATCAGCCCCACTTCCATCCGATTGACCAAGTCGATAATCGAGAACGAGCTAAAAGGCGGGGCTGCAAAGTTTGAGCTGAGGCAGGCCGACTTTCTGAGCACTGATTTGAACAATGAGTTTGCCATGATCGTAATGGGAGAGGTCCTGGAACACGTTGAGAATCCATCGCGCTTTATCGCGAAGATAAAGGAGTACGCCGCACCGGATGCGTTCATCTACGTGACCACGGTAATAAACGCCGCAGCCATCGACCACATCTCGCTTTTCACCGGTGTCGAAGACCTGGAAAATTGCATCGACGAAGGCGGTCTGAGAATTCGGGAGTACCTGATCACGTCTTCGAACGAGGCGATTTCGGTGGAGGATAATCTGAAGGAGAAGCTGCCGGTCAATATCGCCATGGTCCTGGAGAGCTCATAGCTTCATGAGAGCGGAGTCATTCGGCCTGGCCTTTCATCACCTTGGCCTGGCTGTCTCGGAGTCGGCCAAGGCGGCGCAGTTTCTGGAGGGCTTAGGCTACGCGATCGGAGAGGCTGTGCGCGATGATCTACAGAATGTCAACTTGATCATGTGCACGTCCTCCAATATGCCCGCGGTAGAGGTCATATTCCCGACCTCCACGCCGGGACCTTTGGCCAGCGTTCTAGCGAGCCGAAAAGAAACGATCTATCATATTTGCTACCAGACCTCCAACGCCGACCATTCAATCCAACAGATAAAGGCTGCGGGCATCCGGGTAAGGCTACTATCTGCGCCGAAGCCCGCGATTCTATTTGGGAACTGCCCTGTCTCGTTTCACTATGTAGTGGGCTTCGGGATCATCGAATTGGTCGAGACGCCTCCTCAATCCCTACCGAAGGTGGCCCCGAACGTGCTATAATTTCCGGGCTAAACGGGTGATAGCGCGAGATTGCGCCTCTGCAGCATGTTTGACCTTCCACGCAAGATCCACCGAGTGAACGGCAGGTTAGCCTATACTGGATCGGCCGCAGCGACTTGCATTGCGCATGAAGGCCAATCCGTTCATGCCATGCCGAACGCCCCGCGTTAAACTGTCCGTGGAGCGACACGTATTTGAGACAGCCCAATGATGCACTGATCATGGAGTTGACCGATGAACGGCAGTTTGGAGATCCTACGGTGGCTGGAAGAAAACCCCACCGAGGCCCGTACAATCTCGGCGGCGGGAAAGCTAGATCGTAGCGGCGAGGAGATGCCGGAAGTTCGCATCGCGATCGTGCGCAACTATTCCGTGGAGCTCGGGCTGCACCACCTCAAAGTCGAGTGTTATCGGGCTCACCTCAGACCCAGTCTTTACGTCGGACAGTTTGACAACGTTCAACAGGAGGTTCTCAATTCATCGAGCGATCTCTATGCTTTTAAGCCCGATGTCGTCGTCGTTGCGCTGCGCCTTCACACGCTCGTGCCAAAGCTTATTTATAGCTTCTCGGAGCTGGCCGCGGACGCGGTCCACGAGCTAACCGAATCCGTGCTCGAACGGCTAACCGGCATTGTCCAGGCCATTCGCGCGCGTTCGACTTGCGTTATTCTGGTCCACAACTTCGAGCTGGCGGCCATCCCGGCAGCAGGGCTGCTTGACGCTCAGCGAAAGGACGGCCAGCAGAACACGATCCGGCGGCTCAACCTTAGCTTAATCGACGTCGTCACCTCCACAACAGGAGCATACATCGTGGACGTCGACCACATGATGGCGCAAGACGGCTACAACAGAGCGCTGGACGACAAATTCTGGCACTTGTGCCGCTCGCCCTATTCTCTGGCCTTTCAAGGGCGCCTCGCCGTTGAGTACACCAAGTTCATACGCGCCCTAAAGGGCAAGAACAAGAAATGCCTGGTTCTCGATTGCGACAACACACTGTGGGGAGGTGTGATCGGCGAGGACGGCATCCACGGCATCAAGCTGGGACCGTCACATCCCGGCTCGGCGTTCCTCGAGTTTCAAGCCGCCATCATCGAGCTTTACCAGCTGTGAGTATTGCTCGCCATCTGCAGCAAGAATAACTGTGCGGACGCCATGGAGGTTTTGGCCAATCATCCGGCGTCACTGCTGAGACCAGAGCACTTTGTGGCACTGCGGATCAACTGGCAAGACAAGGTAAGCAACATCCGTGAGATCGCGGCGGAGCTCGGTATCGGTATCGACAGCCTCGTCTTTATGGACGACAGTGAGTTTGAATGCAATTTGGTACGTACTGAGTTACCGCAGGTCACCACGGTCCATTTACCGCCGGAACCGGCGAGTTTCCGGTCGGTTCTGCAGGGTCTGGGCCTGTTCGACACGTTTACACTGACGGAAGAAGATCGGAAGCGCAGTTCGATGTATCGGGCAGAGGGACAACGTGCCGCGCTGAAACAGGTTGCAGGATCCATTGATGATTATTTGCGATCGCTCGACATGGTACTTACAATAGAGCGGGCAAGCGAACAAAGCATTCCTCGAATCGCGCAGCTGACGCAAAAGACCAACCAGTTCAACCTGACGACCAGGCGTTACACTGAAAGCGATATACGGCAACTCGCCGACGCGCCGAACGGCAGAGTCTACTGTGCGCAGCTACAGGATCGATTTGATAATAGCGGGACCATCGCTGTCGCCATTGTTCGAATGCTCGAATCAGACGCCGTGATCGATACGCTCCTCATGAGCTGCCGCGTGATCGGTCGCGGTGTAGAAGAGGCGCTGCTAGCACACATCGCGAGCGAAATGGTATCGGAGAAGTGCAGTCGAATCGTGGGCGAATATATCCCCACGGCGAAGAATGCACTGGTTAGCGAATTCTACAAGAACCAGGGCTTCGCGCGAATATCTGAACGCGAAGGTTCCTCTTGGGAGAAGTGCCTTACGGGAGATCTACCCGCGGCGCCGGACTGGTTTAACATCGTGGTCCTGAGATCGGAGACAAGATAATTGAGCCTAGAAGATCGCGTCAAACAGGTGTTAGCCAGCGTGCTCGATATATCCGCGGAAGAGATTACGGACGATACGTCGACGGACACGGTGGCCTCCTGGGATTCAATGCATGCGATGCAACTCTTCGCAGTACTGGAGGACGAATTCGAGATCACTCTTAGTGATGACGAAGCCATGGAGATGATGAGCTACGGGCTTATAGTCCGGACATTACGAGAAAAGCTGCAGGCCTGAGGCACAAGTCGTGTACGGACACCTCTGAAATGATTTTGAACATTGCAACCAAACTGAAGCGTATGGTCGACAGGTTGATCAAGCGAAAACTGCTAGACCACTACAAGAAGCTCGGATTGACAATCGCGGATGACTGTCTCCTAAATCAGTTGCCGAGCTTCGGACCCGAGCCGTTCCTCATTAGCATCGGCAAGCGTGTCGCGATATCATCGAAGGTTACATTTATCACTCACGATGGCGCGACTTACGTGTTTCGAGACCAGCCAAAGTACCAAAACATTCGCAGATTCGGCCGCATAACCATTCACGATAACTGCTTCATCGGTTACGGCGCCACGATATTGCCGGGCGTCACCATCGGCCCAGACGCCGTCGTGGGCGCGCATGCCGTCGTTGTAAGCGATGTTCCACCTGGAATGGTGGTTTGGGGAGTTCCCGCCCGCCCACTGATGAGTTTGGAGAAGTACGCGGAAAAGTCCCTGGCACAGAGTCTGCCCTGTGATGAAGCCGCGTATGCGCGTGACAGAAGGGCGGAGTTAGTGCGCCTTCTTCCGCCTCCGTGGTAAGCTTAACGAACTATTGCAAAGTCCAACCTTCGCCTTACTCAGCCGGTTGTTGATAGTCCTAATAGCGAGGATCACTTCTGGATGGTCCCCAGGCAGCCTCTCGACACCGTTACCGTGACAGCCGCGTAGGCATGCCGAGACACCCACAACGGCCATCACGAGCGAGAGTGGCGTGGACTGTCCAGGAACAACTATGATAACGCCGGGGGGCGACAATTTTATGGGGCGAGGTCTGAGTAAGGTGCGCGGGTATATCCGCGACCTGCGGGCCTTGCGCGCATCCACCAACCAGGGCTTAACGGGCGGGCCTCCACCCGATCGCACCGGACGCATAAGGGCGGTAAGCGGCAGGTGGCAGGCGTGGTCGGGGCAATCTCCTAATCGCCGAATATTTGCGGCCATTATCACGGTCGGCAGCATCACCCTGTTCGTAAAATTCATAATGATGGCCAAGGAACTGGTCATTGCAAATAGGTTTGGCGTCGGCGATGAACTGGACGCCTATAACATTGCTTACCTGCTGCCCGTTTTTGTTGCAAACCTAGTGTCGGGTTCGTTCAATGCGAGCCTGATTCCCACGTACATACAGGTTCGAGATCGACAGAGCAAAGAGGCAGCCAATCGCTTACTATCCAATTTCATGGTATCAAACCTGGTCTTGTTAGGATCTGTATCGCTCTTGTTGGTGTTGACGTATCCGTTCCTGGTTCACTTCCTGGCTTCCGGGTTTTCTCCTGCGAAGATAGCGAAGACAAGCGCGTTGTTCACTCTTCTCGTTCCCATAATCCTGTTCAATGGCTTCAGTGTGACATTCACCGCAATTCTCAATGCGGGCGAGAGGTTCGGGCTTCCTTCGCTGATCCCAGGCACGTCTCCGATTATCATACTCCTTGCACTGATGATTGGCGGACCGGCGAGCGGAACGCGAGCCATCGCCGTGGGGGCCATTCTAGGCGTGGCGCTTGAGGTGACGATGCTCGCTCTACTTCTCAGGCGCCAGGGGATTCCCATCCGACTTCGCTGGTACGGAATGGATGGGCCAACGCGCCAGGTGGCGAAACAGTATGTTTCATCTGTTGCGGGGGCGATGCTTACGAACAGCAGCCTGATAGTTGATCAATCCATCGCTACGAGACTGGGATCGGGCAGCGTCGCGGCCCTCGCTTATGGCGGAAGGCTGACAGGATTGATTATGTCGGTCGGCGGCCTGGCGGTCAGTACCAGCATCATGCCGTACTTTTCCGCGATGACGGCGCGCGACGATTGGAAACAGGTGCGCAATACGCTGACGACGTACGTACGTCTCGCAATCCTTGCGGGCATACCGATCGTTCTCCTCTTGATATTTGCTTCCAACGAGCTTGTGCATCTTCTCTATGAGCGGGGAAAGTTTACGAGCGCTGATACCGAGCTTGTCAGCCGGGTCCAGGTTGCATACGCGCTGCAGGTTGCGTTTTTTATTCCGGGTATCATAGGTGTGCGGCTATTGGGCGCAATGAAATGCATGCGAACGCTCATGTGGATCAGCGCGGTCAATCTGATCGTCAATATCAGT
>JBBQVV010000045.1:0-24975 GCA_038211235.1 Chthonomonadales bacterium | reverse complement strand
CGATCGAGGGCAAACGCGGCGAGCCGCGCAACAAGCCGCCCTTTCCCGTCCAGGTTGGGCTGTTCGGCAAGCCGACCGCGGTGAACAACGTCGAGACTCTCGTCAACGTACTGCCGATCCTCGCCGCCGGCGGAAGCGCATACGGGTCGATCGGCACAGCAAGCTCGACGGGAACCCGGCTGTTTTGTGTGTCCGGATGCGTGCGCCGAGCGGGCGTCTATGAGGCGCCGTACGGCCTGACGCTCGGCGGCTTGATCGAGTTGGCTGGGGGCGTCGGCAATGGGCGAACGCTTCAAGCGGTCCTGCTCGGAGGCGCGGCGGGCGTATTCGTCCGACCGGACGAAATGGATATTCCACTGACCAATGAAGGGGCAAGGGCGGCGAACGCCACCCTCGGGTCCGGTGTCGTCATGGTCTTTGACGATACGGTCGACCTGATGGCGATTCTCGCAAGGATCGCGGCCTTCTTCCGCGACGAATCCTGCGGCCAATGCGTACCGTGTCGAGTCGGAACGGTCCGTCAGGAGGAGGCGCTGCACCGTCTGTTATCCAATCGCGCCATCGGCGCGGACGAGATAGCGCTTCTCGGCGAACTGGACCGCGCCATGAGAGACGCGTCGATATGCGGGCTCGGTCACACTGCGGGAGCAGCGATCCTCTCGGCAATCCATCGGCTTGGACTGTTCCAAGGAGGAGCCTCGTGACCAGTCCCATCACTTTCATGGCCCGGCCGGCCCGGTTCGTCGAGATTACGATCGACGGGGCGAGCGTACGAGTTCTGGAAGGCATCACGATCTTACAGGCTCTGCGCAGACTTGGGACGGATACTCCGACCCTCTGCTACCTCGAGAATCTGACGCCGGTGAATGTATGTCGGGTCTGCGTTGTCGAGGTGGAGGGTTCGCGGACGCTGGTCCCATCGTGCTCCCGTGCCGTCGAACCAGGCATGGTCATCAAGACCGACTCCGAACGGGTGCGCCACTCTCGTAAACTCGTACTCGAGCTGCTCGCCTCTTCGGTGGACATGTCGCTCGCCGACGATGCCACGAGCCGATGGATGGCGCGGTACGATGCGAGGCCGGAGCGGTTCGGGCCGCTCGCGTCGCCGTCAGCCGCCGGAGACCGTGATGCGGCGCACGCGGGCCATCATTATGAGCCGTCAGGAGATACCGCCGCTGCTGTCCATCAGCCGGTCATGGTGGATAACGACCTGTACGTGCGGGACTACAGCAGGTGCATCCTCTGCTACAAATGCGTTGAGGCATGCGGGGAAGATGCCCAGAACACGTTCGCGATCGCGGTTTCGGGGCGCGGGTTCGATGCGCGCATCTCCACGGAATACGCCGTACCTCTGACGGACTCCGCCTGCGTCTATTGCGGCAACTGTATCGGCGTCTGCCCTACCAACGCACTGATGTTCAAGAGCGAATACGAGATGCGAAAGGCGGGGAGATGGGATGAGAGCAAGCAGACCGTCACCGAAACGGTCTGCCCGTACTGCGGCGTCGGCTGCAACCTCGAACTGCACGTTCAGGATAACAAGATCGTAAAGGCGACGTCGCCGATGGATCACGACATTACAAATGGGCATCTCTGCGTCAAGGGCCGGTTCGGCTGGGAATATGTGAACAATCGCCCTGACGGGCGCGCATCGGACGAGCCGGCTGATTCCTGAAGGCGCACGGCTCACATCCGATTGCTTCCCGACGCCGTCGGCAGGAACTGCATAGGTAGCCTGCTTGATTCATGACGCGAGGGCAACCACAAGGGATTGCCCCTACATGAACCGGCTCGTGAACGATCTGGGTTTGGCGCGTCTTGCGGCGACGAAGCGGCGCCGTTCAGTGCACAATACGCTCGGCTTGGGAGTAGACGTTCATGGTTTCGCCCCGCAGAAAGCCCACCAGTGTGATGTTCAAGTCGCGAGCCATCCGCACCGCCATCGACGATGGCGCGGAGACGGCGCACAGGATCGGCAGGCGGGCGACGGCTGTCTTCTGAAGTATCTCGAAGCTTGCCCGCCCGCTTATCATCATGATTCTATTGTCAAGTGGAACTCGCGAAGCGAGCAGCTCCGCACCGATCAGTTTGTCGACCGCGTTATGTCGACCGATGTCTTCTCGCAGCGAGAGCAGGCTGCCCGTCTGATCGAACAGAGCCGCGGCATGCAGCCCACCCGTTCGCGCGAACACCTGCTGCGCGTCACGCATCTGGCCGGACAGCCCGTAGAGCGCTCTTGCCGACACCTTGAACTCCGAATCGGGCAGCGGTGCCGCAGCGCACCGGATCGATGCGATGTCCCGCTTGCCGCACACCCCGCAGCTCGACGCCGACACGAAACTGCGCGCAGAAGCCGACGCGGCGCCACGGTGCGATATTCGGATAGCGGTCAGCAGTGTGTTATCACGCTCAGGATTGGCAGGATCCTTGTCCATCTTCATGACTAGAAGGTCGGAGGCGCTGCGGATCAATCCCTCCGCATAGAGCAGTCCGGCCGCAAGATCGAAATCGTCTCCGGGGCTACGCATCGTGACTGTCAGGCTCTCCGCGTTGACTCGTATCTCCAGGGGCTCCTCGATGGACAGAGTATCCCGGTCGTCGACACCTACATTCCCTGTATATCGCACAATGGCGACTTCTCCGCGCATGCGCCCCCCAACATCCGAACGTACGCTGTCCACGCACCGACCTACAGCCTGCCGTCTGATTCCAACTCCATGAGCTACTTCAGCGCCAATCAGACCATTCCCTGCCGGAGCACGCTCCTGCCATCAGCCGACAGCCTTCGTCTACTGCTCGTCCTCGGCTTGCCGATAATGAGAAGGTACAATAGAGGCGCAATCGTGCGCCGCCGATCAGAAAGCGAGTCAGGTTTCTTGTACCACGGAATTATCGATCGTTACCGCTCGTGGCTGCCGGTAAGCGAGTCTACACCGGTCGTAACGCTGTATGAAGGCGCTACACCGCTTATTCCATTGCAGCGGCTGGCACAGTCGATCTCTCCGCTGCTGACGCTCTACGGAAAGTTTGAAGGGTTGAACCCGACGGCGTCGTTCAAAGACCGCGGCATGACGATGGCTGTCACGAAGGCGCTCGAGTCCGGCCAGAAGATCGTTATGTGCGCCTCGACGGGCAACACTTCCGCATCAGCGGCGGCGTACGCCGCGCGGGCCGGCCTGAAATGCTACGTGCTAATCCCAGAGGGAAAGATCGCGCTCGGCAAGCTTTCCCAGGCGCTAATACATGGCGCGACCGTCATCGCGATACAGGGTAACTTTGACGAAGCACTATGCCTGGTTCGCGAGATTTGCGCCGAGCATCCGGTCGCCCTGGTGAACTCGGTCAACCCCTATCGGCTGGAAGGGCAGAAGACGGCCGCATTCGAGATCGTCGACGATCTTGGGGTTGCGCCGGACTATCATGCGCTGCCCGTAGGAAACGCGGGCAACATCACCGCCTCTTGGACCGGATATAAGCAGTATCACGCTGCCGGAAAATGCGCGAACCGTCCCCGGATGCTCGGCTTCCAGGCAGCCGGCGCGGCTCCATTGGTGCGCGGAAAGCCGGTGGCGCATCCTGAGACCGTCGCGACTGCCATACGCATCGGCAACCCGGCGAGCTGGGCGGGCGCCGTCGCTGCTCGCGATGAGTCGGGGGGACTGATCGAGAGCGTTACGGACGCTGAGATCCTGGCGGCATACGAACAGGTCGCCGAGCTGGAAGGGATCTTCACGGAGCCGGCCAGCGCCGCGCCGATCGCCGGACTTCGCAATCTGGCTGCCCGAGGCTACTTTACACAGCCTTCCACGGTAACAATCACTCTTACTGGGCACGGACTTAAGGACCCTGACACTGCGGTTACACAGTCCGCGGAGCCTCCCGCGCCTGTCGCGGCAAAACGCGATGCGGTTTTGCGCGCCATGGGGTATTAGTGGACTCGAATGTGACTTGGTAACTCCTGCCCGCGCCATGCCGTTGGCAGGGCTAACGAAGTTCGAAACAGATAAAGGAGATGCGCTTATGATGCCTGCGCCTGTGCGCAAATATCTGCTTTCGGCGCTGTCCGGCACACCGGATGTGGCGGAGCGACTATTAAAGGATCTGCACGCGGATGATCCTCGGTGGGACTACCGGCCGGACTCCGAACGGTTTACGCTGCGCGAGGTCGTCGCGCATCTGGCAGACTGGGAGCCCATCCACCTGGAACGCCTGATGCGCATGTGTGAAGAGCATAACCCGACGCTCCCTGATATCGATGAGAATAAGCTTGCCATCGACAACGACTACGCGCACAGCGACCCGCATGCAAGCCTGGAGTGGCTTCGAGGAGGTCGGCTGAAGTTGGCGCAGCGCTTTGGCGCCCTGGCGGCCGAAGAGTGGATTCGAACGGGTATGCGCGAGACTATCGGCACAATCAGCGTTGAGCAGTTCGTCGCGCTCATCGTCGGGCACGATGGGTATCATACCCGGCAGATCGCACAGTGGCTTACGCTCGCCGAAGCCGTCCAATCGGAGACATGAGCCCGACCGAGCTCCTTCTGCTCCTTCACAGCTTGCCCCACGTAGGCGAGAAAGCGCTCGCGCGACTTCTTCGGCTCGCCGCACAGCAGCGATTGACTCCGGAGATGTTTCTGTCGATGAGCAGTTCCGAGTGGCAGACGCGCTGTGACCTTCATCCTGACACGACTCGGGCCCTGGAGACGGAGCGAGATGCGCTTATCGCGCGGAGCGCCGAGATGGCTCGAAGTATGAGGATGCATCACGTTCAGCTCCTATCGGTCGAGAGCGCAACATATCCTTCGCGCCTGGTTCGCAACGACGATGCGCCCCCTCCGCTAATCTACGCGATTGGCTCTCTCGCACTGCTGGACTGGACCTACACCTCGGAGCGCTTTACATTCACACTGGCTGTTTCGAACGGGAATGCGCCCTCATCGCTCGAT
Organism: Chthonomonadales bacterium; assembly: GCA_038211235.1. Taxonomy (GTDB): domain Bacteria; phylum Armatimonadota; class Chthonomonadetes; order Chthonomonadales; family Chthonomonadaceae; genus DATGJU01. The sequence goes on along the minus strand of JBBQVV010000045.1, from coordinate 20,032 downwards.
CACCTTGACCGGCTGGCTACCGAGTTGTCAGCCGTGGGCGGCGTGCCCGTTACGGGCCACGACCGTGCGCCGTATCAGCGCCTGGCGCTGGCAGCGCAGCGTCGTAACTGCCCCACGGTCTACGTCCTGGACCGCGGACTGCGCGAGGCGCTTGGACCGCAATTCGACCGGCCGCCATTCGCGGCGGCACGCATCCGCGATATCACGTTTGACGGCGGGCGTGACCTGGCGCTATCCCCATTTCGACTGGACGACCACAGCATCGGCGCCAACAACCGCAGGCGCGACTCGATCGTCTTCGCGCTTTCCGATCTGCTTGTGGCGCTCGACGTTCGCGCCGGCGGCGCGATGTACGAGGCGTGCCTGAGCGCCGCGAAACAGAATCGCCCCGTGTTCGTAGCCGAAGGCGGCAGAGACGGTAATGCGGCACTGCTTGCGATGGGCGTTGCGCCGCTTCCGACCGGATCGAACCGGCATGCGGAGATGATTAAGGCCATCAGGCGGTAGCCGGCAGCGGAGTGCCGCAGTCCAGGGGAGGCACGATGAGCAGCGAAGGACGAGCGTCGAGCCCAGGTCACCGAGAGTCCGAGGGAGCCGCCATCGGCGCGGAGGATGTGGCTCGGCTTGTCCAAAGATCGCTGACCGAAATCGCCGTTGGGTTAGAGTGCCCTCGCCTGGTCGTCTTGAGTTTCTCCGCGGATGACAGCCTCCTGCGAGGAGTTCGTACGGTCGGGTTCGAGATGCCCGGGCTGCGCGATCTGCGCCTATCACTCAATGCCTTCCCCGCCGCAGAGCAGGCCCTTCGCATGCGTCAGATTCGACCGCTATCCGCCTCGACAGGCGGGCTTCCCGAAATACTCCACACCTACCTTCATGGTGAACTCGTAGTTGTACCACTCGTGATGGGAGAGCGCAAGCTGGCGGTTCTGGTCGGCCAGATAGCGCCGAACGTCTCGGTGCGATCGCCGCAATGGCAGGAGCGCGCGGCTCAGTTCGCCCTGCGCGCCACACTGCTCGCCGAACTCGTCCGGCTCTCCGGCGCTTACCAGGACGAATGTCGATTACGGCAGGCGACCCAGGCGATCATTGCCGCAATTCTGGAGGGGCGACCGCTCTCCGAGGTCGCCGGGATGATTGCGGACCAGGTCGCCGCCAGCCTGGGCGAAGAGCGAGTCGGCCTATATCTCCTCGACGATGACGGCCGGTATCTGCCCGCGGCGCTTCGGAACGTCTCGGCGGAGTATGCGGACGGGATTATGCGACTCCGAAGGCAGGGACCCTTCACGGCGCGTGCGCTGGCGACTCACCTCCCGTACTATACTCCGGACGCGCAGAATGATCCGCAGGTCACTCCGGCCCTACGGGCGCTTCTTGTACAGGAGGACATCCGCTCTCTTCTGATTGCTATGCTCCACCATGGCGACCGCATCAGTGGAGCTCTCGCAATCTATCCCCTGGGCGAGCGGCGGTTCACGCCTCGCGAGATGACGCTCGTCCAGGCGCGCGCCGACCAGGCGACCCTGGCCATTTTAATCGCCCAGCAACTCGAGCAGCAGCGAGATGTTGCAACAGCGGAAGAGCGCAATCGACTTGCTCGCGAAATCCACGATACCGTCGCACAGTCGCTTACGGGCGTGCTAATGCAGGTGGAGACCGCCGAAACCTACCTTCGGGCCGGAGACTATACAACCGTCAGCTCACTGCTTGAATCGGCTCGGGAGCAAAGTCGCAAGGCGCTGGACGACACTCGTCGCGCCGTGCAGGGATTGGCGCCGCCCTCGCTGGAGCAGCGGTCGCTCGCGGAAGCGCTAATGGAGGAGAGTCAGCGGTTCGAAACGGTGACAGGAATCGGGTCGCCTTTTATCACGTCGGGCGAGGAGCATCCGCTTACGGCTGAGCAGAGCATAGCGCTTCTTCGAGTCGCGCAGGAGGCCCTCAACAATGCGCGCAAGCATTCTCAGGCCACTCGCGTTCGAGTCGGTCTGCAATACGGCACCGAGAGCGTGGTGTTGATGGTAGAGGACGACGGCATAGGCTTCGACACCGCCAATCGAGGGGCGCCTGATTCTGCTGGCGGTTATGGTCTTTTCGGCATGGAGGAGCGTGCGCGACTGCTCGGCGGGGAAGCGGTAGTCGAGAGCACGCCCCTGTGGGGGACTCGTGTTCGGGCTTCCATCCCCTACCGCTTGTCGCGAGATGCCGGAGACAGCCGTGCATCCACAGTCTCCCCTCGCCCCGCGAATGGTCCCGCGCCTGGCCGCGACGAGGCTCTAGGCGCTCCGGACGGCATCCGCGTCCTGGTAGCGGACGACCACGCTATCGTCCGTCAGGGATTGCGCGACGTGCTGGAGGCGCAAGGTGGGCTTCAGATCGCCGGAGAAGCCGAGAACGGGGCGCAGGCGGTAGAGAGAGCCCTGGAGTTGCGGCCCGACGTCGTACTGATGGACCTGCAGATGCCGGATGTGGACGGACTGGATGGTCTGCGGTTGCTGCATGAGAAGATGCCTGACCTGCCGGTCATCGTCCTCACTACCTTCGACGGAGAATCGTCGATCGCGCAGGCGCTGGCCGCCGGCGCTCGCGGATACCTGCTCAAAGACGCGGATCCTGCCGACCTCGCCGCCGCGATCCGCGCCGTTCACCGCGGCGAGTCACAGTTCTCATCGGCGGTCACCGGGCGCCTTGCATCGCTGGCCGGTCGAGCTTCACATGGAGCTCAGGACGTAAGGCTCAACGATCGCGAACGCGAAGTCCTCGATCTGCTCGCCCAAGGAGCTCGAAACAAGGAGGTCGCCGCCAGGCTATTCATTACTGTCAGCACGGTCGAAAAGCATATTTCCAACCTGTTTGCCAAACTGGGCGTGTCCAACCGGGCGGAAGCAGTGCGAACAGCACTTGACCTTGGACTGATATCAGGCGGGACGCGGACGCGAGAGGTTCGGACCACAAAGTAGCACCATCGGACGAGAGGATAGGCTGGCTACACGACGCCACGACGAAGCTGGTCGAGGCAGTAGCGGGTTCCGCGCCAGACGACGCCGTGCTGCCGTAGCGTCATCCAGGTGGACTTGACAATGATGCCGATCACGATGGCGCCGGCCAGCGGGTAGGCGCATCCGTACCGGAAATCGGCGTCGGTAATCCGCCTCATCACTCCTGCTCCCGCGATCATCGCGATCACGGTTCCGCCTGCGAGCCAACGGGCTGGACCGACCGGCAGCGCCAGCGCGAGTATCGGGTAGAGCGCGGTAATGACGAGCGCGACCGTTGCCAGCGCCGTTCTCAGCAGAGAGAACTCGAAGCTTGCAAACGCGTTCTTCATGAACGCCCCATCGAGGCCCCGGAATCCGATGAACCACCTTATCGACAGATAGTCGTCCGCATCCACAATTCGAGTCTGGAATCCGCCGCGCTTAAGGACCTTGCCTAGCTTTGCGTCGTCGACGATCTCCATCGGAAGTGCGCCGTATCCACCGCACTCGCGATAGGCTTTCGCTCGGACCAGGTTGAAGGCGCCAAAACCGAAATACGCGGGCCTATCGAGGCGCTCCACATCCCACGGGCGCACGCGGAGCAGGAACATCAGCCCAAAGTAGCTCGTAACGAGCCTCTCCCAGAAGTCCAGACCCACGAAGTGCGGGCACGCGACGAGATGGTCGGCGCCTCTCTGGTACGCATATGTCACCGCGGCGACGAGGGTGTCCTTATGAAAGACCACGTCGGCGTCTGTAAAGAGTAGCCATTCTCCGGCCGCCTCCTGACTTGCGACGTGCATTGCGTGGTTCTTGCCCAGCCACCCGTGCGGCAGGCTCTCTATGTGAATCACGCGCAAGCGTGAACAGGTTGCGGCGAGACACTCCAGAATCTCGCCCGTTTCGTCCGACGAGCGGTCGTTGATCGCGATGATCTCAACATCGGGATACTCGACCGCCAGCAGGCTTCTCATCGCTCGTTCGACAGTGCCTGCCTCGTTACATGCGGACACAAGGACCGAGACCTTCGGCAATCGCACGCGTGGAGAGGGCCAACCTTTTACGTCAGCCAATCGTGGGTAGGAAGAGCGATAGCGGTACACAAGGAGCACGGTTATCCACCATGCGGAGAAGACGGTGCCAGTGCAAGCGATATGCAATATCGGAAGGAATCGGACGATCGACGAAATCATGTTGCCGGCGGGCGGCATCAGGGCGTCTCCGAGCCGGAGGTCGAAGTGGAGTCCGAGGTCGCTTCCACGCTCTTTGGATTTGCCTGGTCCATGCTCAACCCATGTGCCTCCTGTTGATGACGCATCTCGGCATGGTATGGCTCGATGTGGATATTGATCTGTACGTCGGGCAGCGCCATGCGAACTCTATCCTCCAGCTCCTCCGATAGATCGTGCGCCATTACGAGCGTACTATCGTCGTCGATCAGTACGTGGACGTCTGCATGGCGCTGAGATCCCGATTTACGTGTTCTGAGCTTGTGATAGCCCAGCACGCGCGATTCGCGGTTAAGGATATTTCTGATGCGCTGCTCCTCTTCCGGCGGCAGGCGCGCATCGAGCAGCGGTTTCATCGAATGGCGCGCCAACATGACGGACGTATGGAAAATCAACACCGCTACGCCTAGACCGACAGCGGGATCGAACCAGGCAAGATGCGTCAATCGCACGAGCAATAGGCCGATGAATACGCCCAGGGATGTCAGCACGTCGGTGCGCAAGTGCTCTGCATCCGCCTCAAGCGCAATCGAATCCGTTTCGCGTCCTACGCGTTTGAGGTGACGCGTTAGGAGAGAGTTCATAACTATCGAAATCGCCATGACCACTAAACCGGCAGTTAACGACGGGGAAGCAGCGCGGGGCGCAAGCAGTCCGGCGATCGCCTGAAAGACAATGTAGCCTCCGGCGGCGAATATCAGCAGGGCCTCGATCAGCCCAGAGACACCTTCAATCTTACCGTGCCCATAGGGATGCTCCGCATCAGGAGGGTTGTCCGACGCTCGCACGGAAGCAAATGCGATCAGTGAGGCGATCAGGTCCGTCGCCGAGTGGATGGCTTCGGAGAGCACGCCAACCGAGCCGGTAAGGACGCCGACGACGATCTTGGCGATAACGAGTGCTGAGTTAGAGCAGATGGAGAGCAGTGCCGCCCGTCGCTTGCGCTTGCTGCGTATGCTCATGGGCAGTGAGGCGCCGGCTGCGACAGGATCGGGCGGCACGTTTTCGGACTGCTCCTTCATTTTTCGGTGCAAGCAGCGTGAACAACACTACAACCCTCGTGTAACCCGCCCATTCGCGCCTTAGGAACAGAATCGCGAACCATTTCACAGTATAGCATACCTCCCAGCCGATTCCCCGGTAGAATCACTCCGCCTGGACCTACAACTCCATGGCTAACCAGTGACACCATGAAGGGAGCATGCGTGACTGAAATCGATGTGTCTCGAGAGGAGATCGCGACCGGCACTTTGAGCCGGGCGCATTGCGACGCGGCCGTGAATGCCGTGCTCGTCGATGGTTTCGTGGTACTCAAAAACGTCGTAGATCAGGACCATCTAGACGTTCTACATGAGCGAATGGCGCAGGATCTCGCGCTGCTGCTCGCGCGCGACGACGCACCATTCAACTGGAACGTCGGCAACGTCCAGCAAGATCCGCCGCCATTTCCGCCCTATCTCTTTCGCGACATTCTGTTGAACGACCAGGTTATCGCCGTCACGAGCGCACTCCTCGGGCAGGGTGTCAAGAGCCGGTTCTACAGTGGCAACACAGCCATACCATCGGGGCACAGACAGCCCGTGCACGCCGACTGCACCCATCTGTGGCCGCGACTCTCCGTCGCACATCCGCCCGCGGAGCTCGTGATAAACATCGCGACGATCGACACGTCGCCGCGAAATGGCAGTACCGAGATCTGGCCCGGAACTCACCTCGACGTCAGCGCCGTGGCGGGGATGGACATCAAGGTCCCTGAGAAGATCCTGACGGCTCGCAGGGCCGTTCGGCCGCCGATTCAGCCCAGCGTTTCGAAGGGCGGCGTCCTGATCCGCGACATACGGTTATGGCATGCTGGAATGCCCAATCACACGGACATCCCGCGCCCAATGATCGCTATGATCCATGCCTGTGGCTGGCTGGAAACCGGCACACCGCTGAGGTTCCCGGCCGGTACGGAAGCGCTCTTCCAACACCCCGTGCTCCATATTTGCGCTGAGTTCGTCGGTGAGCCGATCGACCATATCCATGCGCCGGACGGATACGAGTACACACCGGAAGGGTAGGAACACCGCGGCCGGTTGGGTCGTCAATCTCAGAACAGATCAGGCCGATCGCTGGGTTGAGCGCAATGACATGCCCTGCCTCCTGACGTCGTCTGGCCAGGCCTGTCCAACAACGACTCGACAGTCGAACGATCATAACGTGACGTCAGCCCGTCAACATCAATCATTTGTCATTCGAGGGGATGGCCGGCGGCAGCCGCATCCGTCATCGGAAAGCGGCAAGACTGGAACAACGGAAAGCGGAGATTTCATGCAACGAAGCAGCCTTTTCCCGACGAGAGGCACTCTGGGAATTCTGATCCTGATCTCGCTCGTAGCAATCAGAGTGGCAAGTGGCGCGACCAGACATCCGAACATCGAACTCGATAGGAGGGACATGAGCCAGAGCGGCAGCAACCAGGATCGAGACCATCCCGACGTGCGAGCGCCTCTTGCCCTTCATCGGGCAAACCCGCACTACTTCGAATTCCGTGGGAAACCCGCGGTGCTAATCACGTCGGGCGAACACTATGGCTCGGTGCTCAACCTGGACTTCGACTACCATCGTTACCTCGATGAGCTTCGCGTAAATCGGCTGAACCTGACGCGCACGTGGTCAGGCTCCTACCGCGAGATCCCCGAATCGTTCGGAATCACAGACAATACGCTCGCTCCGCGTCCGAATCGGTACATCTGCCCCTGGGCGCGTAGCAACATAACGGGCTATTTTGACGGCGGGTCCAAGTTCGACTTGACAACGTGGGACCCGGGCTACTTCCGGAGACTTCGAGATTTCGTCAAGAAGGCATCCGACCGCGGCATCGTTGTTGAGATGAACCTGTTCTGCCCGAACTATGACGACAGCCTCTGGAAAGCCAGTCCGATGAATGAGGCGAACAATATCAACGGGGTCGGACACTGCCCTGCAAACGAGGTCTATACGCTTAAACATCATGACCTTCTGGCAGTGCAGCAGGCGATGACGCGCAAGATCGTGGAGGAGCTAAGAGAGTTCGATAACGTCTACTATGAAGTCTGCAATGAGCCCTATTTTGGCGGGGTTTCGTCGGATTGGCAACAGCAGATCGTCTCGGTCATCGTGGACATGGAGATGGGATACCCGCATAAGCACCTTATCTCGCTGAACGTTGCGAACGGATCGGCCCGGATTGAGGATCCGATCCCCGCGGTTTCCATCTACAATTTCCACTACGCCACGCCGCCGGATGCTGTCGCCATCAACTACGGATTAAACCGGGTGATTGGAGACAACGAGACAGGCTTTCGCGGAAAGGACAATGTTCTCTACCGCTCGGAGGGATGGGAGTTCATTATGGCCGGCGGCGCGCTATATAATAACCTGGACTACTCCTTTGCATCCGCGCATCCCGACGGCACGTTTCTCACTTACAAGTCGCCCGGCGGCGGCAGTCCCGACTTGCGACGCCAGCTTAGAATTCTAAAGGAATTCATATCGTCGTTCGACTTTGTGCGAATGCGCCCGGACAAGACGGTGGTAGTAGGCGGGCTGCCGGAAGGCGCCAGGATCGAAGCGTTGGTCGATCCCGGACGGCAGTACGCGCTCTATCTCCATGGCGGAAGGCAGGCAAACCTGCAGTTGTCGCTGCCCGGCGGCGCCTATCGCGTGCAGTGGCGCGATACCCTGACAGGAAAGGTCGCACGGACCGAACGGATCCGTCATGCGGGCGGGACCGCAAGCGTAAAGTCGCCGGAATATTACGAAGATATCGCGCTCAGCATCGTCGCAACTCGTTAGGCTGCCTTATTCCCGGACATCGTGTCAGGGGCCGGACGGCAGATACGGAGCGATGCTCGAGATCGAACCGAACACCGATAAGACGTACTGGGCTCCTACATACACCTTGCCGTTGGCGACAGTCGGGACCGCGAACTTTGCCGGCGGGGGAAGCACGTCGCGGCCATTGGCCTGGTTACTGTTGTATAGCTCGATCGCTACGTTTTTGGCATCGAAGGCGTGAAGGATAGCGGGCGAGCCGCTTCCATAACCGTCTGTCTGCAGGAGCCACACTACGCCGTTGATCGTGCCCAGTCCCGAAACCACCGGCGTCGCCCCAGGAAAGCCCAGCCCGACCGTGGAACTGGAGGTCGGTCCCGTGATATGGGCATTGGACACCTGAAAGGCTTTCAAAACGTCTCCAGCCCCGTTATAGTAGATCGTGTGGTTGAAATAGGCGGGCGTACTCCACGTTCCGCCGATGAGTCCGCCAAGCGACTGAACGATCTGGCTATCGGTGTTTGCCTGGAATCCTCCCATGACATCTCGATCCACCAGATAGATCTTGCCCTCCTTGCCGCATCCCACGATAAGATTAGGATGAGCCTGATTTCCAACTGCCGCCGGAAGTAGAATGGCGCCTCCTGAGCCAAGGTCGGCGTCGACGGCATCCAGTGCGGCCTGGTTGAACGGCGCGAAGAATGAGGCGACGGTCAGGTCGGTCGGGTTGAGGCGAACAAAGCTATCGCCATAGTTCTTGCCGCCAGCGGTGTCGGCATCGAACGAGCCGTTGCCCGTCTCATAGTATATGCCGACGCCATCTGAGGCCAGCCCGTTACCGCTCATCCAAACACCGCCCAGACCGCCGTTTGGAGTCGTGTTGTGAACCGCAATCTGCGCCAGCGTGGATGCCTTGTAGCTCATAACCCAACCGTGGTAGGGACCGATGTCACCGTGCGACGCCCACGCGATGTAGACGACACCGTTCAGCAGCAGCAGCGCGGGCCGGTTGTGCTCACGCAGGGGATGAAACGGGACAACGCTGTTACCGGACGGGTCGATGATGCTGCCATCGCCTGTTCCGGGCACGGATGCTCGTATCTCAACCGGACCTCCAAACTTCTCGTGTCCGTTCGTAATGTCCAGCGCGTGAAGCCGCTGAAAATAGGCCCCGCCCTCGTTTGTCTTGGCCAGCACGTACATCGTCTGAGTTGCTTTGTCGATGACCGGCGTGCTCGTTATCCCGACCTCCGGCACAAGGTCATCCGTGCCTGCCTCCGATGATAGTACGGTATGCCCGCCCTTTGGGATGAGGCTGACGACCCATAACGGGCTTGCATTGGGCCCGCGCGCATAGTTCGCGTCAAACGCATAGACGCTGTCGTGCTCGGTCGCGACGTACACGACGTCGTGCGGGCCATTATGGACGCCGTTCTGCGTTATGATGATATTGGTAACGATGAGTGGCGCTGCATAGACATAGCCGTCGACGGCGTGCGTAAACAGCTTCCCAAAATGTGTTACATTTACGTTGGCCGGTTTGAGCTGTGTTTCATTGGCATTGAGGCCGCTTCTTGCATTGTCATTGTGATAGGTGGTTACATCGACCTTCGTTTGCGGCGTCTGCGCGTAAGTGCCGGACGTAGCCATGCCGAATGCCGCGATACCCAGGCAAGCGGCGAGTACGGCCGAACGGAATACTGCACGGCCGTCAACGGTCGAAGCGACTTCCTGAAGGACGCTCCTACCGTTCGTCAAAGAATTGGGCGGACAACAGGATTGCAACATTGCTTGCTGGCTCCTTCGTTTGAATAGGCACGAGCGATGACCTCATAGTTCGGCCTTGCTCATCGGCTCGCCTTCGCTATCCATATCGTACACAATCGGGACGCCGTTGGGTATGTTCAGCTCCAGCACCTCCTGTTCGCTCAGGCCATCCAGCTTCATCACGATGGCTCGGAGGCTATTACCATGCGCCGAGATGATAACATTCTTGCCGGAACGGAGCGCCGGCATGATGTTTGCCTGAAAATATGGGAGGGTGCGCGCGGCGGTGTCCTTCAGGCTCTCCCCATTTGGCGGTTTCACGTCATAACTTCGGCGCCATAGCTTAACCTGGGCATCACCGTACTTTTTGGCGGTTTCCGCCTTGTCCAGGCCCTGAAGGTCACCGTAGTGCCGCTCATTCAGCGCCTGGTCGTAGTGCGTCGGCACGCCCTCCTGGCCGGCGGCGCGCAGGCAGATCGTGAGGGTGTCCTGAGCGCGCTTCAGGACAGACGTGAACGCCTCATCGAGATGTATGCCGGCAAAGTGGACCTTCTTACCAGCCTCCTCGGCTTCTTTCATTCCCATCTCGGTCAGCGGCACGTCGATCCAGCCCGTAAACCGATTCTCGAGGTTCCACGTCGACTGACCGTGCCGCAGCAACACCAACTTCGCCAAGTCTCTCATCCTTCCGATACGTTATCCACAGATTTTACAGATTTCACAGATTAGAGCTGCATCAACTACACCTGCGACAAGAACGGAACGTAATCCCCAGTGCCTGTCCTCAGGACTTACTATTCAATCGCCGGGTTCGCCCTCCCAGCAAGGCCGTCGCGCCGGAAGAGCCGCTTTGGACTAATCGGCATAATCTGCGAAATCTGTGGACAAAAACCGAATCTCACCCCAGGTTTTCGAGGGCGCCGGTGAAATCCGCCATCGTTAGGGCGCGATCCTTCTTGTTCTCGCCGTCGGCGATGCGGATTAGCGCCTGCAGCCCGGCCTCGTTGACAAGCGCTCGAATGTCCGCGCCGCTGTATCCGTTCGAGAGGCGAGCCAGTTCCGCCAGGTCGACATCCGGGGCGAGTGTCGCGCGACGGGTGTAGAGCGCGAAGAGCTCCGTGCGCGCATCGATGTCGGGGATAGGAATCTCAATCTCCCGGCTGAGCCGTCCTCCGCGCCGCACGGCGGGATCAAGCATATCCGGCCGGTTCGTGGCGCCGACGATGAACACCCGGCTGTTCGCTGTCAGGCCGTCCATCTCCTGCAGAAACTGATTGACTACTTTGTCCGAGTGGATGGCGACGCCGCCCTGCCGCACGGGCAGCAGGGCGTCGATCTCGTCCACAAATATGATACAGGGCGGGTTCGAGCGGGCCTTGGCGAACAGGTCCCGAACTCGTTTCTCACTCTCGCCGACGTACATCTGGTTCACGTCTGCAGGGGTTATCGCATAGAAGTTGCATCGAGCCTCATGCGCCAGGACACGAGCGATCGTGGTCTTGCCAGTCCCCGGCGGACCCTTGAGCAGGATCCCGGTCGGCGACTGCACGCCGAGATCACGGGCGAGGTCCGGCTGCTCCAGCATGAGCTGCATCTGCCTGAGCTCGCGCTTCGTCTTCGCATTGAGCACGAGGTCGTCCCAGGTCTGCGTGATCGCGGGATCGTCGAGCACCTTTTGGGAGCGAGGCGGCGGTGCGGCATCGAGGCCCTGCGCAAGGCTTCGGTAAGCGGAGTTTGCGGGTTCGAGCTCCGCCGCCCGCTTTGCGGCGGCCTCCGCCTCCACCCGGCGATCGGTTGCCTGGAAGCACCTTGCCAGATAGTGAAACGACCGCGCATGGTCCGGGTCGCGTTCCAGGACGGAGTTGAGATAGTAGACAGCGTCGTCGATTCGCTGGCGGTACCCGCGGAACTTCCGGCCGCGCTCTTTCGCGGTCTGGTCGAATCCCAGCGCTTGGGCGCCGACGGCCATCGCCATATCGGTGAGTGACGGCTTTTCGTCTTCGGCGAGGTTCCAGAGGCTCCAACCGAGCCGGAAGCGGGCTTCGGTGGAATCCGGCGCCAGCGCAACCGCTCGCCGGAACAGCTCTACCGCGGCAAGCCATCGGTATTCTCGGGCGGACTGCATACCGCGGTGAAGCGCATCGTCCAGTGTCGCCGGGGGAGTTTCAGGCATAGTATGGTTCGTGCTACGCGTGGATCTCGACCACGCCGGCCACTCTCAAGATAGTACAATAATCGGTTTGCAGACGGGGTCATTGTACCCGAAACCTGGTCCATGCTTCGGCTGTACTGCCGCTGGTCGGGTGGTCACGGCCCTGTACGGATCGATGACTGAGCCCTTGGCCGCTACGAGCCCTCGTAGTGGACGTGGCGCTCGGAGAGCTTGATGGCGAGGCGGGTGAGGAGCAGAATGATGGCGAACATGATCCAGCCCATCGCACACGCATAGCCCATCTGAAGGTCGCGAAATGCCTTGTCGTAGAGGTACATGGTGTAGAAGTAGGTGGATCGCGCGGGAGTCCCATCGGGGAACATGATGTAGGGCACCGTGAACACCTGCAGCGTTCCGATGATTCCCATGATCAAGTTGAAGAGAATGACCGGTGACAGCATTGGGAGGGTAACGTTTCGCGTCTTGGACCACCAGCCGGCTCCATCGAGATTTGCGGCTTCGTACAGCTGCAGCGGTACATCCTGCAGGCCGGCAAGATAGATCACGACCGTATTCCCCGCCGCCCAGATGCTCATCACGATGAGCGCGGGCTTGGCCCACGTCGTGTCCGTCAGCCAGTTCGGCGGGGTCAGCTGCGTCGGCAGATGCACGCCGTCGGAGTGGAGAAGATGAAGTAGACCGTTGACGGGAGTGAGGAGAAGATTGGCGAACTTGAGAGGGTACTTTACGATCGGATTAATGTGCTCGCAAATCGGCCGAAGGATGGAGTTCAACACGCCGTGCTGCCCGTTGAACACCCAGAGCCACAGGATGGCGAGGGAGACCGCCGGCACGAGCGACGGAATGTAGAACAGAGTGCGGTAAACCGTCATTCCACGCACGTTGGTGTTCAGCAGGAGGGCCAGCGCCAGAGTCACGATCAGGCCGAGCGGCAGCGCCCACATTGCGTAGAAACCCGTGTTTACCAGTGCGGTTCGAAATAGCTCGTCGTTGAACAGGTCGACGTAGTTGGTTGCGCCGATCCAGATCGGACTGTGCAGAACGGAGTAATCGCAGAGACTGTAGTAGAGGGATGCGAGGAGCGGATAGCCAAGGAAGACGCAGAATCCGATGAGCCACGGAGATGCGAACAGGTACCCTGTCATCGCCTCGCGCCTGGTGGAGTTCATGGCGCGCCCGCCGGCCTGTCGTTTAGCTCACCTCGCAGCCGCAGGCGCTCCCGGTACTCCTTGAACTTGGGCTGCATCCGGGCCTGAACGTAGTCCAGGGCCTGCTTAGCGGTCTTATGCATGAGGACCACTTCGTCGAACGCGTTGTTCATCTCGGACTGGTACTCCGGCCAAATGCCAATTTGCGGAGCCGTTATCACATTCTTGCCGCGCGGCTGCTCCGAAAAGAGCCTGACAAACGGATTCGGGTGATTCTTCAGAAACTCCTCGCTCACTTTAACAAGTGGACTGTTCTTGCGTTGACCCATGCAGAGCATCTCCATGCCTTTCTGGGACTGAACAAACGCAATGAACTCGAACGCCTCCGCCGGATGCCGGGCGCCGCGTGGAATCACCAGTACATCCTCATCCGCAAAGGTCACGCCCTTAAGATCGGGCCTATCGGTCGGATATGGAAATGGAGCCGCGGCCCACTCGCGCACGGGCTTTTCCATCTGCGGCGAATACTTATCGATGAAGTTGTACATCCAGACGCCCTGGATCTCCATGGCGACCTTTCCGGAGAGAAAGGCGTTTTGCGGGGATGAGAAGTTCCCGAATCCACTGCGGAACGTCTGCAGGTCCGCAGCGCCGTATTTTCGGGACCAGGACTGAACCCAGTCGAACGCGCGAACGTTCTCCGGCGAGTTCGCCGTGATGTTCTCGCCTCCGTCCCACAGCTTGCCGCCGAAGACATAACCCCAGGCCCACCGCCACCAGTCGGGCTCGTTCGGCATGAAGCCGAACTTGTCGATCTGGCCGGAAGGGGTTCGCGTCACCAGCTTGGCCGCCGTGTCGTTCAGCTCCTCGATGGTCTGAGGCGGCCGGTCCGGATCAAGCCCGGAGGCGCGAAACATCGCCTTGTTGTAATGCAGTGCGGTGGATGCCGGAACGCTCGGCAGCGCATAGACGTGGCTGTTATAGAACCCGATCTTCCAGTAAGCCGGTATGTACTGGTCGGCGCGGATGCCCTTCTCGCGGCAGAACTGGTCCATCGGTACGATGGCGTGATCGTCGGCATACTGCGCTACGTTGGGCCCAAATAGCCCCGCGACGTCCGGCGGATCGTCGCCCGCGATCGCGAGAAGCGTCTTCTTCTCGATGCTGCTGACCGTCAGCAGATCGACATGGACTCGGCTTTGCGACTCGTTGAACGCCTCAACCGTTTGGCGCATCGCCTCGCCCTCGAACTCCGTCCACTTCTCCCAGTAGGTGATATGGACGGGACCGGGCGGGACCTTGTGCGCCGTAATGACCTCGCTCGCGGCGACAGTCGCGAGGACGCCCGCGGCGAATAGCGGGATCATATACGAGCGAACAAAGTTAGAAGGAGCCATGGAGTCCCCAGGAGACGCGGTAGTCTAGATTATAGCACAGCGAAATGGGCGAGACAGGTCACCACGGACACGGGGCATAGTCCTTCAAAAATTGACCGTACGGAGGCTTGTCAACCTTGTTGATTCCCTCGGCGATCGGATGGTATATGCGCGCCATCCCGTCGACAATATCGAGCGGCGGGAAGAAGCCCCGAGCTTCTTGTATCCGCGTCCGCTTGTCCGTCGGATTCTCGTCGGTAACCCAGCCGGTGTCCACGCTATTCATATAGATGCCGTCCCTGGCGTAGTCCTCGCCCGAGGTACGCGTCATCATGTTCAGCGCCGCTTTGGCCATGTTGGTATGAGGATGAAAGACCGTTTTGTGGCGTCGGAACTGCCCCTCCACCGCCGAAACGTTGACGATAAACCTGCGCTCAAATGGCGAGCGTGTGAGGAGCGGCTTTAGCCGGCTATTGAGGAGGAATGGAGCGACAGCATTAACAAGCTGAACCTCCAGCATTTCCGATGCGCTCACCTCGTCCAGGCGCAGCAGCCAGCTGTTCACGGTTCGGGAGTCGGCGCGCTCCTCGTTGTCCTCCAGCGCATCCGCTGGAAGCACGTCCAGCACTGCAAGCGGATAGTCGTGGGACGCGGCGCCTGCGAGCAGCTTGAGTGGTGACGGATCCACGTGCCGAACGAGCCTCAATGCCTCCAGAGATAGCGTCTCTTGCGGACACTGCTCCTGCGCGGCGAGCTCACGATAGAAGCCATGCGGGCGCTTCACGGTCTGCGCGGCGTTATGGATGAGAATGTCCAGCGCCGGCTCAGTCTCCAGCAGGAGCTGGGCAAACCGTTCAATCGCCGGGATATTGCGCAGGTCGAGCCCGTGAACCAGAACCCGACTCCGCCACTCGTCGGAATCGGGCTCGGCGGCCAGTCGGCGCGCGGCGGCATGCGGAAACCGCGTGGTTACGATCACTCGGGCGCCATCGCGCAACAGGCGAAGTACCGTCTGGTAGCCTATCTTCACCCGTCCGCCGGTTATCAGAGCCGTTCGGCCGGTGAGATCGGCTCGAAGGTGGCGCATCTGATAGTTGAAGTCTGCACACGCGGGACATAGGAGGTGATAGAAAAAGTGGACCTGTGTGTATGCCTGCTTGCAGATGTAGCAGTTCTCCGGCTGGTTCAGTTCTCGGGGCGGCGGGGATTCTACCGCCGGAAGTACGAGGGAAGGCGGCGCGGGCACGGCGTCACGCTGTATCCGTACCATCTCCGTCGACGCGCGCGTCGCACGGTCCTGAGTCTGTTTGCGCCATCGTTCGTCTCGGCTCTCGTCTCGCTTAGTCTCTTTGTAGATCTTCGCGATGAGGGACTTGAACCGATCGTCGCGACGCAGTGGACCTGGAAAATTGGCCACCTGATGCAGCACGTTCAAGCAGGTCTCGATCTCCTCATCCGTCAACTTCTCGGAGCAACTATCTTGTCCATTTGTCGGGTTCATTGGGGAACGGCATCTGGCAGCAAGCTCGATACCCCAACCGTCTGCTCTGGCGCCGCGAGCGGTGAAACGACCTGCGACTGCGAATAGAAGAGTACCTCGTGATAGATACCTTCAGCCGGCCGGCGATGAACGTGCAGCCGTCTGTCCGGCAAGTTTACCACCCAGTACTCTACAATTCCAGCTCGCGCGTACAGAGCCGCTTTCGTGGTGAGATCGTACGCGAGCGTCGTATCGGAGGCCTCGACGAGGAGACTGATGTCCGCAGGAGACGGAAGCCTCCCCAGGCCACGCGCCGGGCGATTCAATACGATCCCATCAGGCTGAGGGGCGCTTGTAGGATTATCCTCCGGAAGGACGTCGATTGAACTCTGAGTGTAGTAGTATTCGACGCCAAAAGCAGTGGACAGCCACGCGATCAACAATCGGATCATTTCCGCGTGACCCCAATTCGGACCCATCTTATTGATCATGCCTTCGACCAGCTCGTAACGTGCTGTCAGAACACCCGCGCGCTCAAGGGCATCGCAGTCGTCTCTGGTCCAGCGCACTGCAGTCGGTGAGATCTGCAGACCGGAATCCGGCCGTATGATAGTGTCTGCCATAGCGCCTCCTGATGGCGGCCCGTCACACATTGGAATGAGCGTATTGTACCATGCCGGCGCCAGACCGAATGGCCGCGAGACCAAGTGTGCGGTTGCCGCATCCACCCTCCCATACGGGCCGTACGGCACCCTGCCCCATACCCGTACGGCAGGCAGGGTTCAAGCACTCTCCCTCAACGCTCGTTCCTCGCAGGGAGAGGGATACCGACTTGCGTTAAGTTACTTCCGTTAGAGACCGTCGCCCGTGCCCGGCAGGCGCTGGTAGTTGCATTACGGAGGAGTTATCTAAGGAACGCTTCGGGCAGTCCCGCATCCACGGCAAGGCTCTGGCCCGTGGTCAGCTGAAGACGATCCGATGCGAGCAGGAATGCGGCCTCGGCGACGAGCCTGGGCGTCACTTTCTTCTTAAGAAGCGTGCGCTCGGAGTAGAAACTGCTGAGTCTGGCGCGCAACTCTTCTGTCGTCTCTTCCTCATCGAAATCGATGCCGTACTTGCCCAGGGACGAGATAACCCGCTCCCGTGGAAACTGCAGCGAACCCTCCACGACGGATGCCGGAGCAACGCCGTTTACCCGGACGCTTGGTGCGTACGTAACTGCCATCTCGCGTACCAGATGGTTCAGCGCGGCCTTACTGGTATCGTATGCCCACGATCCTCTCTTCGCGACGACCCCGTTGGCGCTGCTGATGAGCACAATGCTGCCGTTGGTTTTCTGCGCCGCCATGATCTTCTGGCCCTCATCGGCGACCAGCATCGACGCCAGCAGGTTTACGTCGAAGGTCTTGCGCCACTGATCCTCCGTGATGGCGCCGCTGCTGTCCGACGGGAAGAAGGTTGCCGCTACCGACACCACGATATCGACCCCGCCATACTCCCGGACCACCTCGTCGTACAGTTTCGAGACGGAGCAGCGATCGGTCGCATCGACGCTCACCGATTTGGCGACGTCCTTTCCGAATTCCGCCCGGACCTTCTCCACAACCTGTTGCGCGAGTTCGGGCCTGATGTCGGCTACCACGACATGCGCTCCCTCCGCGGCCAGAATGCTCGCAACCTCGTGGCCGATGCCCGGACTCGCGCCGACAACCACCGCAACCTTCCGGCTCAGCTCCTTCTCCTTCGGCATCCGCTTCAGCTTGGCCTCTTCAAGTAGCCAGTATTCGATTCCGAAGGCTTCGTTCAGAGGCAGCGCGACGTAGTTATCGATGCAGGATGGCCGCTGCGCGTCCGGGGTGAACTCGGCAATGTAAGGCTCTAACTGTCCCAGGCTGTCGCCGGCTGCCGGATCGAAGAAGCTCGTCGCACCCTCCATCACGTGGATAGCGTTGACGTAGAACTCCGCCGTGATCCGCGCCTCGGCCTTGCTCCTGCCAAAGGCAAACATTCCGACGCCGGGTACCAGCACAACCGTCGGGCTCGTGGAGCGAATCGGCGGCGAATCGGCCGCCCGGTTCTCATCGTAGTATCGCACGTATTCCGCCCGATACTTTTCCAGCCCGGAATGGATCGCCGCAAACAGCTGCTCTTCAGCGCCACTGCCTGGATCCCACTCCACGAATAGCGGACGCACCTTCGTACGCACGAAGTGGTCAGGGCACGACGTGCCATGGTAGGATAGCGTCACAGCGCGATCCGAATTCAGAAAGCGCAGCACTTCCGGATCGTCATCGAAATGCCCGATGGCGGGACCGACCAGACCGCGGATCACTGGCATGAGCCGGCGAGCCAGTCCAGACCGATCTGGGTGCGCCTCGAATCGTTGGCCGCCGAATAGCGTCGAGCCTCTGGATTCGATTCGTTTGAGCACAAACTGTCCGATCTTGTCGAGGACGCGAAGCGTATTCAGATAGCTCTCGCGGCCGGTTTCGCCCCATGTGAACAGTCCATGGGAGCCGAGCAGAATGCCATCGGCGTCGGGATGCTCGCGGACGGCGCGCTCCAGCCAGAGGCCAAGCTCGAAGCCGGGGCGCTTCCACGGAAGCCACAGAAGCTTTATCCCGGTCTCGGCGCGAAGCTGTTCGAGCAGCGTGGGACCGTTGGCGCACGCTGCGAGCGCAATGGCCCAATCCGGATGCAGGTGATCGACATGCTTGAACGGCAGAAAGGCATGGAGCGGGGTATCGATGGAAGCCGCGCGAGGATTATTGCCGAACGTGCAGAGCGGATAGCGGTCCACCATCTCGTCCTCATGCCGGACCCCTCCATAACAGGACTTGAGAGCATTCAGCCGGCCCATGTACAGGGTGGCGAACCCGTCGCGCTTGATGGTTCCCAGGTCTCCACCGCTGCCCTTGACCCAAAGGACCTCAACGATCTCACCGGTTACCGGGTCCCGCATCGGAATCTTCGCCGAGGTGTTCCCTCCGCCGAAGTTTGTGAGCCGCTTATCGCTGCCGAGCAGGTTCGATCGATATCGGAGGAGTTCGGGCTCGTCCATCCCGGTCGTCTCGGATTCGTCCCAAAGGTCCTTAAGGTAGTGCAAATCCATGGAATGGGTTCTCCGGTTTAGCGTATTACCGCGTAATCTCGCATGCGTGAGCGTCCGTAACGCGCCGAACGGCGCACAAGGAGTATACCCGGAGGCGGAAACGGACATGCCGGGGTCGTTGACACCTGCGCCGGGGTTTGTTACACTGATTGGCAAGACTATCGCGAGAGGAGCGAACATGTTTCAGGGATTGAGAACCGTCATTTATATGGTCGACGATATGGATCGCGCAAAGAGCTGGTATTCCAACGTGCTCGGAGCCGCTCCCTATTTCGACGAACCGTTCTACGTCGGCTACAACGTCGGCGGTTACGAGCTTGGCCTCCATCCGCGCGAGGTCGCGGTCGGAGCGGAGACCGCCAAAACGGTTGTCACCTATTGGGGCGTCGCCGACATCGAGGCGGCGTTTGCGCGCCTGGTGGAACTGGGCGCAACGCCGCATGCCGCCATGATGGACGTCGGGGACGGCATTAAGGTCGCCGACGTTATCGATCCATTCGGCAACATCGTGGGAATCATCACCAATCCGCACTTCAAGCTGCCGTAGAAACATAGATGATCCCCACGAGCGGCGTGTACTCGATCGTACTGTTCGACGGCCAGTGCAACCTGTGCAACGGATCGGTAAAGTTCATCATCCGTCACGATCCGCTCCGGCAGTTTCGATTCGCCCCACTGCAGTCCGATATCGGCCGTAAGATCGTCGCCGCGCACGGTGGCGATCGGTCCGACCGAGATTCCATCCTACTATTGGAGGGCGATCGACTGTACGATCGCTCTACTGCCGCACTACGGATTGCCCGGAGGTTGAACGGACCGCTGCCCCTGTTGGCCCTCCTTCTGATCATTCCGCCGCCGATTCGTAATCTGGTCTATCGCTGGATCGCGCGAAACAGGTACCGTTGGTTCGGAAGGTCCGACACATGCATGATTCCATCCGAAGTGAACAGGGCGCGGTTTCTTTCGGATGCCGATAG
>JBBQVV010000044.1:0-25073 GCA_038211235.1 Chthonomonadales bacterium | reverse complement strand
AGCACCATCGCCGTACCACTCGGTGTATTCTGGACGACGTTGTAGGGCTTTGAAGGGTCGTCCAGTTCGCGGTAAACCTTCGTTGAGTTATCTTGAACGATGATTCTGATGCCGGTGCTGTTGTTGTTGTTCGTGCGAAAGTATTCCGCGCCAAGGTTAGTAACGGCTCCAGATTGAGTTAGGGCCCACGTATTGGCTGAGCTGTCGACGGTTGGGATGCCCAGCGACCCGTTCAACTTTTGGAGGTTGCGCATTCCAGACGTGTTCGGGTTATTGGTAACGCCCGCGGCCGCAAGTATGCTTGGTCCATTGACGAACGTGGTCGCGCCATTTGAATTGACCGCGCCCTCCGCGCCCCATGGGCCGGTGACCGTGATGTTCTTGAGGTCGAGCGCGTCGGCAGGATTCAATCCGTAAATCGCGAATAGGTCGAAGGTGCCAAGCTGAGTCCCTTGAACAACAACTCGCCGCACCACGCCATTGCACCATCCGAATGCGACAACTCCCATGGCGCCGCCGGCACCTGGGACGGAAGAACTCTGGTAGGCGAAGTAGCACTGCTGTGTCTGGCCTACCGGATAGTAGATCAGATTTGGATGCGGTACCCGAATGCTCGCGGTGTTCTGAATTTCGGCCTTGAACGTGGCGATTGGCATAACGCCGGTCGTTGTCCCGGACGCTGCATTGTACGTAGCGATGTCAACCGCGGACGGAACAAACTTTGGAGGGATCAGCCCGTGGTTAGCGAGGCCCGTCGAGGGTGCTCCATACGACAACAGGTTGATGTAGGCGTTCGCGCCGGCTTCAGCCATTGCGAGCGCATGATCGTTGCTCCGCTGTGTCCGGGATTCCTTTAGCTGACCGACGATCATTGCCGCTGCCGCGGCGACGATTACAAGCAGTCCGAGGACCAGTCCCAGCGCAATGATGATCGCGTGGCCCCGCATACGCCTGTTACCGGATCGCATAGAGTATCGCCTCATGCCGGAAACTCTCCTAATGCTGTCTCGAGCCTACTCGCCGCCGAACGTGACGAGAGTATGCATTATCTCGTAGTGCGTTGTCTTCGCCATACACGCTGCCGTCGACATGGAGGTGCCGCACTGGTTGACATCCGAGACGACGACCTTGATCTCGAGCAGGTCCTGCGTTCCGCCGGTCCGGCTGACGATGTGCGACACAACGTAGTCCGCGCGATACTGCGGAATACCGTTAAATGGTTTATTGATGTCGTCCTGCAGCCAGTTCCCATACCTGTCGTACCACATTGGAGTCGCGACGTTTGTATTCGCAAGTCCTAGGGCGACGAAGTTGTAGGTCTGGGTCTTAAGTCGCTCCATGGCCTCCGTCGCGACATAGGAACCCATCTCCGTAAGGCGTTTGTTCGCGGGAGTGCGCGACAGGACACTGATCAACGTGACGACAGCAATCGTTCCCATGCTGAGGATGACGGCTGCGACGAGTAGCTCGACGTAAGTGAAGCCGTTATGGTCCATTGTGAAGCGTCGTTTTGAAGGACGGCTCATTTCGGCTCCTATGGGTGCGCAACTGGAGAGCGGCGCCACGTACGGACGGATCTTTACAATGCAGGGGAACGAATATTGCATTACCACTACAATAGTTTAAGTCGACAATTATGAGATATGGGACGGGCAGGGAGACCCGTCCCAGGATATGCGCACTCGTGGCACTCGATAGTTCGACCGTTACGGGAGGTTGTCGGTCGGAACGGCCGCCATGTCGCGGTTCCAATCGGCTAGAGATGCGCTCGCCGATGCTCCACCCATGTCGGCGAGATGCGTGGCGTCATTCACACAGTGAATGAAGACCTTGCCCTTGACATCTGCTGATGTAGCAGCCGTGCCGAGTGCATCCTTGCAGACCGTGTAACTCCCGGTGGCGTTTGTGAGCGGGCACTTCGGTACTGCGCTAAGGCCTTCCGGCGCGCCGATGAGGCCGGTCGCTGGCAGCGCCGCGGCACTATAGGGATTGACGAGGTCAATGCTATACTGCCCGTTGCGCAGTGCGTAGGCAGATTCCGCGGCCGCGATCATACCGATGTTGGCTTTGCAGGCGCGGGCAGCGGCGGTCCTGCGCGTGCCGATGTAGAGGGGAACGGCGACGGCGGCCAGGACTGCAAGGATCAGTACGACCGCAAGCAGCTCGACCAGGCTGAAGCCTTTAGTGCGACGGGTGGACATTCGAAGTTTCTCCTTCGGTGCAATTGGATTAAGATCGGCAGTGAGACCGGATAATTGGGCGCCATGCCTGCGCCATCAGGTGAATAGTGGGGGTCGGAAAATTCCGCGACCGTGCGAGCCGTACGGAGAATCCGACGCTCATCTAGAATCATGCCGGGACAATCTCGGTTGTGCAGATTACCGCCGAAAAACTTCAAGCGCCATAGTCTAAGTGTGAGCCTACGATTGACGAGTTCGTCATAGCTTGGGTGCGAAGGCGAGACTCGCGACTACCAGTCGGGCCCGGCTCGTGGGGCCGTGTCCGGTGTGATTGCTATCTGCGGACTCCGAACCGGAGTCCCGAAGATAGAGAATGTCCGTGATGTCGTGTGCCGCATCGCTGTTCGATGAGCGGAACTCGGCAGGAGACCGGAACAAACCTCGGAACGTAGACGTCATGCAGACGAGAGTCTACCCCGCCTGGTACATCGTGCAGGTCCACGCGTACCGCCGGTTAAGACTTCCGAGCGTCCTGCATTTCGCCGGGAAGGGATCGTCCCAGTATGAAGCTTGCCAGAGAGACATGGTATTTGATCCTGCTCTGCACCCTGGACATGGTGTCGACGGCATGGCTGTTGACCGCCGGCAGGGCGCAGGAAGCTAACCCGGTGATGCGTTTCTACGTGGCGCAGGGTGTACCGACTTTCATGGTCGTTAAGGCCTTCCTCTACATAGCCCCGTTGTTTGTCCTCGAGCTGCTGCGAAGGCGCAAGCCGGAGTTCATTCGCGGTATACTTCGGCTGGGAATCGCCGCCTATCTGCTGGTGTACGGAATCGGAGTGCTGCGTGCCAACGCGCCGAACTCCTTTGCGAGCGCGCAGGAACGGACGATCGTGTCTGCATCACGGTGACATCCGGCACGGAGGGATTAACTGAAGTCACGACTTTGGCTCGTCGTGGGCGTTATCGCAATTGTCGCCCTGGCTGGGACAATCGCGGCACTCGCACCCTCGAATCAGAAGGAGCTTGAGGCCGCTTACCGCAAACTGGACACAGCGATGCGGAATCACGACCTAATCGCGTATATGGCGCAGCTATCGCCTGACTTCCAGGAGGAGCGCCTCGCCAGGCCGGTCAAATCCCGCGCGGAGGCGGAGGCGGGCTATCGGCAGCTCATGCAGGACTGGACTCGTCTTTGGGACCAGAAGCTAAGCATTCTCCACCTCAAGGTCAACGGCAAGAAAGCGACTGCGATCGTCGAGCGCATGGCGTCCGGAGACTTCTTGGATCGGCTAGGCGCCTACGGACCTAAGAGCCGATCTCATGTGCTCACGAGCGATATCGTGGAGATCGATACCTGGAATCGAACGGCGGCCGGTTGGCTACTCCGGACGCGCCAGATCTCGGTTGCAAAGCTCCTCGTGGACGGGAGACCGTGGCTGGGAGTGCCGGCGCATGACGACTGACCGGTCTGCCTTGCCGCGTTGTGTCCGTTAGGCGCCGGCGGAGAACACGTTGCCCAGGTTGAAGATCGGGTAGTAGAGCGCCACGAGCACGAAACCGACGATCGCGCCGACGCATAGTATCATGACCGGCTCGACGATAGCCATGAGCCTCCGGATCGCGTACTCCACCTCTTCGATATACCCGGCTGATATCTGTCGTAACACCTCAGGCATGCTGCCGGTCTCCTCGGCCATCGCGATCATCCGCACGACGAGGAGCTGGAACTGCTCTGTCGCCTCGAGCTCGTCGGAGAGCTTGCGTCCGGCGTTCACGTTTGTGGCGGCGGTCCGCAGCGCTGTCGCCATCACCTCGTTCCCACAGACTCGCGCACACGTCTCCAGACCCTGAATGAGCGGCACGCCGCTTTCGAGAAGGCCCGCAAGGCTGCCGGTAATATTGGCCGCGCCGGATTTGCGGATCAGGTTGCCCAAAAGTGGTATCTTCAGCTTAATCCGGTCGATGTTGTATCGACCGTCCGGAGTCTGGTAGTAGTGACGTGCCGCGATCGCGATCGCGACGAGTGCAACAATCGGGATCCAGGCTTCGTGGACCAATACTTCGCTAAGCCAGACCAGGAAGAGGGTTGGCGCCGGAAGTGTCGCATGCAGGTCCTTATAGATCTGGGCGAATATCGGAACGATCCAAACGATCATGACGGTAAGGACGCCGATGGTAGCCAGGAGCGTGAATGCAGGATACATCATCGCCGAGATCAGCTTCTGCCTGATCTCCATCTGGAGCTCCAGCTGCCTGGAGGCTTCCTGCAGCGCGTCTGGCAGACGCCCGCCTGTCTCTCCGGAATTTACCAGCGTGATGAGCAGATCCGGAAAGGTCTTGGGGTAGTCCGCCATCGCCGATGCCAACGAACGGCCGCTAGCGACCGATCTCCCGATGTCGAGCATGATGTCGCCAAGCGTAGGGTTCGTGGCCTGTTCCGCCAGGGCCTCAAGGCCGGAGACGAGAGGCATCCCGGCCAGGACCATGGTGCGCAGTTGGCGCGCCATGATGATCAGGTCCCCGAGTCCGACACTGCGCCTCAACCGCAGGACGCTCCGCCTTCGCTCGGCGACCTCCAGGACGAACAGGTTGTTCTTGCGCAGATGGTGCCGGAGTGCGATCTCGTCCGGAAACGCCATCCGGTCCGATATGAGCTGCCCGCCGTCGTCACGGGCTGTAAACTGAAAGACTGGCATTGTTAGTCCCCCCGAGTGAGCGCCACGCGCGCCATCTCCTCCAGCGTCGTAATCCCGGCCCGCACAACGCTCAGCGCCGAGTCGCGCAGAGTGGTCATTCCTAGCGACTCCGCCTCGCGCTGCATCTCCTCTTCCGGTGCGGACCGCATGATGAGTCGTCGCATCAAGTCGTCGATCGGCAGCACTTCATAAACTCCGGTGCGCCCCGTGTATCCTCGCTGATGGCAGGCACGGCAGCCGCGTCCCTTTCGGAAGGGAATGCCCTCCGCCTCCCTGTGCGAGATACCCATTGCCGCGAGCACTTCGGGATCGGGACGGTGCTCTGTCGCACACTTGTTGCAGACCTTCGCGACAAGGCGCTGCGAGATCACGCCGGTCAGCGACTGTGCCACGAGAAACGGGTTCACGCCGAGATTGGTCAGGCGGGCCATCGTGCCGATCGCGCTGTTTGTGTGCAGCGTGGAGAGAAGCACGTGGCCCGTCAAGGCGGCCTGGACCGCCATCTCGGCGGTCTCCGAATCGCGGATTTCTCCGACCAGGATGATGTCCGGATCCTGCCGGACGAATGCTCGTAGCCCGCCGGCAAAAGTCAGGCCGACGCGCGAATTGATCTGGATCTGATTCAGGCCAGGAACGTTGTACTCGACGGGGTCCTCCAGCGTCATGATGTTTCGCTTCGAGTCGTTCAGCAGATTTAACGAGGCATAGAGCGTCGTGCTTTTGCCGCTGCCGGTCGGTCCCACGACCAGCACCATTCCGTGCGGCTGCCGGATCATCGTCTCGAACTGGCGCTGCTGCTCCGGCTGGAAGCCAAGGCGCGAGAGCGGTACCAGGACGGAAGCCTTGTCCAGGATGCGCAGGACTACCTTTTCCCCGTTTACGGTCGGCACAGTCGAGACACGAACATCGAACGCACGGTCGTGCTGCTCGAAGCGCATGCGGCCGTCCTGTGGCTTGCGCGCCTCCGCGACGTCCATGAAACAGAGCACCTTGAGGCGAGCGATCACGGATGGAAGCTGAGCCCGCTGAATTTCTGCGTGGTCGATAAGGGTTCCGTCGACACGGAAGCGAACCCGCAATCCCCACTCCTGCGGCTCGAAATGGATATCGCTGGCGTTGATCGCCAGCGCGCTCTCGATGATGGAGTCCACAAGACGAACGATCGGCGCTTCGCTGGCCGCCGCGGCATCCACCGTAGTGTGGCGAGTTCGAACGTCCTCGGTGGTTTCGGCCTCCAGCTCTTGGAGCACCTTGGTGGTCCGGCTGCCGGCGTCGAAGAAGTCGTTGATCGTCCGCTGCAGCTCGCCCGCCATCGTGAGCAGGGGTACGACTCTCTTGCCGGTCAGTAGATGGATATAGTCGATCGCGGAGACGTCGAGCGGGTCGACCATCGCAAGTTCCATCGTATCGCCCGACATGCGGAACGGGATAAACCGTGATGAGCGGACCTTCTGTTCCGGGACGAGCGCGACCGCTTGCGGGTCCGGCTGTACGTCCTGCAGGTCGACGTATCGGACTCCGAAGAAACCGGCGAGTTGACCTCCGATTACCTGCGGGGCCGCAAACCCGAGATCGACAATGATCTGACCCAGAAACGCGCTTGTTCGTGACTGAACGTCGAGTGCCTGCTGGACCTGTTGCGGTGTAAGCACCCCGCGGTTGATCAGAATCTCACCCAGGAGCTTTCCTGTTTCATCATAGAACGGAGTTTCTATCGTTGGATTCTGTCTTACATCGATCATCTATATGACTGCTCTTCCGGAGCGCAGGCTGTGGGTTGCGATGGTGAACAAGGGCTGCAATCGCGCCCCAGACATACCGGATCCCGCTGGGCCGCATGCCGATAGCCGTAAGGCCATCAATACCACACAATCCGGCGCTGGCGCATCCATTCGCGAAGGCTATTGATACCGTGTCGTGCTAGCGAGCGCGCCGTAGCCGGCTTGATATTGAGACGCGCCGCCACCTCCTCCTACGAGAGGTCATGGAAGTAGCGAAGCGTGATTGCATCCTGCTGACGCGCGGGTATCTGTCGAAATGCGATTGGCAGGAGCGACTGAACCTGCGTTGTCACCAGATGATCATCCCACTCCGGCGTTGGATCTCCGGCAAGGTGGGCGATGTTCTCGGACCCGTCTTCCGCATAGAACGGTAGTTCGCGGCGATTGCGCCTCCAGCCAGTCCGAGCGTGGCTGTAGAGAAATGCGCCCAACTGCCGGTACAGGTAGGGCTCTAGCGGTATGCCGCGCTGCGGATCGTACTGGTCCAGCAGGCTGCATAGGCGGCAGAAAAGCTCGCCGTACGCATCCTCTCTCTCCTCCGAATTGAGCCGGTAACGCCGCATCTGTCGATTGAGCCAGGGTGTGAACGTCGCGAACAGCGTCTCGCGATCCGCCAGCCGAGAAACCCCGTTTACCGCGGCTGGAATATCGCTGGCCGTCTCCGGCTGTTCGTGGGACTCGGTGACGGCCGTTTCCATGTCTATCGCCGGTTTGGAACGAAGCACGAACAGCGCATCCAGCGAATAACCTCGTTCGGCTGTATTGTTGTAAGGGAAAGCCAAGGCTGTCTCCTCCGTGAACGCTCGCGCAATTGTCCGTGTAATACAACGCACGGTTCACAATCTTATCCCGACCAGGCACAGGCGTGCCGTAAAGGCGCAATTGATCAAGGAACGGCGTGAGAATTGAGTTGCGATCGGCTGGTACCGCCGCGTGAGGATTCACCGCCATGGGGCGCTGAGATTGCAACTCTCGCGTCTTACGTGCGCAGCCGATATCCGATACCTGAAACCGCCAGGATGTGTCGAGGGCCAGCCGGTCCGCGTTCCAGCTTTCGTCGCAGGTTGCTGACGTGCACGTGAACGCTGTGGATGTCTTCGGTCCCCGCTCCCCATACGGCATTGAGCAGGTGGCCGTAAGTCAAGACCTTGTCCGCATGTCTTACAAGCTCGGCCAGCAGATCGAACTCCATTCGGGTCAGGTGGATGAGCTCATCGCCTCTCCGCACCTCTCTCTGGGCGAGGTCGATCATGATGTCTCCCAGAGAGAATGTCGACGAGTCCGCGAGGCCGGAATTGGCTCTCCGGAGCACCGACCGGATCCTTGCCATCAACTCTCCCATGTGGAAGGGTTTGGTCAGATAGTCGTCGGCGCCAGACTCGAGCGCCGCGATTTTCGAGTCCACGGCGTCATTGGCCGTGAGCAGAATGACGGGTACTTCGGACCATCCGCGCAGCTGTTTGCAGACGCTTATCCCGTCCATTTCGGGCAGTGATAGGTCCAGAAGTACGAGCTGCGGAGGTTCATCGCCAATTGCCATGAGCGCCTCCCGCCCGGTACTGACAGACTGCACAGTGAAGCCCCGGAGCGTAAGCTGAGATTGGAGCAGCCGCTGGATCTTGGGATCGTCATCGACGACAAGTAGGCGGGCTTCGCTCATAGGGCACTGTCCTTACGTTGTGTGCAGATACATTATCTTGCACCATGTGCGCTCTGCATCCGCTTAAGCAATGGCAACCGGCGCTCAAGATTCGCTCAAGATTTCAAACGAGTTCAGGCGGGCGGTAGCGTGAACCAGAATCTCGCTCCGCCCTCTCGCACGTTTTCGGCGCCGATACTGCCGCCGTTCGCCTCGACGATCGCCTTGCAGATGGCGAGTCCCAGCCCGGTTCCCTGCGTATCGGCATGCTGCGCGGACCGGTAGAACTTCTCGAAGATCTGCTCCTCATGTCCGATCTCGATCCCGGAGCCGCGGTCTTCGACTGAAAACCGGACATCGTTCTCGCGCCGTTCACCTGTCAGTGTTAGCGTACTCCCGGAAGGGGAGTACTTGACTGCGTTCTCCAGCAGATTGACCAGGACCGTCTCGATCTGGGTGGAGTCGCAGCTCACCATTAGTGGCTCATCAGGAAACCGCAGAACGAGATTGCGCTTGCTTAAGAGCGGCTGCAGCCGCTCCATCGCCGCACCGACGATGTCCGTAAGGTCGTCTGGAGCGATGCGCGGATCTTGCGCTTGGGCTTCAAGGCGCGACATCTCCAGGAGGTTCCGGACTCTGGCTTCCAGCAGGTCGATCTCCTCGCTGACGAACTGGATGGACGTCCTCGCTTCGTCCCGATCCCAGGCAGCCTCCGTGTAGAGGAGGCCGGACAGTGCGATGCTCATGGAGGTCAATGGGGTTCTCAGATCGTGGGAGACGTTGGCAAGGAAGTCGGACCGAACCTGCTGAGCGTGCTGAAGGTTGGCGTTCTGGAGCTCCAGCTGCTCTCGCATCTTCTCCTGTCGTGCAAACATGCCGTTGAGCAGTCCGATGATGGCGGAGATCACCAGCAGCATGGGAACGATCAGGACGGCAAATTGCGCCGCAAGTATGTAGGCGGGAGCCAGGACCGACTCCTCGCTTTGCGTTGCGAGCACGGCCCAGTGCGCCCCTGCTGCCGGCGCGTAGCCGACCACGAGACGACGTCCAGAGCGCTCGTTCACCATCATTCCTCCGGACTTTCCGTTCATCGCGGCTTCAATCGGAACGCCTGCGATCGACAGCATGTCGGAACGGGCTCCCGAGCTCGCGGCGACAAGCCGTCGTTCGGCGTCAAGCAGGTAGACGGCGCTCTCGCTGCCGGCAAACTGGCCCATCCAGTCGGTAATCGCATGGGCTCTCAGCCTGCCGACCAGGAATCCACTGTCGGTCGTGCTGCTGCTCAGCCGCATCGCAACGACCATCATTCCGTCCCCATGCGCGTCTGTACGAGCTGGACTGGAGCGGCTGTATTCCGCCTGTTCCCAGCCGACATACATCGCTGGATTGCCGCCTATCTCGTGTATACTGCCAATCTCATCTAACCAATGTCTCGTCGATGTGGTCGCCATGGAGGGGTCCGAGTCCGATGCAAAGAGCGTGCCATCTGATCGGTAGATTGTCGCAGAGAGTAAGTCCGGCACCGTCCTTCGCGCCAACTGCAACTTTGACCAACTTCCTTCTGGGTCGGAACCCAGCGCCAACCCTGATCGCCTCCCCTCAATGACAATCAATCGCATCACGCCGGTCAGTTCCCGCCACTGCAGATCGACAAATCTTGCGCTCAATCGCGCGGTTTCCTGGTTGCGGTTGATCGCGGACTCGATCCGAGTCCTTTTAGCATCCGTGACCACAATCCACGTGTAGATTGCAAACGCGGACAAGATCAGGATGTAGAGTCCGGCGCTCAATGCGCGGTTCGATCTGATAGAGTAGATCCACATGGTATGACGCCTCATGGACGGGTCGGAGTGCTGTGACGGTTCGGAGTAGTCGGACAGGTCGGACGTGTCAGACAGGTTGGACGGGTCGGAAAGGTCGGACGGGTCGGAAAGGTCGGACGGGTCGGGCAGGACAGGCGATAGGGCGGACCGGAGAACGGAAGCGGAGAGGATTTGGACGCATGGCCAATCCACGCCAGGCGACCGCAAGGGCGGGCTGTCCCATCGATACGCTGTCGGGCCAACGCGGGAGCCGGCAGTGGCCTAAAGAGGATCCGCGGTTACCTGCTCCTCCGGCAATCCTAGATTTGAGAGCCGGGGGCTGGATGGGAGCTAACCGGAAAGAGGATGCCGTAGATCAGTAGGTGTTGGTGAACGAAGCGCAACGGCCCCTCAGCATATGCCATCGTATCGTAGACATCCTCGCATGCAACGGCAGATGTCTCGTGACCGATGTGCAGTATTACAAGCTGCTTTGCGATCGGGCTGGTCTTATTTGGATCCTGCTGTTGATAGAGCGAGACCCTGAGCGACTCGACTCCCCACTGGTACACCAGCTCATACCCGTGGTTCTTGCGAATAAAGGTGTGGTAGTCTTTGTCTGGAATATCGACGCCGCTGTCGGCGCATACTCCAGCCTTGTAGTTCTGCACGCGCATGGCTCATGCTCTCCATATTCTGTACCTGTGGATCGACGCCGGGGCCTGGCAGCCGCCGCGCTCCGGCGACTTCCCTGGGGGATCCGTATCGCTTATCAGAGAACGGCGCTTAAGGGGCATTATAGCGACCGGTCGCGCGAAAGTCAACCGGCCAAGTGTCCGCAGCGGCGAGCCAGGTTGCGGGAGATTCGTTAACCGTTCGACCAACCCGACCAGTCCGATCCGTCCGTCTGGCTTTACCCCCTCCGGGAACTGCCGGCTCGCGGCGCCGATCCCAGTTCCACGAGAGGAGCAACAGACACAGGAAAGCGCTCGCTCGCTGACGAAGTTGATCGGCAGTGTCAACACGATCGGTGCGATCGGTGTGGACCGCAAAGAGTCCGCACCGTCTAAGTGAGCAGAGCTAACGGCTTCGGTAACGGCTCAATTGGAGTGAAGGGAATGTCGAAGAGCACATCGATCGGCTTTGCTACTCTTGTCGGAATCATTGTTCTGGGGAGCTGTGTTGTCGTTCTCAAGGGATCCAGCTCCGCACCTGGTATCCGGTTGAGAGAGTCCGCTCCAGGAGGCGTCGTCACCCCTGATAAAGCCCCGGTGGAAACTCCAGCCGCGTCAGACGATACCGGA
The DNA here is from genome assembly GCA_038211235.1 of Chthonomonadales bacterium. Classification (GTDB taxonomy): domain Bacteria; phylum Armatimonadota; class Chthonomonadetes; order Chthonomonadales; family Chthonomonadaceae; genus DATGJU01. The sequence goes on along the minus strand of JBBQVV010000044.1, from coordinate 13,668 downwards.
TCGCGTCAAAGTCATCAGCACGGGACGAATACCGGCGCACTGCGGACTACACCGGGCGGCGACGCGATCGACACCGATTCAGCCACGCCATTTTCTGATGTTTCCATCGTCGTTCAGGTTACCGGCGCGGTGAAGCATCCCGGCGTTTACCATCTTCGAGTGACCGCTCGCAACGATGATGCGGTAAAAGCCGCCGGCGGTCTGCGATCGGACGCAAACAGCGCTTCCGTCAACCTGGCGGCGCACGCCGTGGATGGTTCGCAGCTCTATGTCAAGACGATGAAAGAGCAGCCTCAGGGCGGCGCAGGCGACGAGGCAGTCGTTCTGCCCACTCGAGCCGGCGGTCTGGGCGCTGGAGGAGTGGATGCGTCCAGAAAGCGCGCCGCCGGCAGCGTCGCAGCCGGAAAGTTCATTGGCGGCGCCAAGTCGGCGAAGCTCAGAAATCCTTCTCAGGGCAAGGTGAATATTAACACCGCAACCGCCGACGAACTCCAGAAACTGCCGAACGTGGGACCGTCGATCGCTGAAAAGATCATCGCCTATCGCCAGGAAAACCGCGGATTTCAGAGCATTGAAGACCTGATGCAGGTCAGTGGGATCGGCGCCAAGAAGTTTGAGCGCATGCAGCCGTTTCTAAAGGTAAGATAGCGCGCCCTGAAGCCAATGAACCCGGATGATTTGCGTAGAACGCATACCGAAGGGGCGCCGCATGTTCGTGAACCCGTATGGGCGCCCGACGTTCAAGAATCAAACAGGTGGCTTCGTTCTCGGCGACCACCCCATCCATCCCCTGAATAGTTCGCGTTTGCATTCCCGCCCTGTTTTATTTCATTGGTGTGATTATTTCACGGTTTGGTTCGTATATTTGGTCAGGTAACGAATCCTGACGATCCATTTCGCCAATCTCGAAGAAGGAGCCGGTCCGGACCAATGAACGACTTTGAACACGCTGCGCCGGAAGTTTCCGAAGGATCGATAATGCCGACCGAGGAGGCGCTTGCTTGGCTCGAAACGGTCCTGCCCAGAATTATGCGCCGCCTCATGGATGCGGAGAATCTCGATATGCCGTTGTTTCAACTGCCACTGGCCCAGATGCGGCTCGCGTACGCGCTCTATCCTGAGCGGGACACGCCGGAACTCGCCACTGCCGGAGAGACGATGGGGCGATTGAGCGAGCGCCTCGGTGTTCGCCAGAACGCGCTGACCCAGGCCGCAGACAGGCTGGTCAAGCATGCTCTGGCTGAGCGGCTCAGTGACCCGAACGACCGAAGAATAGTCCGGCTCAGGCTAACCGAAACGGGGACCGCCTGGGTACGACAGCGCCGCGACAGGCGCCATCAGCATCTCGGAGCCCTGTGGGCTGAGCTGAACGAGGCGGAGCGTCGCGAGTTCCTGCACGCGGTCAATGTACTTCAGTCGGTATCTAACCGGCTAAATGCGCGATCCAACTTCGATTTACAGGGAAACAGTTGCGCTGAGGAATCGTCAGATCAACATGGACAATTACGGCCGGACCTTCCTACCGTGGAAGAGACGTTGGCACGATTCACGGCCGGTGCCGTTAACCGCGCCGCCGCAAGAGTTTCGGACGTGAATCCGTCTCAACCGACTGGCCACGTGTAGCACGTTTCGTCCCGGCCCCCTGATCGTCACGGCGAATGGCTAACTGTCGCCGATGGGCACAGGTTTATTGACTATGTACAGACGGGATGAGCCGCTATCTAAGATGAAGGAGATTGGCAATGGTTTCGGATCGAGTTGCCGCGCCGGCAATGACGCGACGAAAGGTAAAGCGCGGTTTTCGGCCCGTTGGTGCGATCGTCGTCGTCGCCCTGCTGGCAGGCGGAGGCTGGTTGGGGTGGACGAAGACGCATCCCGTGGAGGACAGCAACGCGAAGCTCCTTACGGATACAGTGAAGCGGGGCGACCTCGTAGAGTCTGTGTCGGCGTCCGGAAGCGTCACCGCACAGACTGGCGCTCAAGTGAAAATCGGCTCGCAGATCACTGGAGTGATCAAGCACCTATATGCGGACGTTGGCAGTAAAGTTAAAGCCGGCGAAACGATCGCCGAGCTTGACCTGCCGGACATCGACGCGCAGCTTCGTCAGGCAGAGGCCAGCTTGGCCGCCGCGAGAACCCGTCTCCAGCAGCAGCAGTCAGGCGTCGCGATGGGACAGACACAGACATCGGGCGCGGTCGCCCAGGCGGCGGCGGACTTGAACAGCGCCCGCGCGGCGTTGCAGTCATCGATTGCCGCGGCAAATCTGCAGTCCGCGCAGACGCCGAACGACATCAAACGCGCCGAGAGCGCCGTAGCCACGGCCCAGGCTGCGCTTGCGACCGCGAACTCCAACTATAAGCAGGTACGCGCCAGCGCTGATCTTCAGGTTGCAACGGCGCAGGAACAGGTTACTCAGGCTACGGCTACGGCGAAGAATACCGCCGTCACGCTTCAGCGTAACCAGTCGCTGCTAAAGCAGGGGTTTGTCGCTGCCAGCATCGTGGATTCCGCGCTAGCCTCCGACGCCGTCGCACAGTCGCAGGTTCAGTCCGCAACGCAGAACGTGAACCTCGTTCGTGAGAAGGTGGCGGCCGACACCCAGACCGCAAAGGACGAGGTGTCGCAGGCGCAGGAGGCCCTGAACTCGGCGCGCGCCGGGTTGGTGGCGGCGCAGGCCGGCACTTATTCCGATACGGCAAAGCTCGCGGATGTCGCAAATGCGCGTGCGCACGTGCGCCAGTTGGAGGCGGCCCTCCGGATGGCTCAGGGCAACACGGCCCAGGATGTCCTGAAGCAGCAGGACGTTGTGCAGGCCCAGGAGGCGGTCCGCCAGGCCCAGGCAACGGTGGATTATAATCGAGCGCAGCTTCGAAAGACCGTGATCAAGTCGCCCATCACGGGCACAGTTCTGCAGCTTGCGTCACAACAGGGTGAAACTCTTGCGGCGGGCTTGTCGGCGCCCACGTTAATTATTGTTGCGGATCTCAATCGCTTGCAGGTGGACGCGTTTGTCGATGAGACCGATATCGGCAAGATCCGCGTGGGCCAGGAAGGCGACGTCACCGTGGACGCGTTCCCGAAGCGGACGTTTAAGGGGCATGTTACCAAGGTCGCTTCGGGGTCGACTATCCAGCAGGGTGTCATAACATACGATGTCACGATCGCGCTGGACGGCGTGCGTCGTGAGGAGACCGCGACACCACCGGCGCGAGGTCCGCATACAGGCGGCGGTAGTAGGACCCGCGGAGGCGCGCGATCGGTCGCGGGAGCTCCCGGCGGCGGAGGCGGACGACCGGTCGCAGGCGCCGCCAGCGGTGGAGGGGGGCGGCTCGGAGCAAATCCGATGCAGCTTCTCAAGCCGGATATGACCGCAAGCGTAACGATCCAGACGGGTGTTCGTAAGGACGTCCTGCTGGTTCCCTCCGAGGCGGTCAAGGTCGGTAAGCGCGGCATCACGGTCACCGTGCTCACCAGGCAGGCCGACGGTAAAGAGGCGCCGACTCCCATAAAGGTCAAGACCGGCGGCAGCGACGGAACCTTTACGGAGATTCGCGACGGCCTGAAGGAGAACGATAAAGTTGTGCTCGCGGGCCTCGACCAGGGCCAAAGAGGGTTTGGGCCACAATCCCCGTTCGGCGCGCAGCGACCTGCTGGCGGCGGGCGCGGAGGCCGGTAAATGGCGTCTTTGCTAGAGCTGCGTAATATCGAGAAGATCTATACCATGGGCGATCAGGTGGTACGTGCGCTGGACGGCCTCGACCTGGATATCTTCGAAGGAGAGTTCGTCGCGATCATGGGCCCGTCCGGTTCGGGCAAATCGACGCTGATGCACATCATCGGCTGCCTCGACGCTCCTACCGAGGGATCGTATATGTTCGACGGCGTCGAGGTCGCCGACATGGATGAGTACGAGCTCGCCGCGATCCGAAATCGGAAGATCGGCTTCGTGTTTCAGGGATTCAACCTACTTGCTCGGACGACCGCCCTTGAGAACGTCGAGCTGCCGATGCTCTATGGACACACGAAGGATCGACGCTCGAGGGCGATCACCGCGCTCGAGCGTGTCGGGCTAGGGGATCGTCTGGATCACCGTCCGAACGAGCTATCCGGCGGCCAGCAGCAGCGCGTCGCGATTGCGAGGGCCATTGCATCCGAGCCGAGGCTGATCCTGGCGGACGAACCGACCGGTAACCTGGCCAGCCAGCAGAGTGAGGAGATCATGAAGATCTTTCAGGAGCTCAACGACGAAGGCAGCACGGTTGTCATGGTTACGCACGAGCCGGACATCGGTCGGCACTGCAAGCGAATGGTGCATATCAAGGACGGCCAGGTGCTTGACGATGAACCTGTGGTCGACCGCCTGGTCGCCGTCGAGGTCCTCGAACAGATGCAGCGCGAGCGCAGGCGTGATGAGGAGCGAAAGGCCGCGGCGCTGACTGCGTCGGGGAGATAGGCGATAGATGAACCTGCTGGAAAGCTTTCGCGTCAGTATCCGTGGTCTGGTAACAAACAAGCTTCGGGCCGCGCTCACGATGCTGGGAATCATTATTGGAGTTGGAGTCGTTATATTGGTCGTCGCGATAGGGGAGGGTGCGACCCAGCGCGTGACGGAGACGGTCAATTCGCTGGGTACGAACCTGCTGACGATGTTTCCAGGGCCGAGTCGGGTCCGAATGAGCGCCGCCACCGCGCAGGGTAACTCCGGTCAGACGAATCGCCTTACGCTGGACGATGCAAAACTGATGGCGCAGCACTTTCCAAAATCGGTGGACGCGATCGCCCCGACCGTGCGACAGGGAGTGCAGATCCGGCTCGGGAACAAGGATTCCACTACGCAGATAACCGGCTCGACGATGGACTACCCATATGTGAAGAACGTCGAGATCGACCGTGGACGATACTTTACCGACGCGGAGATCGACGGGAGCCAGAAGGTCTGCATTGCCGGGACGACGATCGCGGATAAGCTGGTCGGCGATTCGAAGGCAGATCTTACGGGCAAGGTCATTGCGATCAACCACCAGAACTATACGGTTATCGGAATGCAGGCGCCAAAGGGCGCGACCTCGTGGGGCCAGGACCAGGACGACACGATCATCGTTCCGATCACGACGGCCATGCGCCGCATACTCAACGTAAGGTATATCGGCGCCATCTCGATCCGCTGCACCACCGCACGCATGATGCCGCTCGCGCAGGAACAGATATCGAACTTTCTGCGTAATCGGCATCATATACCACCGCCATATCCGGACAACGATGACTTCAAGATCATGAGCCAGACCGATCTGCTGGCGACGCAACAGAGCGTCACTGGTACGATGACGGCGCTGCTCTCTGCCGTCGCGGTAATATCCCTTGTGGTCGGCGGCATCGGGATCATGAACATCATGCTGGTTTCGGTGACGGAGCGTACGCGGGAGATTGGAATTCGCAAGGCGATCGGGGCTACGCCGAGGGATATCCTTTTACAGTTCCTGATTGAGTCCTCGATACTTTCGCTCATCGGCGGCCTGATCGGGATCCTGCTCGGCATCGGCGGCGCCTACTTGCTCGCCGCGTTCGCCGGATGGAACACGATCGTGAACGCTACCGCGGTGTTTGCGGCGGTCGCGGTGTCCGTCGGCGTGGGCCTGTTCTTCGGAATCTATCCGGCAAGTAAAGCGGCCAAGCTTCATCCAATCGTGGCGCTGCGGTTCGAGTAGATCCGGTTTGTCGAGCCGCAGCGGACGTACCTGTGGGACAACATGAGTGAAGCTTCGGCTCCGCCTGCTCGGGATACCACAGGCGATACAACTAGAACCGGCGCCGACGTCATGCGGCAGCAGGATATCGATGCCGCGCTGGCGTCGGTGCCGGCTGTAAGGTACCGGGGTCCCTTCTACGCCCTCTCTTTCCGTAACTTCCGTCTCTTCTTTTTCGGTCAGCTGATCTCCGTAGCCGGTACGTGGATGCAGCAGGTCGCGCAGAGCTGGGTCGTATGGGACCTGACCCGCGACGCGCGCTGGCTCGGCTTCGTCTCGGCCGCCAACGCGGTTCCTTACGTCATGTTCTCCATCTGGGGCGGACAGCTAGCCGACCGCTACTCCAAGCGCACCATCTTGGTCTCGATGCAGACCGTGCAGATGGCGCTGGCGTTTGCGCTGGCCATCCTGGCGGCAGGCTGGTGGATTAAGATGGAGGCGTGGCACATCGTACTGCTTTCGGGGCTCCTTGGTCTGAGCAGTGCGTTCAATATGCCTGCCCAGCAGGCGTTTGTCGCCGAGCTGATCGATAACCGGGATGCCCTCGGCAATGCTATCGCCCTCAGCTCACTCAGGTTTAACCTGGCCCGCGTCATCGGCCCGCTGCTTGCGGGAGTGGTGCTGCAGAAACTGGGCGCCTCGATGTGCTTCGCGCTGAATGGCCTGAGCTTTGTGGCGGTGATCATCTCCCTGCTCCTGATGCGCGTGGCCCGCGTAAAGCCGATAACTCACGATCTCCGTGTGCTGGACGGTTTCTCCTACATTCTGCGCACCCGCAAGGTACTGCGCGTGATCCTGCTCGTCGGTGCAGGCAGTATGTTCACCTGGTCCGTGTCGACGCTGTTCCCAATGCTTTCCGACCTATTCCATCGCCGCCAGGCCGGATTCACGATGATCATGATCTTCAACGGCGTAGGTGCGGCGGTCGGCGCGGCGCTGCTCGCCGCGGCCGGCGACAGGATCTCGCGCAGATGGCAGGTCTACGGTGGCGCCGCGCTGTTCTGCGTTGCGCTCCAGATTATGTCGTTCGCCTCGAGCTTTTGGGTCGTATTGGCGCTCTTGACCGTAAGCGGTTTCTCGATGATCGTATTCGGGATGGCGGCCCAGACTCTGGTCCAAGAGGACGTCCCGGACGCACTGCGGGGCCGGGTCATGGCCGTCTATTCGCTCGTGTTCCAGGGGCTGTTCCCGGTGGGAGGACTGGAGATCGGATTTCTCGCAAATCACCTCCATGCACTTCCCGCGATCCGACTTAACGCGACAATCTGCCTGGTCATTACGCTTGCGATACTGGCATGGAGTCTTGCCGCGCGTCGTCCCATCGACACGGCTCCTTCGGTGATGGGAAGTTGAGGGGAGCATGATATTCGACTGGTTCCGCGACAAGCGGCGCAAGGAGCGGCTCGAGCAGCCATTCCCGCCGGAATGGTCGCTGTTCCTCGACAATAACGTTGCGCACTACGCCTATCTCACCGCCGAGGAGCGCGAACGACTGCACGCGGATCTGACGATTGTTGCAGACGAAAAGAGCTGGGAGGGATGCGGAGGGCAGGAGATCACCGGCGAGATCAAAGTTACGATCGCGGGCCAGGCGTGTCTCTTACTGCTCAACCTCGAACACGACTATTTCGCGAACGTGGAGTCGATCCTGGTCTACCCGACCAGCTACGTGGCACGCGAGTCGGGACTCGGATCGGACGGACTCCTTCACGAGGGGCCGAGTCAGCGGCTTGGCGAGGCGTGGAGTAACGGACCGGTCGTTCTATCGTGGGAGGATGTCAGGACCGGCGGGATGAACGCGCTGGACGGTCACAATGTCGTCCTCCATGAGTTCGCGCACAAGCTCGATCTTGGCGACGGCGGTGTCGACGGAGTGCCTCGGCTCGACGATGAGGCGCAGTACGAACGCTGGGCAGATGTGATGTCGGCCGAATATCGACGTCTCGTGGACAGCTCCGAACATGGACGCGCGGAACTGCTTGATTCCTACGGAGCGACGAATGCGGGCGAGTTCTTCGCGGTGGCGACGGAGTGTTTCTTTGAGAAGGCGCGGCAGATGCGCGACACTCACCCGGAGCTTTACGACGTACTCAGATCCTACTATCGCCAGGACACGGCGGCACGGATGGATGCGCACATCGCTGCTAAGCATGAGGAGGAGACTCACCGCGCGTCAGAATGAACCCGGCTCATTCATGAAACGGTCGGAGTGACGAACGGTGTTTCGGGCTTACCCGTAACTTGTCCCGCCTGCCCGTATGGGTACGGATGGGCCTCCGTGAGCCCGTTCGGGGACCCGTCATGAATTAGCCAGCTGAATTGCCCGGCCTACTGTGGGGTGGGCGCGGTGCGTTCAAAGATCATTCTCAAGCCGTCGAGCGTCACGAGCTGGTCGACCAGCTCGATGGTTCGACTCTCCTTCTGAATGAGCTCGGCGAGTCCGCCGGTTGCGATGACTCGCGCCGAACCGCCAAGCTCCGACCGAAACCGTTCGACCATCGCATCCGTCTGACCTGCAAAGCCGAAGACCAGCCCGCTCTGCATTGCATTTACGGTGTTTGCGCCGATGGCCTGGGGCGGCGCCACGAATTCTACGCGGTAGAGGCGCGCTGCCTGCCTGAATAGCGCGTCCATGGAGATTCCAATCCCGGGCAGAATCGCTCCGCCGACGTAGTCTCCGTTGTCCGCGATTGCGTCGAGCGTGGTCGCCGTTCCGAAGTCGACGACGATCGCCGGCCCGCCGTACTTTGCGAATGCGCCCACGGCGTTACAGATCCGGTCCGCGCCGACATCCGTCGGCGGCTGGTATTGGATGGCGATTCCGCTGTCCGTGTGGGCATTCACAAAGAACGGCTCGACGCAGACGTATCGCCTGGAAAACTGCGCCAGCGTCTCGTTCATAGTTGGAACGACGCTGGAGATCGCCACGTGGTGAAGATCGCCCAGCCGGTGACCGCAGTGCAGAACCAGCGCCTTCACCAGCATGCCAAGCTCGTCCGTCGTCCTGTCGCGGTCGGTGCGAATGCGCCAGTGATCGACAGGCGGAGTGTTGATGTCGCCGCGCCGGTATACGGCGAGCACGATATTCGTATTGCCCACGTCCATCGCTAACAGCATTCCGAGTCCTCTCTTTGTGTGGAGCTCATACGGCCGGGCGCATTGACATTATACCAGACCGGTCGAATCCGGCATGCTCGGAAGAACATATGCGAAGTAGAGATCTGTGGCTTTGATGCATGAGACGGATCCGGACGATGTAATCGTGGCGCGCGGTGGCCGGCGCCTGCTTCTGATCGTCGCGATTCTCGCCGCCGCAGTGGTGTGTACCGGTGTCATGCTATGGCAGATGGCGCGCCCTCGCTACGCTGTACACACGACCAGCAGCGTTGGAGTAGGCCATGTCGCGCTGGTGGTAGCCTATCCGACGGACTGGACAATGGATGCTCAAGGCGATCGGTCCGGACCGACATTCGCAGCATTCACGCTGACACGACTTCCGGCTTCGCGTGTGCAAAGATGGCTCGACGAGCACATCTGGCACGCCGGCGCGGACGATGCGCAGCATTCACGAATATCCGTTTCTTTACTCCGCGTCGACTCTTCGAGCGGCCTCGATCGGGAGCAGAGAAGGCTGGAGCCCGGGCTGCGAATGCTCACTCGATTGGGCGGCAGGTACTCGGTTACCCGTACCCGGTATCCCGTCGGCCCGGCACTCGACCTGCAGATTGAAGTGCCGAACCTGCCGCCTCACGAGATTGGTAGCTCAGTTCTGGTTTTTCCGGCAATCGACTCAGGTGAGCCTCAATATGAGATCGCTGTGGGCTATTACGCGACCGCGCGACTTAAGGCACGTGTACGGCAGGTAGCCCTTGACGTCGTTTCACGCCTGCGACTCGTACAGGTACAGGAGAAGGCATCGTCGCCCGACCGGGCGGTATCCGATTCCAGTGGGAGGGATTGACGAAGATGAACACGCAGCGAGCGGGCGGCGTTGGTATCGATCCGAGTATCGGCGAGCCCCGTTCGGCGGCTCCTCTGCTCTGGGCGACGCTGGTAACGCTCGGACTCTGGTTCGTGCCGTACAGCAACTACATGCTCTATCCGCTGCGGCTGTTCGTCACGTTTATCCATGAGAGCGGTCACGCGCTCGCGGGGACGGTAACGGGCCTGGGAGTCGATTCACTGCACGTCCGCCCCGATGGGAGCGGCGTCACCTGGGTCGGGCAATCGCCTGTCTGGGACTGGCTGACGATCTCCGGCGGGTACGTCGGCGCCGCCATTTTCGGCGCACTCCTGCTGCAGGCCAGCCGGGTCGGCCGAGCGTCGAGCCGTGGTAAGGCAGCGCTTTATGGCGCGGCGGCCTACGTACTGCTTGTTACGGTACTATGGGCCCACAATCCGTTCGATAATCCCCACAGCTTCGTGCCCGACTTCTTCACGCCGACTGCAGGCGTAGCGCTGGCTGCGGTCCTGTTCCTGATCGCGCGGATCACGCCGCCGCGATGGGCGCAGTTCGCGGCAAGCTTTCTAGCCGTACAGTGCGGCCTGAATGCGCTCGGGGACCTTCGGACGCTGCTCTACCTCACGTCGGGCGGCTTCGGCGATAACGACGCGGTCTTCATGTCGCAGCACTACCTGGCAGCGCCGATCGTCTGGGCGTTCGTGTGGGCTGTCATCGCGATTGTGGTCCTCGGAGCTTCGCTCTGGAGCTATGTTCGCGCCCCCAGATTCGCGGCCCGCCTTCGCACCAGCACGGAGTAGCCAGAGGTTGAAGCCGAATGCACAACGTCCGGTGGCAAACGAGGCGGGCGCATGCGAGCACTGCGGCGCCCTGGTGTATGGGGACAGCGTCCACTGCACGCAATGCGGAAAATTCCCCGTGAAACTCCATCTGTGCCCGCGGTGCAACTCCATCGCATCGAAGGATGAGTCGACCTGCTGGAAGTGCAAACGGACCTTCGAGCCGGGTGGGGACTACATGTGATTGAAGTGTGAAAGAGGAACTCGCGGCACGTTTCGGACCCACCGCGATCGCCGCGCTTGAAAGCCACGTCGAGCAAGGTAAACTGAGCTATCGTAGCGGCAGGTACTGTCTCTCCGGGATCAACTATCCCGCGGCCACCGTCAGCATTCGATCCGCCTGGAACATCACCTTTCGAATTGTAGACAGCGAGCAGTGCGATCGGCTGCTCAGTAAGGAGAAAGACAATCACGATGCGAACAGTTCAGTCCAATCGGAAAGCGCCATCCGATGTAGCGCGGCGGGCGCGTGAGTCCACTCCCAACGTTCGCCGGCGCCGATCCGCCCAGGCGTTCCTGCTTCGAGCGGGCCTGTTGCTGGCGGTCATGGCGGGCATCGCCTACCTCGCCTGGTTCTCGCCCTGGGCCAGACCTATCCGGAGCCTGAGGATCGAGACGGTAGGCAGCAGGCAGTAGACGGCAGGCACTCTGCATAGGGAGGTCGGACGCGAGATGGAGATGCTAACTAACGCGGTCAGCTGGTTTGAGATTCCGGCAGCCGATTTCGAGCGCGCGAGGATATTCTACAGCCGGATTTTCGACTATGAGATGCCGGTCCACCAGATGGGTCCAAATCTGATGGGCTTCCTCCTGTTCGATCAGGCGAGCGGCATCGGCGGCGCGATTGTTAATGGCGAAGGCTACGTTCCTTCTCGAGAAGGCGCTCTCGTCTACCTGAACGGAGGTTCCGACCTCCTCACTGTCCTCGATCGCGTGGACGAGGCAGGAGGCCAGATTCTGGTCGGCAAGACCCTGATCAGTCCGACCCTGGGATACGTCGCCATTTTTATGGACTGCGAGGGAAACCGAATCGCGCTCCACTCGCACGGCTGATGGGGTGGTGGGGTGACATAGCTTTGACGGCCCATGAGCCGCCGGGTGCATCGGCCGTGGTCCATACGTAATTGCGCCCTCTCCCCGGACCTCAATTGGGTTCAAGCACTTTTGCCTTTTATACTCGTCCGTCCATTCGCCCTCTCCCCGACCCTCTCCCTGGATTCCCTACTGCCCAGAGGGCACCCACTCGGCGGGAGAGGGAGGATTTGGACTCGCCTGGGCGATGGTCGCGTGGTCGCGGGGAGTTGTGCTCGCCGACTGATGGATTATGGGCTGTTTCCTCCGGTCTGGTCCTGGATTTGGCGTGGCTCCCTGGCGTGATTGTGGTGGACGGTGCGGTAGCCGGGGACGACTTCGATGCGCCACACTGTGTTTGGTGGTCTGGTCAGGGCGAGCGGGAGACAAGTGCGTCCGATTCATCGTTATTGCGAAACGAACCCAATTCTCCCTCTACCCCGGCCCTTCCCCGACTTTCGCTCGTTCCTCGCAGGGGGAAGGGAGCGATGGCGCTGGTCACTTCGTTCTCTACCCCGGCCGTCTCCTTGTAGCTCGTCAATGCGCCCTCTACCCCGGCCCTTCCCCCATTTTCGCTCGTTCCTCGCAGGGGGAAGGGAGCGATGGCGCTGGTCTGTGCAGACGATGTAAGCTGTGACTGTACTATTTGGGTGAGGAGCGCCTCATCAGGTAGTTCAGTCCATTGTTGTCGAGCCTTCGCAAGTTCCGGTTGGTTGGGGTCGGGTCGATTGGTTGGCCTGGTTTCCGCAGGATCTTCTACTATTGTGGTCGGCTCTTCCGTGCGGTCCGGCGGAATATAGGGACTGTCGCCACTTCGGACCCCGTTCCAGTGCCAGTCTCCCTTCATCTCGCGGAGCAGCCGCAGGTTCTTGTGGATGATCCGGTTGAGAGCAGCCTCGTAGCGGAGGGAGAGCGTTGCTGAGTCTGATGCGAGGTAGTCGGCGACGGCGACGCCATCAGGGAGATCGCACCCCGCTTTCGCGGCTGCGATTTCGAGGAATAGCTGTTCGGCGTCGATCACCCTCTGTAGGCGAACCGTTGCGACGGCGATCTGGTCTACTAGCAGGCGCTGCGCTTCGTCCATGGGGCGAAGGCTTCGGTAGAGGCCCTCGAGGGTCTCCTGGAAGCCGGGCGTATCGGCTGGGATGACGGAAGCGAGTATGCCGTGCCGGACGGCGTTGCGGCTCGATCGTGCCTTGCCCGTGGCGGTTTTGGGACCGGTCGAGCGTTTTGCGTTCTCGCGGTTAGCTGTCTGTTGCGCTTCGGTGGTCATATTGGCAGCCTGTCCTTCTTGCGCGTTCGTTTATCGAAATGTAGGCCAATATACACTTGTGTTGAGGAGGCTGCACCGGGATGAGTACGGGTTTTTCGTGGCACTGGGGAGGATGGGAGAGATTGGAGGAATGGGAGGACATGGACATGTGAGCCACGAGGCAACATGCAGACGGAGTGGAACTCCTTCGTAATTCCCACAGGTCGGACCGGTGGCGCCACCCAGGGGGTACCCGGCACCCCGTCTACTCTGGCCGCGAGTCTCATACGAGCCGTACGGCCCTCGGACGCAAATGCAGTTGTCTGACCGTCAAATCGTATTCACGTATAGAAGATGAGTGCGTGATAGCGGGCTACCGCTGTGTTGCGCCGCTCGGCAGAAGCTGTGCGGCGCCGGTTAGATCGTTGAGAGAACGGAAGACCGTGGCGATTGCCAGGCGGCCCGTTCAGAAAGAAGGTAGCAGACGCGACGATCGCGAACCTCTGCATATGCGGTGACAATATCGCGCAGGAGTCGAACGCCGGTCTGGTCGTGCAGGCGCGCAACACGGAATTGACCGGCATATGTGGCGGGAAGTTCTCACAGCATCGAGGCGGCCCGTCGAACTACTACCTGCCGGACTTTCAGGGGCATGCCAAGCAACTGGCGGATATCAACCAGGCGGTGAGCGACACGCTCATCCTGGACGCCTGGGGGCGGGAGGTGGTGAGCACCGGCACGACGGCGAATCCGTTTAGGGCGTTTGGGCAGTATGGGTACCAAAGAGACACCGCAACGCG
>JBBQVV010000043.1:0-25248 GCA_038211235.1 Chthonomonadales bacterium | reverse complement strand
TATCTGGACGAGTTCGAGAACTTCGATGGCCTGAGTGAGCAATTTGCGAGCATTTTGGCCGAAGGACGTAAGTTCGGCCTGGGAACCTGTTTAAGCCACCAGACCAGCATCCAGCTCAACCCGAAGCTCAGACTCCTGATCCGCAATATCGTCGGCACTCAGATCTTCTTCTCGGTCGGGGGAAACGAGGCCGAGACGTTGTCGGGGGAGATCGCAAGCGACGAGCCGAAAGCCGTTATCCGCAACCTCCTGATGAACCAGAAGGCGGGAGACGCCGTGGTCGTGCGGCGTGGGGAGCCGTTCACCCGTATTCGCACCCGTCTTGCCGCCGATCCCAAGGTCAGTGCGGCGAATGTAGCGGCCATCCGCCTTACCGCGCTCAAGCACTTCGGGACCAGGCGGGAAGAGGTCGAGGCGGAACTGGCCCGTCGCGACGCCGAGATCGGCGACACCGATGTACCGTTGCCGAAGCCGCAGCGGACGCCCCGCGCACCCAGGGCGACGGCTGCTCCGCCCCGTGTCACCGAACAACCCCCCGTATTGGAGGTACGCGATGCCCAGGAACCCGTCACACCCGCCCGCCGATCCCGCAGTAAGAAAGCGCCGCCGGCCGGATAGTCCGCAAGCCTCGCGCCGCATGGTGCTGCAACCCCGTGACATCGCACTGCTCTCCGATATCTACGCGCACGGAAGCATGCTGCGCGGCCAGATCCAGGCACTTCATTTTGGCAGCGTTCCCAGAGCCAATGCGCGACTGCGCCAACTTCATGACGCCGGGTTTCTGAAGCGGGCGCAGCTCTCCCTGCCGTCCGCCATGGACGTATCGACCGGCTGCCAATATGCCTATCTCTTGGGGCCAGGGGGCATTCCAATCGTTGCCGGGGTACTCGGCCTCGATCCAGACGACGTCCGCGCCCAACTGCGGCGGGGTACGCCGGGTTACCTGCTGCACACGATTGAGATCGTTACCTTCCGCCTGGCCCTTGAAGCCGCCGCGCGCGCCAGCGATTCTGTGGTCCTGGAGCGTTTCTGCCCGGAGCGGCTTTGCCGCCATGCCTACGAGGTGCGGGAGAGATCCCTCACGAAGGGGAACCCAGAAACTCGCTGGCGGAGGGAGATCTGTAAACCTGACGCAGTGTTCATAACCGCGCGCGTCGGAGTGCGCAATGGGTTCACCGTAGAGATCGATCTAGGCCACACGTCAGCGTCAGAATTCACTCTGAAACTCGGCATCCACTCCCGGTATGCGGCCAGCGGTCTCTTCTCGGGGCGGTACGGGACGGAATTTGCCGGGACACTCATTGTCACCACTTCCGAGATTCGGCGCGACAATCTTGCTGCAATTGCAGTAAAGCAGCCAAGTCAGATTTTTCGGCTGACGACCTTCGGCGATATCCGGCGTCACGGCGCCTTCGGTCCGGTATGGCACAGCCCAGGCATGACGCATCCGCAGTGTCTACTCTAATTCTCGATACGACATGCAGAGTATGGGTCTGCACGACCCGGGAAGGATTTACGTACGATGTTATGCCTGCGCTGTTGGCACTGGTGGCCTTCGGATAGCCGCTATTGTGGCGTGTGCCAGCTCTCTCTCAACGCGCGCCGCTGCGGCGACGGTCACCCCAATCCGCTGTGGGGACCGCACCTGACGTGCTGTACCTGCAACAAGCCGCTGCTGTGTCAAGGAGTGCCGGCGCTGCCGATGCGCTGGCTTCCGAAAGGGGGCGCGATCCTGGGACTGGTCTGGCTCGGATACCATGCGGTTCGGCACGCGGATGTGCTTCTTGATGCGGTGTGGCGTGGCGCCGTCTGGTTGCTCGTCGGCACACTCCACGCCATCCCGACCGGTGTCTGGCAAGGGATCGTGAACCTTATCAGCGTGTGGATCGCGCTGTACCTGTTTTCCATTTTCCTGCCCAAAGACCTCGGCGGTCCGGTGCGGCAATTTCTGATCGGTTCGGTCCGCACTGCGGTCCGACTGGTTGCCAATCTGTTCAGGATTCTTGCTACATCCGCGTTTGCACTCGTCAAAGCGTGCGTGCGAAGCCGGGAGCGTGTACCTATGAAGGCTCGGCGCGATCGCGGGAAAGCACGGGAGCGTAACGAGACGACGGACGGGCACAGTTAATCCGAGGTGAGCGATGAAGCGGCGAAAACGGCTAGGAATCTGCTCCCATGCGCTTTCGGTCGCCGTCAGGAAGTACGCGCATGCAAGCGGCCGGCACCATTGGGACGTCCTGGGCCGATACCGACAGGTCGATTGGGGCGACGTTCTGACCAACGAGGAGACCGTTGAACACGGCCTTGCCGTTGTATCCGCCCTTGTTCTGAGCAACAGCAATAGCCTGCGGATTGTCAACGAGGCCGATCGTGCGCTTACACAGATGGCGCTGGAATGGGAGCGATAACCATGAGCCGATGGAACGGGGAGCGAGAGCCATGATGAGAAGATTTCCGGCCGGACAAATATTGTCCACGCCGGGCGCGCTTGAGGCAATGGACGCCAATGGCCAGAGCCTTGCCCGCTTCTTGGAGCGGCACTTGCGCGGCGATTGGGGCGAGGCGCTCTGTCCGGAAGATTGCCAGGCGAACGAAGACGCGCTGCTAAACAGCGGCCGGTTGCTATCCGCCTATTACCTGCGTAACGGCCAGAAGCTCTGGATGATTACGGAGTGGGATCGGTCCGCAACAACTGCCTTGCTGCCTTCGGAGTATTAGAGGAGGTCAAGAAACATGGAGCCACTCTTTGCGCCCGGGATGCTCACCTTTTCGTCGGGTGCCCGCGAGGCGCTTATCCGCAACGGGAACAACCTCTGGGAATTCCTCGACCGACATACCCGCGGAGATTGGGGGGAAGATGCCAACGAAGACGATCGGCGTGTCAATGATTTAGCGGTACAACACGGAGGACGCATCCTCTCGGCGTATCGCCTGCGCGACGGCGAAGTGCTGTGGCTGCATACCGACACCCTGCGTTACTCGACATTGTTTCTGCTAGCGGCCGAGGAGGAGGAGAGTTGAGACATACTATTCCGCTGGGACAGATCGTCGTCACGCCAAAAGCCCAGGAGGCGCTGCGAAGGGTCGGGCAAGATCCGATGGCGTATGTCTGTCGGCACGCCCGTGGGGACTGGGGTCAGGCGCTCACGACATCGGAGATGGGGGAAAACGACGACGCCGTGGCAAACGGCGGGCAGGTGCTTTCTGCTTACTATTACAAACGCTCGCAGATGCTGTGGCTGGAAACGGCAGCGGAGGTGTGGGTGATAACGGAAGCGGACCGGTCAAAAACGACCGTGCTGTTGCCCGAAGAGTATTGACATTGAGACATGTGAATTCCACGGTTCCATTGGCCTGTGTTATCGGGGCTGACGCCACAGTGAGAGTGGCGGCTCTCACCCAAAATATGCAGGATGGCCTCTCCACAAAACTGTGGCATTTCCGAGGAAACCGGCGTTGTGATCCATGGCGGCTTTGCCGAACGCAGGAGCCGGCCGGCATTAGCGCACAATCAAGCTACGAAGCCCGTCTTCATCACCTGCCTCCGCCAAGGTTGCGAGGCGTCCGGCACGCTGCAGGCGCTCTCCAAATGGCGCATTATGCTTGTCGTTTTGGAACGCGTGGGCCTCGGCAGCAAGGCACTGAAGATCGTGACGCGCAAGCAGGACGGATAAGCCCGCAAATTTCCATTTTGCGGTCAGGGCTGTATCTGCCTTCCGGGAAACCATGGCGGGCACCCATTCCTGGTTCATAGTCTCATCCCACAGGCGCACCGCAGAATTATCCTGGCGCATAGCGACCAAGCACTCGATCCGGGTAAGGCGCGAGAGGAGCCACTCCTCACGCACCTCATCGGAGGGGATGTCGCCCCCGGCTTCCTGCTCCGACTCAAGTGCTACGGAGAGCGCCTCCGCGAACCAACCAGATTGGCGGACCTCGTCGCGCAGCGCCCACTGTGCGTATGGCTTGGCCTGGTTGCGCAGCATTGGGATCCGATGCGTGCGGGGAAGACTCTTGGCCAGGATAATCTTGTCGGCGATCTGATGCTTTTCAATGGCGAACTCCGGATGCTTGCCGGCATGCCGCCAAGCGGTGCCGGCCGTGTTATACAGCCAGCAGATCGCCTCGACAATCTTTGGGTCGGAACCGCGATACCCTTTCGCTGCTTGTAACGTCTCCTGCGCTGTCAGAAAAGTGGCACCAGGCTCGCCGGCGGTCGACTGCCAACTTGCCAGGTGCGTTCCCACGCGCAATCGGACGTACAGCCCCGCATCCGAGGAGTCGGACGGGTGGACTTGAAAGAACCCCCACGCGTACTGCAGGTACGAGACCGCCGCATCCCACTCCCCCGGTTCCCAATATTCCACCCCCAGCATTCCCAATTCGTAGGCTTCCGAGGCATTCTCCAACGGCCGTTCTGGGTCAACCAGGTATGGGAACGCACAGCCGAGAATACGAGCGGATAAATGTTTCAGCGCGTGCCATCCGGTGACATCCAGATGCATGCGATATACAGCGGTATAGATGTTATCGGCGCGCAGGCAGTTCAGCAACCGATGAAAGATATATTTCTGCTTTGCTGTGTTCTCCAGATGGCTGAGGGTGAGACTCGAGGCGTTGATCCCGAGTGCCTCTCCGAGTCGCTTCTTTGAAACCTTCGTTTGCACGAGGAACTCGTCGATGGCAGTGTCCACCTCGCGCTCCCACCCGGTCGGCACTGTCCATCCACTTGCCATTACATATTCCTTGCCCGGTGCGCTCACACGCATCGCAGAGTTCATTGGAGGGAGTGACAGCAGCGGCGCGTACTAGCCCATGGTTGACGTCCGCGCGGCTCCTATGGTTGTAATTGCGGAAAGAACATCACATCGAATTTGCCTGCTTCCATCAACTCAACGCGTGAGTCGTCACGGCACTCCTTGCGCGCTGGAACCGCTTCCGAAGAGTGGCCGCATTCAATGTGCCGGGACGTTTGCGTGTCTTCTCTGCAAGGTTACGAAACAATCCTTGCATGCTTTCGAACCATACGTCCGCTTGCCCTGACGCGATATCGGGGGGCAGGTCGTCGGTGGCCAATAGCCGGCAATGC
Organism: Chthonomonadales bacterium; assembly: GCA_038211235.1. GTDB lineage: Bacteria > Armatimonadota > Chthonomonadetes > Chthonomonadales > Chthonomonadaceae > DATGJU01. The sequence goes on along the minus strand of JBBQVV010000043.1, from coordinate 20,159 downwards.
ACTTCCAGGACTGCCAGGGCAATTTCGTTCCATTCCTGCGCATGGATCACGTGAAGACGTAGAAGCACCCACAATTCTTCTGCACCGGCCCTTCCTAACGCGGCAACCATATCCTTCCAGAGTTTCAGAATTATCTTGTCGGCTTCCTCTCCCTCCTCCTGAGAGTGTGATAGGAACGCCGCTTCCGCACTGGGCACGATAAGCGATGCTGGGAGGTTCGGCTGCGGCTGCCCCGGTTCGGACTCAGGCAACGGATCGGTAATCTCGGTGACAGGATCCGTCGTGTCCCACTGGCTGCACAGGAGGGCAAAGTACTTGATCGCCTGGCCAAGTCCCTGGAATCGGAACTTGCCGGCGGCACCCAAAAGGACCGCCATGTAGCCGTGAATTCGATCCGAATCCAACCGTTGGCTGCTTGCGCGGTCGGATGGGGCCCTTATCGGAGTGCGGTGAGAATCCGTCACAGCAGCGGCAGCTTCCCTGCGACCGGCTTGAACTTTGGCATACAGAATTCTTTCGATCGTACGGTGTGCGAGCACCGGCCACCAGGTCTGATGGGGACGGCTCACGACTTGGTCCAGGTTCTTGAATACAAGCATGGCGGACAACTGATCCGCGCACCGTTCCAGCAGATCATCGACATCGTCGGCAATTCCCCTGCGACGATTCTCATACCACCAGCCGGCGGTGGACGCAATCAGAGTGTGATCGATTAGGTCGGCCTCTACAGTCCATAATCCCTGCAGATCCTGCAGAAACGTCCGCGCAAATGCTGCGGCATGCGCCCCGACCTCCTCTTCATGCCGATTCCATACCGGGCCAGACCGCTCTTTTGGAGCGCCAATCTCCTTGTCTTGTTGATAGAGATAGGTTCTCGCATAAAGGGTAAGGCGCTCGGTGACAAGCTCTCGGATGCTGGATAAGGTTTCAGGCTCGAACCGTGCGGGGGGTAATTGGGACCATCGCCGTACCCGATCGCGGTGTCTCTGCCGAGATGCGTCGGACAAATGCGTCCACACCTGCGAATCGACGCTCTGGCGTTGGGGGCTAGCTGGGTGGTTTTCTGCCACGGATCAGTCCTCGGCTACAGGAAAATTACGAGTTGACGCGCGCGGCCGTCCTGCAATTGCTTAAGATGCTCTGGTGTCAGTCGCGCCATGCCGCGATCGGAAATCACCGTCAGAACTTTGTCCTGCCCGCGGCGAAACTCCAACTGAAACTCTTTAAAGCGCTTGATGGAGTTCTCTCCTATGCGGATTAGAAGGTGATGGTCTTGAATGACGAAGTGCACCCATTTATCTTCGACCGTAAAATCGACGGCTTCTCCGTTTTCTAGCTCCGCAACGAGGGTATCAAACGCTACCGGTGTGTCGTCGGTAACGGCTTCCTGTCCCCGCACCGCGTGAAACGAGGGCATTAGAATGGCACCTTGAGTCAGCCGAGCGGCCACGCTAGCGGCTATGTACCCCAAACTCTTGAGGCGCGCCCCGTGCCACAAGAGTGAGCTGCGAAGCCAGGTAACCGGCCCAGCCCTTTCCACGAGGCCGCCAGCCTGGCGTTTCGCGGCAGCTCTCTGCGGTGAGATCAACTCCGCATCTTCTAACATTCGCAACTGGCGCTCCATGGCTGCCCGGGCGAGCGCAACGCGCTTAAAACGCGCTTCCAGGACCGGATCGACACGATCCGTTTCTAACCAGTCGGTAATCGCTTCCGAACTGGGGCAGAGCATCGCCCACTGGGCTTCCGCCAGATGACCCAGTCTTGTACGCACCCACGCGAGATCTTCGTCACTCTGTAGCAGTTCCTCCTTCATTGCTGTTGAGAAGGGCAGCTTGCGTACCGCAACGTTAGCCGGGTGGTCGACCAGTCTCTCAAACCAGGTACGGGGCACCGAAGTGATACGCTCACTCCAAAGAAGTAGCTGAGGTCTGCGCACCATCGCAATAAGGAGCGATGCTGCGTCCTGCTGCGTCTCTTCGAGTTGAAGGGAAAATGCCTCCCACCAATCCTGAAACGCCAGGGGACTCTGCCCCGCCGGCACCCAAAGAATGGCCCTGGGCACGTTGGACGCCGGAAATTTCCGGCGCCTCTTCGAAAGCGCCGCATCAAAGGCCAGAGCGGAATCGCGACACACGATCCAGACGTCCTCTGAGTCAGGCCGGTGCTCGATCTCATCGCTCTGTCCTTCCTCCCAGGAAATGCCGGCCAGATGACGCAAGAGAGCTCGCCGCTCATGAGCTGCGCCAAGAAGTTTTATCGATGTCATTCTAGTTCCTCAATGCCCTCCACAACGCTCGCCTCTTGAGCCGTTCGGAGATGCTTCACACTAAAACACCATGGAAATACAACGATCTCAGGACCCGTCCTGACGCGTCATTGCACTGCGGATAACCCGATTCCTTTCGCCGATTCGAAAATTGTGCCCGCGAACGGGAGGCGCCCACGATACGGACGAGACTCGCGCTCGCCCCCTCAGCGTATGTCAAACGCGCCTCTCATCAGGCGCCGACGAAACACGGGGACTTCTTCACCCTGGTTTCCAAGAGTACCCGACGCCCGTTCGGCCCCTTGCGCGTTGCCGCCCTCCATTTGCATAGAGCCTACGCTAAAACCGCCTTCGCTTGCGTCGGCCCGATCTCAGGAGTAATGAGCGTGCCGTAACCCCTTCCTTTGGGGTCCGTCTAATGCCTGTCCGGTGTGGCCGCAAAGGTTGCCGGTGCACTGGTCAGGGGGCAGGAGGGCACAATATGCCACGCACCGACAAGCACAAAGGGCGTCCAGTAGAAGGCCTGTGGATAGAGTTCTCGGGTATCGAGCACGGCACGCTGGTACGCCGTTATAAGTGAGGCGTTCCCAGTCAACCAATGGTGGTAGAAGCTGCGTGCGAAGACGATTCCTACCCGGTCCTCTAGTGCCCACAGGCTGGCCAGAACCGTCGGGCTTCCCGCGCAGAGTAGTGCGCGAATGAGCGCCATCAGCTCCTCGGAACGGGCAGGATGGGCTCGGGCGCTGTCGCAGGAACTCAGAAACACAAGCGTTGCCTTCCGGAGATCGAGCGACGCGAGGATTTCGGCTCCCGTCATCCGCTTGTCGGCGAGTTCAATCCCCGAGTCTAGAAAATGCTGGTGATCGAGTCGCGAATGGCCTGCAAAGTGCAGTATCGACGCCTTCGGAGCGTGATATAGGACATTGTGGGAGGTGGCCTTTGTGCCGCTTAGCACGCGGCCGTGGAATCCGGCAGCTTCTACCTCCTCCAAAACGGCCGCAGCCTCCTGATCGGCGCTGGGCAGATCGCTCGTTGGGTTGGATACAATCAGCGTCTGTAACGCCGAAACAGAGCTTCGGGCGTTGATTTCGCCCGCGATGGCCGGCGACGGTAAATACGCAATCGGAAAGCGCGCAATGAGCGGCGTTCCCTGCCAGGGGAGGGCGTGAATAGGCAGCAGAGTAAAGAGGTAGTGCGGTGCGATGATGAGTTCACTGGGCGCAAAATCAGGAAGCAGGTCCATCCATGGCTCAAATAGGGAGCCTAACGTCTCCAGCGCGGTGTTTACCTGGTTATGTGCCTGATGCCTTTGCGTGGACCGAGCGTCACCATTGTAATCCTCCGGCAAAGCTGCCGCGTTCTCCGTTAGCACACGGATAGCCTCGGACACCGTTTGAGCCAGGCGCTGTAAGGTCTCTAACCGCGCACCAATGCGTACGACACGGGCCTTCTTGGGATTCCCAATCGGCACGAGGAAGACGGCGAATTCATCTTCCGCAAGAATAAAGAGTTCCACCAACAGGGAACGATTGGCGGATGTGTTGGCGGCAATGCCGGAAAGCCGCCGCAGGTGGCGGAGCACGTCTCTTGCCTGGGGTACGGGAGAATCCACGGCGTGGACAGGTGACTTCTCCCTTGGATTACCTAACGGAGAGTCGACGCCTGCACGATGCTGTGCGCCCACGTTTTGCTTGGTCAGCAGTTCTAAGAGCGTACGGCTCTTGCTGCGGTGCACCCAATGCCACGCCCGCCAGCGCCAGCGCTGAGCTTCCTTCGAGTCGGGTTCCTGATCGGCCACGTCCAGACAGAGCGCTACAATGGCAGCGTACTGTAGCGTCGCGGTCTCAAAATACGCAATGCGCTCGTGTTCGTGAACGATAGCACTTCGGCATTTCTCGATCGTCAGCAGGCCACCAGAAAGACGTGCATAGGCCGCGCGGGACGCGCCAAGCCGATGCAGGATGTGGGCCTCATTCCGGCAAGCAATGGACCATTCTGGACTATGGAGTGCTACGACCGTCAGGGCGCGTTCGTATAGCGCGACGGCCGCTTTTAGGTTGTTTGTTGAGTCTAGACCCTGGTTGCTCAAGAAGATATGGGCGTTTGCCTGCAAAATGGATGCAGTCCCGCAAACACGATCGTCAGGTTGGAGGGAACCCAGCGCCTGGATGCACAAATTTTTTGCTTCCCCCAGGTTGCGAACCGGTTCGATCCCCCTGCCTGCAAGGTCCTGCCGAACGGCGCTCTCGCTTAACAGGAGGGAATTCACCGTGCGGCTCCCAGGAGGGCAATAGCCCCGCGCCTGCTCGAAGTGTGCGAGCGCAGATTCCAGATGGGACAGAGAATCGGATATTTCTGCAAGACGCCGATGCACATCTCCCATCAATCGCAACACCACGCCATATTGGTGTCGATCCCCCTGTAAACAGGTCAGTCCTTCCTCATACAGCGCCAGCGCAAGGCGCAGATTATCCTCTGATTCTAACCCCCAATTCGCCAGACGCACACGCGCGTTTCCCGAATTCACCAACGCCTGCCCGCGCTTAGGCGACGGAGGGCCATAGTAGGCCGAAGCTTGTCCATAGAACTGGAGCGCCATCAGAAGGTTTTCGACGGGTGCATCGCCGAGTTGCGCAAGTTTCTGGCGAGTTGTCGCCTCATTTGAAAAGGACCGGACATACTCCGGGGTGCCGGGTCGTAGGCGCTCTCGCCCTTGCGCATAGAGCAGAAGCGCTTCTCGAAGAAGAGGCTGTGGCTTCGTCTCAAACTCCGCCATGCGCGTCATGGCGCCACCTTCGTTTACGAGCACGACGCCGTACCGCCACGAGTCCAAATGGAGATGCGATCGCGCCTCTTGAAACAAGGCCAGAGCCGTGGCGGCGTTCCGTCTCGATTCGATGCCAAGCTCCGTCAACCGTAGTCGCGTGTTCCCCTCTTCGACCAGTGCACGTGCGTAGTTTAGCGGATCCCGGCAGTCCAGTTGTCTGGCTTGGTGAAAGCACTGGATAGCCAGGAGGAGACTGTCGACATCCTGATGGGTTTTCAGGAACGCGCCGGTGTCGTATAACGCCTGTTGCGGCGACAAAGCGCTCTCGGACGCAATCGCCTTCGCACAACGGATCGCAACGTACCGAAGCTTAAAGACGGGGAGGGAACCGGCTGCAAACGCCGCCAATATCCGGGCTATGACCTCGGGGTTCCTGTGCTTCCGTGGGAGTCTCGCCAGGGCGAGGTGCGCGTCACCAAGTGGAACACGGCCTGCCGCAATACCCTCCATTAGATCTGAAATGTAGGATGTACTTTCCACGCATCGATCCTCAGGGCACAGCGCAACAACGTTTAAGCAGTATTTTTCCGCTGCAGGCCGGTGAAGCCTTCAGGCGCGATGTGCCTTGACTCACCATGCCCTCGGGGGTAGGTTCGCACATCCGTAGTGCGCCCAGACCACAAAAAATGAGTTGGCCACGTATCTCGCGTCAAAGAACCTGTCGTGTAAGGAACTCGATTACAAAACCTCAGTTTCTCACGGGGTCCATGCCGGGTTATGCGTACGCTGCCTAACGTGCACCACGTTCCCCCCGCGCCTACCACGGTTCAGGTCGCTGCCTGTCACACGGGTTCCTTCTATTAAACATGAACCAGCCACTCCTGATTCTCTTGGCCGAGGCAGGCTGCGGGGGCCGCGAAGGCTGAAAGACGTTGCCAGCATTATACCAGTCTCGTATGGGATGAACCACCGTACGAGGGACTGTGGCTGGGCGGCTCGTCATCCGTTGGACCGTTTCGTAGCACCTATGCCAATGTTGCTGGCAGTTGCGCCGCCGTCTCTTGATGAGCGCATCCTCTTCAACTATCATGAGGATGTGAAATGCGGCGCCCGATGAAACGGGCGCTTGCGACCACTGCCGATATTGCTTCAAAGCGTTTGTAGTAACGGCAGTCTCCCTGGTTACGAAACGCAAGGCATTGCTGACAGGAGCAGTGTAATTGACGGAAAAGCTATTTAATAAGAATAGGATCGGCACTTTCCCTGCGCCGCTCTGCGGCCCACGTGACGAAGATGCGAAAGCGCGCAGCACTGATTCTGTAAACGCGCGTTGTATTGTCATTCGCGCTCCTCCGAACATGGCTGCCATCACAAGCGGGCAGTTTGCGGTGCCGTACCCCGGCGCGCAACCTCCGCCCGACTTGTGAATTATGAATCTATGAACGCCCGCTCCTGAGATCTTGGCCGAGCACAGGAACGGGCTTGGTGAGATCCCGAAGGACTCAGTACATTGTACCAGGGTCTCTTTCGGGCATGTCAACGGCATTGCCGCCGGTTGCTCGTGGGTGCGACAGTTCACCCCCGCAACGGCACCAAGGAGACTCGCGTGAAGAACATGCAACATCCCAGCGCAGCGACCCAGACTGCGCTTTCGCGGTTCCCACGAACCATACCTCAACGGTTCGTTCGAATACTTGGCGCTCTGGCCCTCGGTTTTCTCCTGTTCGTGGGAGCGATCCAGGTGGGAATGGCGAGCACATCCACAATCCTGGCGATCTGTCTCTATACGCAGTCGGGAACGGTCGATGTAACTGCGACCTACTCGTACTACGAGAATCATGTGTTCGATCCGGACGGCCGTCTTGTCGGTACGGTCGGCGCAGATAATCAGATCATGGACGCGAACGATCAGGCCGTAGGCTATGTGGGGCCGCAACCTCTATAGTCAGCGCGTAGCACGGTTTGCTGCGAAATGGCCGGTTCTCCGTGTAGGCCGGCCATTTCGTTGTATTGGACCGATGAGTCGCTGGACCAACGCAGAAGTGAACAAGGGCTTTAGACACCGATCCCCTCCACAACCTCCATGATCTGTTCGGCTGCCATCACGGCTCCTTGTCCATGCGCCTGTGCAAAAACCTGTGGTCCAAGAGCCGCCAGGATGGTCGCGCGGTTCTCCTCGAAACGGTCGCGCACGGGAGCAGCGACCGGCATTTCCGCAAGCACTTTGATCCTCTCGATCCTACCTAAAACGATTGCCGCGCTCTCAAGATGCGACTGCTCCACAGCGATCCTGAGAGCGAGCAGAAGGCATCGGACTTCGTTGCGCACATGATCGATCTGATAACTAAGCTTCAGACTTTCGACGAGCGGCTCCGCAGTGGCGCTGTGCTCTTCTGCCTGCAGTTTCGTCTCTGCGAAGTTTGCAAGGGCGAGCGCCAGATTGATGACATCGCCCGAGGCGCGGAGGATCGCGATGCTCTCTTCATGGTAAGGATAGGCGAGTAGGGGTGTCCCGCCACGTCCGATCGCGTTGGCCAGATTTCCGAGAGCGAAGGCAACGCCAGAACTATCGTTCAATGCGCGAAAGCCTGAGAGACTCTGCTCATAGAAGCCGCGCGCCTCGCAGAATTGAGATTCATCCGAGGCGATGTTCCCAAGATTGCCCAGAGCGCTTGCTACAGCGTGTGGCCGCTTAAGCTCGCGCGCCAATTGCAGATGGGAAGTAAAATGCGCGCGCGCAACCATGTAATCGGCCCGCCGATACGCAAGGTTGCCCGCCGCTCCCACAGCCGTCAGTCGCAGGAGCGGCGGGGCATTCTTGCCGATCGCCAGAAAGCTCTCTAGCCAGGTCTGGCCAGTCTCGCACTCGCCACGCGCGAGCCAGAACCGCCATAGCGCGCCGGCCAGTCGCAACCCGACTGTACCTGCCTGCATCTCACGGGCATTCTCCAGCGCCCGCCGCAGGTTTCCACGCTCGCGCGCCATCCGTTCAAGCCAAACCCCCTGGTCAGGACCGGTAAGGTGGGATGTGGCGGCCTCGGCCCATTCCACAAAGTATGCCCGGTGCCGAAGCGCGGCCTGGCGCGCGGGCGCGCCGCCCAGCTTGCGCGCGCCGTATTGGTGCTGCGCTTCCAGAAGGTGATAGCGGTCCACGCCATCGTGGTGCAGATAGCCGACGATGGAGGCGTCTACAAGCCGATCCTGCAGATGAACCAGTGGCCGTGTGTACCCGGAGGAGGCACACACAGTCTCCATTGCCTCCAGCGACCACCCGCTTACAAAAATGGAGAGTTCGCACCAAAGCCGCCGTTCGTCTTCGCCGAGAAGGGCATAGCTCCAGTCCAGCGCCGCCTCTAGGGACACATGACGGACGGGGCCCGTCGTGTCGCCGCCCACGAGCAGACTTAATGCGTCCCGCAGGCGCGTCGAAATCTCTTGCACGGAAAGGCTCCGGGTCCATGCGGCTGCAAGCTCGATGGCAAGAGGGACGCCGTCCAGTTGTTCGCAGATCTGTACCACGTAGGAGGCATTACCCACCGTCAATCGAAAGGCGCCACTACTTCTCGCGGCCCGCGTTACAAACAGTTCTATCGCGCCATGGGATAGGAGCCCTTCCAGTTCGGCCTCGGGCTCTGCTCCGGCTACAAGCGTGTGAGAAAACTCCAGTGGCAGTACCAACGGCGCTACCTTGTAGACCCACTCGCCGGTCATGCCGAGAGATTGGCGGCTAGTAGAAAGGATCTTTGCTGCATCGCAGTCATCCAGAATACGCCGCGCCATCGACGCACAAGCTGATAGAAGATGTTCGCAATTATCCAGTACAAGGAGGAGGCGCTTCGTCCGCAACAAGCGCAACAGAACCTCTTCATTCGCACTGTCCACGCCTCCTTGACCGAGCACCCCGAGGATCTCCTCGACGATCTCTCTTCGTCCCGTACTGCCTGATAGGTCAACAAACCAAATGCCGTCTGGGTAGTCCGGCCATGCTTCTACGGCGACGCTCAGACCAAGTTGCGTCTTTCCGATGCCCGGCGCACCCGTTAATGTCACCATCCTCGACCGGTCGAGGCAGGTTAACACATCGTAGATCGCCCGATCACGGCCTATGAGCGGCACGAGCAGCGCCGGTACGTACCCAAATCGATGTGTGACAGTCTCGCTGGCGGCCCCGTTTCGTAGCTGTATTCGATGCTTGCGCGCGGCGACCCGGAATTCGTGATACAGGGTGTTCGTCTCGATTTCCGGTTCGGAGCCGATTATCCTCGACAAGCGGGCGCGCAGATCACGATAGAGACTTACAGCACCTTGACAATCCCCCATAGCAGCCAATACGACCATGAGGCGTCGCGCAACCCCTTCCTGCAGTGGATCCAAATCAAATAGGCGTTGAAGATAATCCAGAGCTAAGGCCCGATTGCCAACATTTTCGGCGCGAACCGACAGGGTATCCAGCGCGGCCATGTAGCGAGTACGCCGATGCTCACGTTCGTCGTCCGCCCAGGGTGCATGACAGTCTTTGAGCAGCGGAGACTGGTAGTACGCTATGGCACGCGGCATATCGGCATTGGAATTGGCTTCGGTGGTTGCGTCGAAATCGAATACGTCGACATCGACTCCAGACATATCCAAGCGCAATGTAGTTGAGGAAGGCGCCGTCAGACGGCCAGCCTCCTCTCCGAGAGACTTTCGTAGATCGCTAAGACAATGCCGCAGATTGCCGCGGGCGACCGCCTGCCCGCTTTCCGGCCACAGAGTGTGTGCCAGCCACTCTCGCTCCACTGGCTTTCCTCGTCTGAGAACAAGCAGGGACAGAAGCCAATCTCCGGACCGAGTTCGTCGTTTGCGTATCGGTTCACCATCTATGTGGACGGTCACTGTTCCGAAAAGACGAATCCGCAATTTTGAAAGCGAACCGACTGGTTTCATCGCGTCGGAATCCTTCTGCCCATTGAGAGTGAACATCTTGCGTGCCGAGGCGACGCGTCTATCGTAATTTGACTAACACGCGCCTCTTATCCTAGCCGGACCAGCCGTGAAATCGCATCGCTCGGTCCGAGGCCACAAGCTTCCGCCAAAATTAATGGCTCCCTGTTACGTTTGCGATTCCTGTCCATGCTTTTTGTACACGTGGCGGTGTTATACTGCAACGAGACGTAGCTGCTGCTTTTCCGCGCAAGAATATCCTCTACGTTTTCCAATACCTTCGCCAAAATCGGGACGCCTCCTCTCTTAAGGTGAATCGGCCCGATTTCAGGCTTTTAGCGAACGATCATATGATACTTAAATATCAGTATTGATATTTGTTGCACAACGCGAAATGAGCGAAATTCGCTATTTCTGGCCTTCCGCAAATTTGGCGAAGGTATTGGTTTTCCGAGACACATTATCGGATTAGCCGAGGTTGTTGGCTGTGGATCACAGTATTTTGTTGGCATATCCAAAAGGTACGTGTCGGCCATCAAGTCGGCAACCGGCCACCCTGAGTCATATGAGCGTGTTTCCAACAGAGTATTCATTGCGCTCATTGCTACGCCTATAAACCCTGGCAGTTCGCTCAGGCTGAGGGAACCGTCTTCGATTCCTATAGTTCGTCCCGTTGAACCTACATTTCACTCCGCCTAGCGATTAGCCCTCGTCTTCGCAGTGATTGCGTGGTTGGGCGGTTCGCCCTCATCCTAATGTACCTCAATTACGGAGCGTGTTCCTTTGGATAAATACCAACCGATAGGGATCGACTTAGGCACGACGTATTCTGCGATTGCCACACTCAATGACGCAGGACGCCCGGCTCTTATTCTCAATCGGGAGGGTGAGCGAATTACGCCTTCAGTCGTTTTGTTTGAGGACTCCGAAGTAATCGTCGGCCGCGACGCAAAGCGGGCAGCAATCAGCGATCCTGATAGAGTGGTCCAATTCGTCAAGCGCCAAATGGGACAGCCCGATTGGGCATTCGAGACGTCTGGCAGACGCTGGACAGCATCTCAGGTTTCCGCCGAGATTCTTAAAAAACTGGTTCATGACGCGCATGCGGAACTGGGCGCGGAAATTCGCGAGGCCGTGATAACGGTACCGGCTTACTTTGCTGAGAGGGAGCGAACGGCAACTCTTGAGGCGGCGAAACTTGCTGGACTATCGGCGTTACACCTTATCAACGAACCGACCGCTGCCGCTCTTGCTTACAACAGCCATCGCAGCGACCACGGGAACGTCCTGGTGTACGATCTTGGAGGTGGTACTTTTGACGTAACCGTCCTCGAAGTCAATGGCACGATTATGCGCGTACTGGCCACCGAAGGTGACGTATCGTTGGGAGGCAAGGATTGGGACGATCAGGTTATAAGCTACGCGGCAAAACGCTTTCAAGAGACCCACGGAACAGACCCATCTAGTGACCCAGCCGCGGGTCAGGACCTGCGGGAGCGGTGCGAACGTGCCAAAGAGCAGTTGAGCCAGTTAGCCCAAGCCTGCGTCACGGCAAGCTACCTCGGCCGCTCACTTCGTATCGACCTTACACGAGATCAATTCGATAAACTTACCGCAGAATTGTTGGCACAGACGCAGACTACAGTCGAGCTGGTCTTACACGCTGCCGGCTTGAATGCCGACCGAATAGCTCGTGTATTACTTGTAGGCGGATCCACACGCATGCCACAGGTCCGCGCGATGCTCACACGCTTTTTTGGCAAGGAACCTTCCGCCGCAATGGACGCGGATGAGGCAGTCGCCAAGGGAGCTGCAGTTCAGGCGGCTCTATTGTACAGCAGGCAACTGCCGCCCAATCCCCATGGCTTGCGCGCGGGCCTGCAGACGCAATTGACAATGCGCGACGTCACTGCACACAGTCTGGGGACGCTTGCTTACCGCGACCGGCGGCTGGTGAACAGCATTGTTCTACGGAAAAACACGCCGATACCTGCAGAAGGCGTGCGCAGGGATTACGTGACTACAGAGCACAACCAGACGAGCATTATAGTGCCCATTCTTCAAGGCGAGGATGACGAACCCGAACTCTGTGATCTGGTGGCGGCCTATGAATTGACCGGAATCCCGGCACGCGGCGCCGGAAGGTCAGAAGTCGAGGTGACATTTCGATACGACGTCAGCGGAGTTATCAGTCTACAGGCCCGAGACGTCGCGACGGGACGCGTGCTGGCGCTGGCGAGACGCGAAGCGCGTCTCGCAGAGTTTCATCCACAAGTCGTTAGTCAACCGCTTGATCTTATGTTTACCTTCGACACCACCGGCAGCATGTATGGCTACTTAGAACAGGTACGTCTTAACCTTAGCCAGATTATTACCGAAGTCCACGAAGGATTGCCTGACGCACGTATCGCCATCATGGCCTACGGGGATCACTGCGATGAGTCGAGCACTTACTTGGTAAAATCCTCTAAGTTCATGACGGATACCGCGCGGCTTGTCGAGTTTATACGTGATGTCGAGAAAACCGGAGGCGGCGACGCGCCGGAAGCGATTGAGGATGCGCTCTGGACAGCCAATCAATCGGAAGGGGCCAAGAATAGTTCTAAAGCATTAATACTGATCGGAGACGCCCCATCGCACTCCAAATCTGAGTGCCCTTACGGCCGTGATTATGAGGCAGAGGCAGGCAAGCTTCGCGACCGAGGTGTCCGCATGTACACCGTACTCTGTGGGAACGATGGGTCCGCGCGCAGACAGTTCCAGGATCTCGCCCACAAAAGTGGCGGCAAGTTTCTGCCCCTGGCAGACATTAAGGACCTGTGCGATCTCCTTGTTGCTATTGCAATGCGTGAGGGCGGAAGGTTAGACGTTTACCAGGCCAAGCTATTGTCAGAGAATAGAATGACGTCGTCCAAAAAGAGTTTGCTCGAAATACTAGATCGTTGACACGCACTCTATTGCAGAACCGCACGGGGGTATTACAGGTGAGCAATCAAATCAGTGGCGAAGAGCGGGAAATTGACCTGCAACACGCAAACACGCCAGGGCCTGAGGATAGTCAATCCGGCCAGCCTGCTGCCCAGGAGTGGGTGGACTCATCGTCGGCAGGCGAGACCGACCCCTTGTCTCACGTGACGGGGCGGATGGACGCCATCGACAAACACCTCGGGACGTTGACTGAATTGTTCGATCGACGATTGCGGTATGACGCTGCAAAGGACAAGGCCTTCGATAATCTGTATGAAAAGATGAAGCAGTGCGAGGGGGACTTCCAGGTATCTCTTAAGATGGGGCTTATTCGGTCGCTCCTTCTGCTGTACGATAATATGGCAAAAACCGAGGTTGTGTTCGCGGGTTCTCCAGAAATGCAGGACCGGATAACAGTCCTTCGCGAAGAATTGTTGGAAGTCCTGTACGCGGAGGGCATCGAACCCATTGGACCACTAGGCTCGGCGTATGACCGGAAATTGCAAGAAGCTCTCAACGTTTTGTCCACGGACGACGCCACTGAGGACGGAACAGTTGCCAAGGTCGTTCGAGAAGGATTCTACGCGGCAGGTAAAGTTCTGCGGGCCCAAGGAGTTATAGTACGTCGTTACCACGGATCGTCCCCGGCGCTGCAAACATCACAAGGAGCACAATAAGCATGGCCATTGTCGGGATTGATCTGGGTACCACGATGTCTGCCATCGCGCGTCTGGACGAGATGGGCAAACCGGTCGTTATTCCCAATAGTGAAGGGCACAACATAACACCGTCCGTGGTTCTGTTTGACGGCAAAAACTCTAAGGTAGTCGGGCAGGTAGCAAAGCAAAGCGCAGTCGCCTTCCCAGGAGACGTGGTATTTTTCGTCAAAAACGAGATGGGGCATTCCAAGACATGGAACTTCGGTGGAGAGACCTATAATCCGGAGGACATCTCCGCAGTTATATTGCGCCGCCTAAAAGACGATGCGGAGCAGATAATGGGCGAAGCTATCGAGGGAGCCGTCATTACCGTTCCCGCGATTTTTGGTGACGCAGAGCGCGATGCAACCAAAACGGCCGCTACAATTGCAGGGCTGAAAGTTATTGCAATACTTGAGGAGCCAGTGGCGGCGGCTCTCTCGTATGGCCTCGGCAGGGAGACTTCGTATGCGAAGCCCTCCAACGTACTCGTGTACGACCTTGGAGGTGGCACATTCGATCTGACCGTGATGCAGATGGCCGGAAACAAAATTAAGATGCTGGCGACGGATGGCGATCGTAGCCTGGGAGGGCGCAATTGGGACGACAAGATTGTCGAGTACGTAGCACGACAGTTTGAGACCGAGCACGGCCAAGACCCGCGGCTCGATCCGGAAGCCGCCAGTGATTTGCGCGGTCGCGCCGAAGACGCCAAGCACACGCTAAGCCGCCTTGGAAGAGCAAGAATGGTCTGTCAGTACGGTGGCAAGATTAGCAAACCGGAACTGACGCGTGACATTTTCAACGAGTTGACCAGCGAGCTGCTTGCCCAAACGGAGACGACCACTTTGCTTGTTCTAGCCCAGCTAAAAGAGTCTGGTAAATTGCCAGGCGGGTGGGCGGACATTGACAAAGTCCTTATGGCGGGTGGTTCTACGCGCATGCCGCAAGTAGGTGAAATGCTGCAGCGCATTTCTGGAAAAGAACCAGAAATGCTTGAAGTCGATTTGGTAGTCGCTCAAGGCGCGGCTTTGTACGCTGTTCACAAGGTGATCATTGAGGCGGAGATTGCAGGCACGACCGCAGGTCTGGTGCGCCTAGGTCTGCCGCCCGGAATTGAAGAGCTTCTGTCCGCCACAGAAGTGACGCGAGTTTGCTCCTTTGCATTGGGTGTTGCTGCGTTGGATAAAACGGGCCGAAACAAAAACGCCGTCCTTGTCTCGCGAAACGCGGAACTCCCAGCCCAAGGTAGCAAGGTTTTTGGCACTAGCGACGCTGATCAGCGGGAAATACTCGTCACCGTGCTGGAAGGTGAAGACGAGGATCCTTCCGACTGCCAGGAGTTAGGCAAGGCCCTCATCAGCGATATTCCCCCGGGCTTACCCAAAGGCTCTCCCGTCGAAGTGACGATCCAGTTGAATGACGAGGTCAACATCATTGCAACGGCAGTCGAACAAACGCATGGACGCCGATGCACATTTGTGTTGAAGCGTGAAATGGGCAAGTCAGAAACCGAAGTAGAGTTCTCCCGAAACCGGCTCCGACTCGATACAGTAGAGTGATTTTCGGACAAAGGCAGCTGGATAATGTCTACGTATGACAGCGAATTCGAGGATCTTCATTCGAGGATCCGAAAGTACCTACCCCTCCTGAAGGTCAGGCTGCCATCGATTTCGGGCGACGATCCCAGTGCGTATGACCTCTATAGTCTCGCTCCACACGCCCGGGCAGAGTCTGTACAGGACGCGCACCTGAAGACATCGACTGCCTTTCGTTCGCCCGGTTTCTCGTCAAAGCATCCTGACGAGGTACGTGAAATACGGAACGTACTGGAAAAATCCAGAACAATCCTCACTGACGCAGATAAAGCTTCTGCCTATGTGGAATGGCTGTCAAAGCGTCGCGGCTCGGAAACTACGCCAGCGCCCGTTCGTCCAAGGCCAGAAACCAGTCACGTTTCCGCTAGTCCAAGGTCGGAAACCAGCCCCCTTCCCGCTCGCTCAAAAACCGGGGCGGTACCTGTTGCAGCCAAACGCCCCGCAGACGGCGCACACGAGCGGGCAACCGCACGTAAAGAACGAATTTACAAGGCGTTTGAGCGCGCGGAAGGTTGGGGAACACATGCAGTGGTCGCGGCAAGGGGCAGGAGGATGCCCACTTCAACAAGTAGCCTGCCACCCATTGATCTGTCCCTAATCAGCGGCTGGCGCATATGGGTCTTGTTGGCGCTCATCGCTTCATCGATAAGTTTTTTCGTGCCAGTGATATCTCTCGGCGGTTGTCTGCTCGCCGTACTTTGTGGCGGACTTGCCTGGCATCAGGCTCGAGCGTCCACAACGGAGGACAGGCGCCGAACGGTCTGGATGTTGGGCCTTGTCGGGTTGCTCCTGCTCGCGATTGCGTGGAAGCACGTATCGGCGCGCTCCGAGAGCGCAATTCCTCGACACGTAGGTGATCACGCCGAAAGCAGATTGGCTGATTCGCAGGCAACCATAACCTCGGTAGTTTCGCACGCGCAACAGCAGGACGGATACTTACAAGGGAAGAGCGGAGCGGATATTGCGCGGCTCTATTATCGTGACGCAACGGGTAAGGAGAATGACGTAGACTGTAGTCCAAATACGCCAAGACTGCCCCTTCCTCCTGGCCGCTATTTTGTCCGCATAGTGGGCGTTCGAAATGCAATCATTGCCCATGAGCACGAAATCATAATTCGTCGTGGACAGACACAGTATCTTGGCCCCGACTGACGGTCATCGCGGCCACTAAGGTAGGGGTTGTACTGAATAAGGATGGCGGTTGTGAACCGTCATGTCGCCTGGAAGTCATCCGCGATCATCTTACGACGCCTCGCGACGGGTGCTCGGGGCGTTTTTTAGGCGGCGCCGGAAATCAGACCGCTTCTAGGACGTTTGTTCACTATTGACGGGTCGGTACGTTTATTCAGATACGTTTGTTCAGAAAGGTAGGGGTCGTATTGCCAACCCTAAATGGCTCTGCCTTCGCTCGCTGGCGAGATGAATCCGAAGCCAAACACCATGGCGTCCTCGATGGCGGCATACCTATCCCAACGACCGGCGATAGGGAGCATCCGCGCTACGTCATAGAGATCAAGAACGCGGCCATTGCCCAAGTCCGTATAGTTTGTCAGAAATGGCACCGTGTGTACGGCAAGATTCAAAAGCAAGTTGACACAAGCCGCCGCGAGGCGAATGACGCAGTGGAACGTAGAACGCGGGCCGAACAGGAACTCGATGAAGAGCAGGACAAGTACATCATCGCGCATGGTGAGCCACCGTCCGGCTCTATCCGGTCGCCTTGGGCCGGCTACCGCGCCTTAATGTTCTTCTTGTTCCTATGCGAGCTTCCGCTGAACGCCGTTGTCTTCCGGACCTTCCAAGAGAGCGAAGTGTTTACGTTTCTGTTTACCGTTGGATTGGCCATCCTTCTCTTATACTGCGCTCACATTCTCGGTGCGTTCTGTAAGGAAGGCATCCGAAATCGTACGAGACTGGTGTTTACTGTCTTAAGTGTAGTCGTTCCGCTCTGCGTTATCATCGGGGTGGCGTATTGGCGGAAGATATATATAGAACAGAACGCCCCGGAAGCCGCTCAAGGCGCGGGTGTTGTCATGGTGTTCTTCTTTGGTGTAAACGCGCTCTTTTACCTCGTCGCGACCGTCGCTTCGTTCCGGACACATGATGAAGTTCGTGACGGCGTGTTACACGCACAGCGAAACCTTCAGAGGGCACGGACCGCCGTTCTGCGTGCACAGAAAACACTGGAATGCCTGAAAATTGAACGCGAGGCTGCATTTGCTCTGGTTGGCGCTCAGGCACTTCAAGTCACCGACGCGTCACGACGCGTGATCGAAATCTACCGGAAACACAACGAGTGGACGAGGCGGGAATCTCTCACATGGCCCGATTATCCCAGCATCGAATCGTGCCCGGAACTCATCACCCGACCCTGGCTGGCGCACGAAGAGGAGCGTGACTCGTCGGTGCCTACCCCGACCGTACGAGGAGGACGATCTTGAGACTTTCCTTTGGTGCGATCGTGCTGAGCGTATTGCTCTTGGTCGGTTGCGGTGGATGCCCGGCTCCAGTCCGCAAGACTGCCTTCATCGTCCTCTTCGACGTATCTGGAAGCACGCAGGGCACGATGCGGCAGAGATACTTCGATGACTTCCAAAAGGTGTTGGACTCATGCACGGGCGGCGACATGCTCATATGCGACATCTTAACGGAGAATACTGTCGCAACCGCTACATTCCCGATTCGGGAGACGTTTCCCGTCTACGACAGCCTTTTGGATAACCCTCTCACCTACAAGAAAAAGAACCAACGGCTCCGGACACTCATCCTTGAAAAGGCGCGGAAGATCCTATTTACACCAACGTCGCGGGAGTCGGATCTCCTGAGCGGTCCTTTGCTGATTGACAAGGTCTGCCACGGCACGATGACGCAGGGGTGCGCCAACAAGAAGGCCATTATTTTCACAGATGGAGTGCAGCAAACAAAAGCGTGTGATTTCTTAAAGGAACACTTGGACGAGAATCGAACCGCGCAATTGATTCAGCAGGAGCGCGACAAGGGACATGTTCCCAATCTCCAGGGCGTCGATGTGTGGATGGCGGGCGCTGGCGCCGTGAATCTCGAACGCTTCAAACTAGATCAGATTCAGAATTTTTGGCTGAGTTACTTCAAAGTCTGCAATGCGACGTTTCCAGCTGAACGCTACAATACGACGCTTATGAACTTCGGTATATCTCAAGCCGGCACGGTAGGCTCAGGAACGCTAGTGCCTCCTGATGCGAATGCATCTCAGCGCGCGATACCGCCCTCTGGGCCAGCATCAAATGGCCGTGATAATATTGCAGATATTGCTTCGTTCAATGCCGGCCCAAATGCGAATCCAAAGGCACTCGATACTGCGGCATTGAAATCTGGGGATACAGGACCTAAACTCATTGGCTATCTTGTGGCGACTTCAAATGGTCGGAAGGCCACGCTCTACTATAGCGACGAAGCCGGCGTGAAGAAGATTATCCGCTTCAATAATGATCTCGACATGGTCCCACTCGCCGCTGGGCGATACCAGGTCGAAGTCAAGAGCGAAACGGGAAAGATTATAACGCGCGAGCGCAATATTATTGTAGGCGAAGGTGAAACCAGCATTATTGGGCCAGACAATTAAATAAGTGGATTTGCCACCTTGCGGGCAATGGAGGTATCCGGACATGAAGAATCACTGCTACGCAGCCGTACTGTTTATTGTCGTTCTCGCGGCAACCGGTTGCCACCAAGAACCGACACCCACAGGGCTTACGGTTACGACACCGCCCGGTGTACTAAAAGGTGGGACTGGTACGCCGATTACCACAGGGGACGCCGCCGCAGTCTCACCTGGATTGGACAAATCGAAGCCGGATTCCGATGTACACGGTGCTCACAACAGCGTAGACCACCATCACGACGAAGCGCATCAGCATGAGCACTTTATTGCCCAAGGTGCGCAAATTACGGATCACACAATTCCGTTGATCCGGGAAACACAACCTTGTGGGAATATGACGCCGGAAAAGCGAGCACAGGTAGTGGTTGCCCGCTTGAACATGATTGCAAATACACACGGACTGAATGCGGACAGTGTCTTTGTGAGACACGTCAACGGCATGACCTGCGTTTTTTACTATCATCACCATGGTCCCGACAGTGAGGGCCATATACTCGCAACGGTTGATCCTCAAACGGCCGGCGAATTCGGCGACGCCCACGACCCAGATAGGCTGGCCTACTGGTGGCGGGACGTTATGCGAGACCACATTTTATTGATCCAAGGCAAAACTCCCCATTGGACTACACGCTACGCTTCAACGATCGAACAGTTGCACGTAAGCATTCAAAACGTGCAACAGGGAGTTCCCACGCACGAAACCATTGAGCAAGTATTGTCACAATTGCCTCCGGCAGATATGGAAGCGTTACGCGGACTCTATTCTAGCGTCCCCGTCAACTACCGCCCAGAGCCCGACAATGTTCACGCGGCAGCAGCGGAGCATGTGGATGGGGAGCAGCATCATGACGCTTCCACTCATGATAAACACGGTCCAGGCGGCGAGGATCACGCACTTCACCATGATGATTGATCCCAGGTTGAGAACGAGGCTATTTCTGCGCGCAAGTGCGATGAAATTTGTGTGTATTGCCGTGATCGCGGGAGCGGTTATGCTGCCTGCCACAGGCGCGCAGGCTCGGCCAGAATATTGGGCCGCAATACAGCAGATCTACCATCCCAAGTTAGGGTCCGCCCTCGCCAAACAGCAGTGTATGACTTGCCATACATCCGGTTTCGAAGACGATCCGGGACAACAGCAAAGGTATCTTAATGCCTATGAGGTTCTTGCAAATGTCTGCGATTTGGCAAGGACCCTTGATACCATCGTGTCCTGTATTGCGTTAAAATACAATACAGTCGTCAGTTTGTGTTGATCGACTACCGGTTTTGGCCAATTTGCCAATTGGGTGGCGTACAG
>JBBQVV010000042.1:0-25302 GCA_038211235.1 Chthonomonadales bacterium | reverse complement strand
GGACGAGTAGTTGACGTACTTGCCCTTGAACACAATCCGTTGCTCGGGACTATGCTACTCGAAGGTTGTCGGCTCGTCATCGACCTGACCGAAAACGGGGAGGTAGTGATCGAATTACCAGATTAGCGAAGGATCGTGAGGGGCCCGAATAAGGAGGGTAACCATGCAACGAATCACCCTAGGTACACGCGCCGCACTCGCAGCGCTGATGTTCTGTGCAGGGGTCTCAGGCGCCCAGACGACCAATCAGCAGGTCCGGCGGCCCCTCCAGAAACAGGTCAGCGCACCGTCCAACCCATATGCGTTTATGAACAGCACCGGTTTCCCGCAGGAGTGGCATTCAAAGAGGCGCAATGGGCCCGCAAGGCCCCCGCACTACTTCCGGCGCACGCTCCTTGGAACCTCTCCACGTCAACCCGCGGATGATCGCGGACTGGCGCGATCGGGTCGCAACGCGGCGGTTCAGAGTGGTGTGGCGCCGCGAACGGTAAGGCGCACGAACCTTTCGACAGTCGACTCTCGGCCGACGGGACGGTCGGTACCTAGATCGCAATCGTCCGACGACTTGATGCCTCCGGCGCTGCCGCGCAGGACGGCACGTGTCGCAACCCGTGATACCCGGTCGCCTGGCGGCTCGGGCTCCGCGTCCGCGACGGCCCACGCGAGATCCGGGAGCAGTCCATACGCGTTCATGGATACGACAGGTTTCCCGGAGCCTTACCACCCGCTCACGCGCCGCACTTCCGATTCTACAGTTCACCGCACTCCCACGAAGGCGCCGCCAAAGAAGGCCCGCAGCCGGGAAGCCGTTCCGCCGGGATTCATCGAGGTGCGGTAGGGCGCGGTCTGGAGGCAAGTGCGATGGCCGAGGTTGCGATGGGTTCTCTTCCGCGCACGATGCGGGCGGTCAGATGCCACGCGCCCGAGGATTACCGGCTGGAAGAGGTTCCCGTGCCCACGCCGGCGGCCGGCGAGGTCGTGATCAAGCTCGACGCCTGCGGGGTATGCGCCTCGGATGTGAAGTGCTTCATCGGCGCACCGCTATTCTGGGGCGATGCGAACCGAAAACCCTACGTCGAGGCGCCTGTTACCGCCGGGCATGAGCTGATCGGTACGATCGTCGCGCTCGGCGAGGGCGCCGCGGAGAAGTATGGCCTGGAGGCCGGTGACCGCGCTATCTCCGAGCAGATCGTTCCCTGCTGGGAGTGTCGCTTCTGCCGGCACGGCCAGTACTGGCTCTGCGATGTGCACAACATCTACGGATTCCGGACCCGCACGCAGGGCGGAATGGCCGACTATATGCTCTTCCCCTCGGGCGCTCTCAACTACAGGGTGCCAAGCGACCTGCCGATCCAGAAGGCGGCGCTGATCGAGCCCCTGGCGTGCTCCATGCATGCGGTCGAGCGGGCACAGATCCAGTTTGGAGACGTGGTAGTGATCGCGGGAGTCGGAACGCTCGGCCTCGGCATGATCGCCTGCGCCCGGCTGAAGAATCCCGGCTCGCTTATCGCGGTCGACTTCAGCGAGCAGCGCCTTGCGGTCGCTCGGAACCTTGGGGCGGACGTCGCCCTTAACCCATCACGCGTCGATGTTGTGCAAGAGATTCGAGCCCTGACCGACGGCTACGGATGCGACATATACGTCGAGGCAACGGGCCATCCAGACGCCGTGAACCAGGGTCTTTTTGCGATCCGTAAGGGCGGCAACTTCGTGGAGTTCTCTGTCATGAAGGAGCCTACAACGTCCGATTGGACCATCATCGGCGATACGAAGGAGCTTAACATCTATGGCGCGCATCTTGGGCCGCACTGTTACCCGAAGGTGATCGACTACCTGCATCGCGGCCTGCTCAAGGTCGATGGAATCGTAACACACGAGCTGCCGCTCGAAGGCTATCTGGAGGGCATTCGTATGGTCGAGGCCGGCAAAGACTCGATAAAGGTCCTGCTGCGACCGTGAATATCAACGATCTCACGAAGTCGCCCGCCGCCCTGGGATTTCGACTGGACCATCTCCAGCGCGCGCATGATCTGCTAGTGCAGGGTGTGCACGATGACCTCTATTCGGCGGCGGTCTACTGCATCCTGCGTCACGGAATGATCGTCGCTCACGGCGCGACTGGTAACGCGCAGCCCAGCAGCGCGCCGCCGGTTGCCGCCGCATTCGACACGATCTTCGACATGGCCTCCGTCACCAAATCGATGACGGGCGCTATGATCATGCAGTGCGTCGAAGAAGGCCGGCTGCGGCTGACCAGCAACGTGGGCCGACTGCTGCCAGAAGCGGAGGGCAAACCTCTCGGAAAGGTAACGGTCCGGCAGATTGCGACGCACACGAGCGGGCTGCCCGCCTGGCTTCCGCTGTACAAGTCGAGCGTGCCCGTTTTCGAGCAGATCCTGGTCGCGGGGCTCAAGACGGAGCCTGGCAAGCAGTACGTCTACAGCGACCTGGGATACATCACTCTGGGCAAGATCCTGGAGACGGTGACCGGGACGCCGCTCGACCGGCTCGTGCAGGAGAGAATCTGTCATCCGCTCGGAATGAAGGACAGCGGATATCTCCCGGATCGCGCGCTCCGACCGCGCATCGCAGCCACTGCCCATCATACCGACGACCAGACGCACATCTTCGTCGGAGAGGTGCACGATGAGAACGCGCTCGGCATGGGCGGCGTCGCAGGCCACGCTGGCTTCTTTTCCACCGCTCCCGACCTCGTCCGGTTCGCTCTCTCCTATCAGTTCCCGACCGTTGCAGCGCACATGGGAGTACCGCCCGTACTAGGCGTGCTCTCCCGCAAGCTCGCCCAGACAATTCAATGCGATCCCAGGGTCGGCAGCCATGGGGTCGGATGGTTCGTTTGGCCAAGTGGGTATCTGCCCACCGGCGACCTCCTCTCCGACCACTGCTTCGGGCACACGGGCTTCACTGGAACAATGCTTATGTTCGATCCCGTGAACGACCTGGCAATCATCCTGCTAACGAACCGGGTTATCAGCAAATCCGACGGCAGCGCCTTCCTCGGGATGCGCCACGTTTTCAGCAATATCATCGGCGGCGCGCTTCTGTCCTGATCCTTGCTGAAGATCAACCTGGCGGCCGGGCCGATAAACGACGCCTCACTGCCCACTGCGTCTCCCCCGGAGTGAAGTCCAGGGCTCAATGGCCTTCGGCCGAGTGTCGGC
Source organism: Chthonomonadales bacterium (assembly GCA_038211235.1). GTDB lineage: Bacteria > Armatimonadota > Chthonomonadetes > Chthonomonadales > Chthonomonadaceae > DATGJU01. Next base: position 22,120 of record JBBQVV010000042.1, on the reverse strand, counting down.
CTTCACCGACATGCATACCGAGCGCGAATGGTTCGGAACGGGTTCACTCTGCATTACCCTGAAGGAACAGCCGATCCGCGAAACGAAACGACCGGCGAGGAGCGAATCGACATGAATACCAATCTAACACGTGGGCACATCGACACTTATCGTGAGAACGGCTTTGTCGTAATCGAGCCCTTCCTCGACGCCGAGGAACTGGATGGCTGGCGCGGCGACACCCAGGAGGCGGTCGATCAGCGACTTGCGTCGAAGGGTGCGCTCAACAACCAAGGCGATCCGGACTCCTACTATGCGCAGGTCTTCACGCAGTGCCTGAAACTCGCGGATACGCACGCCGGAATGCGGAAGCGGCTGCTTGACGCGCGCCTGGGCGAGATGGCTGCGAGGCTTGCAGGAGTGGACGGGATTCGTGTCTGGCACGATCAGGCGCTGTTCAAGCCGCCGTTCGGGAACCCGACCGGATGGCACCTCGACGTCCCCTACTGGTCGTTCGATTCGCGGCAGGCAATCTCCATCTGGGTTGCGCTGGACGATGCCACACTCGCGAACGGATGTATGTGGTATCTGCCCGGCAGCCACCTCACCGCCACATATGCGAATGCCGGTATAGGGCAGAATATGTCCGATCTGTTTCGCCTTTACCCCGCGTGGCGCGAGGTCGAGCCGGTCGCCTGTCCCTGCTCCGCTGGCTGCGCGGTCTTCCATAACGGCCTGACGGCCCACGGCGCGGGCGCGAACATGACGAACCGGCCGCGCCGTGCCATGACGTGTGCTTATATGCAGGACGGCAGCACGTTCAACGGCACGAAGAACGTGCTGCCGGACGAGTATTTCAACTCACTTACAATTGGCGACAGGCTCGACGATCCGATCGTGAATCCGCTCGTCTGGCGGAAGCAGCACCCTGGTTAGTCGCCAATGATGACCTGAGATGCCACGAACCGTCACTTTTCTTCTGGCCATCGCGCTACTGGCCGTCCTCCCGTCGATTCAGGTCGCCGCCGCGCAAAAAAGGTGGAGACCTATGTGGCGATGCTGATCGCCGTGGAGACGGACGATTCCGTGAGATTGGAGTCGCTCCTGCGCCGGGGCGCGGATCCGAATGCAGCCGACAACACGATTCTGACGGCGCTGGACTTCGCGAAGCAGCGCAAAAAAGGCGAAATCGTGCCGATGATTGAACAGGCCGTCCGATCGCGCAAGAGACGATGAGCGACCATGACTGCCGTAAGCCGCATCATTCTCAACCATGATGCTGCCAAAACGGGGCTATTGCTAAGGGTATTTGTGGACGAGAAGGAACGAGGCAGCCGGGTAATGAGGTTCGAATTCGCGACATCCCGCTTCGAAAGCAGGCGCTCTTCCACAGAGCAATTTCCGCCAGGGTCATTTAGTTCTCATCCGACGATCCAGACCGGCGGTTAAAACCGCGCCCCATACGGGCAGGCTTGACAAACCACGATGTCCTTACGGACAAAATTCCGATTGCCCGCCTGGGAGTCGCCGAGCGGCTATGTTTGAAGAGCCAATTGACCCCGAATTTCCGCACCGGCAGCAGGGTATCAGGACTATGTCACCGAAGGAATCCATAATCTATAAGCGCAAGGGAGATTTTTACCGACGATGGGCAAACTAGAGCAGTCTCTGGCCTGGTGGTGCTTCGGCCGCCATACCTCACCGGCAGAGTTGATCGCGGAGGCGAAGCGGATTGGCTACGCGGGCGTTGAGATGGCGCCGCAGGATCTGTTCGGCCAGATCCGCGATGGGGGGCTGAAGATCATCACGATCGGCGGGCACCAGTCGCTTAGCGACGGGCTGAATAAGCGCGAAAACCATGAGCGGATTGAACGCGAGATCAACGCCACCCTGGAGTTGGCGCAGAAGTGGGAGATCCCGGCGCTGATCGTCTTCAGCGGCAACCGAAACGGCCTTCCGGATGCTCCGGGAATCGAGATCACGGCGGACGGGCTGAAACGAGTCTCGAAGGCGGCGGAGGATGCCGGCGTGACGCTCGTGCTGGAGCTGCTGAACTCCAAAGTAGACCACCACGACTACCAGTGCGACCGGACTCCGTGGGGCGTGGCCGTATGCGAGGCGGTCAACTCGCCGCGCGTGAAGCTGCTCTACGACATCTACCACATGCAGATCATGGAGGGTGACATTATCAGGACGATCCGGGACAATGTCGCGCATATCGGCCACTTTCACACCGCCGGCAACCCCGGCCGCAACGAGCTAAACGAGACACAGGAGCTGTACTACCCACCGATCATGAAGGCCATCGCGGCGACGGAGTACGCCGGGTACGTGGGGCAGGAGTTCAGCCCGAGGAATGGAGCGGACTGGGCGGCGTCGCTTGAGCAGGCGTACCGGGTGTGTGACGTATAATGCGGCAGCTGCCTAAGGTCCAGTCATGTCTGAAAAGTAAGGGCTGAAACGGTCACGATCCAGCGCGCGCGGCTGCCGCCTAATCATTGCTTCCGACGCACTCAACTACAATCGGTGGACGAATTATAGCCCGAACTCTTTGTTGATTTGGCGCAGAACATCTTGAAGAGTTTGGTCTATGACATCCATGCGCGCAACGATGGCCTGATAGCCTGCCTCTCTTGCGAAGTAGAACCGTTTGCGGACACGATGCGCCATGAGTTCGGGACGGTTGAGATGCAGAACGCGCAGATGGTTGGCTCCGCGATCCGTGAGAGGAAGAAGCGTTCCCTCGTCGTCTTCACGGAAGTGCTCTGTTATATTATCCAAGAGAGGGTTGAGCAGGTTCAGGTCTGGCTCCGTGCGCCAGTAGTTTGCCTTGAATTCGTTGCAGGGGTGGCAGCAGTAAACGAGGTTATCAGGATTGTCGTCGCCACCATGCTGTTGAGGCTGAATGTGGTCAATCGTCAGCTCAGATCCGATATCGGTTTCGCTGACACCGCAGTAACAGCAGCGGTAATCGTCTCGAACTCGAATCGATCGCCGCAGGGCTACTCTCATTGATGGGAAAGGCTTGTTCCGCGGATGCGCTGATATTCGGCTTCGATAGCCTGGCGTTCGTCCCTGACTTCCGCGAGAAACTCCTGATAGCGACGGACCATGTTTTCCTTGCGCAGCGCCAATGCTTCCATTTCCTTGGTACCGGTTTCCAATTCCAAGCCTTCGACATGAAGTCGGTCATTCGTGGCATTCAGTCCGGCGATCTGTTGTTTTGCTTTTTCGGAGAGTTTGACTTCTTCCATCAACCAGTTCCCTTCGACCTGTCTTGTTCTATTATGCCACACGGGAGGCTTGGGAAGTCGCCATGTGGGAGCCGGAGAACCAGCTTCGGATGACGCTGCTCACGGCAGCGTATGTATAGAGACCATGGAGGGCGATGTAATTACCTGCATACAAGAAAATGTTCTACTTTTCGGCCACTTCCAAACCGCCGGCAACCCCGGCCGCAACGAGCTAAACGAGACACAGGAGCTCTACTACCCTCCGATCATGAAAGCCATCGCCGCTGCGGATTACGTTGGATACGTAGGACAGGAGTTCAGCCCCAAGAGTGGTGCGGACTGGGCGGCGTCGCTTGAGCAGGCGTACCGGGTGTGCGACGTGTGATACCTATTCCGAGACAAACGCCCTCAAGGTAGCTGTGGTAAAATAGCCAATGAAGGGAGTTAGCCGAATGGACCCAAGGGAAAGTGCTCGGTTTCGTGCAACCGCAGATAACCAAGAGGACTTCGGATCGACTCCGCAAGAGGCCCTCAATGGCTTGATGGCGCGGTTGTCCGGCGATGTGCGTACACCAATCGTCATCTGGCCGTACAATCGGGCAGATGCGTACTTCTCCGACGTGCAACAGAATCGGCTGCAAGATCTGAAAGCTCGACGCGATGCGCTTACCGAAGCAGAGTGTCAAGAGTTGGAGCAATTGGTTGAAGCGTCATTTGACGCCTCTATCAGCAGGACGCGTACGTTGCCGCTCGTGAAGACGTGAATCCGCTCTATCCTATCGTCGTGGATCGCGCCGGAGGTCGCTGTGAGTATTGGCATGCACCAGAGCAGGTATTCAACTTCAGTTTTCAGGTCGAGCATATACTTCCGCGCGCAGCCGGTGGCAACACCGTTACTGAGAACACGGCCCTTGCATGCGAATCCTGCAATTTGCATAAGTCCGATACAGTAGACGGTTGGGATGAAGTTGAAGGTCGCAGTGTTTCGTTGTTTCACCCCCGTACGGATCACTGGCTGGACCATTTTAGCTTCAACAGCACTTCGGGTGAGATAGTTGGATTGACCGCCAATGGTCGCGTAACTGTCGCTCGGTTGAAGATTAACTCTGCGTTCCAGATTCGCGCCAGACTCCATTGGACGCGTATGAATCTCTTTCCGTAGCGATCGTCGGCTACTTCCACACCGCTCGTACGGGTCGCAGCGCGCAGGAACTGTACTACCCACCGATCACGAAGACCATTGCCACTTCCGATTACGACGGACACGTCGGGCAGGAGTTCAGCCCGACGAGCGACGCGAAGTGGGCCGGGTATACTGTTCGCGTGCATGGTAAAGCGTTTACGTAGAGGTCAGGTAGATCTAACCGTGGGCGCACGGTAGGCCCGTAATCAGGCAGCGAGAGCAATTCCCTAAGATTGACTGGCAGGCAGTCGCACGACCATAAAACTGACACAGGTGATGTTGATGTAATGGAGGGATAGAGAAATGAACGTCGCAAATCAACAGTGCCCGAAGTGCCAGAATACCTGTGCTGCCGATGCAGCGTTCTGCTCGAAGTGCGGACATCCGTTTCCGGTGCGCGCAGGTTTCGTTCAGTCTGGCCGCTCTCACTGTCCGGCGTGTGGACATAGGCTGGGTTCATTCGACACCAGGTGCCCGCGTTGTATCTCGACATCGACGCTGCCGGCTCCGATCTTCCCGGCGCCTGGGCCGGCCGTGTCGCCAGTACCACCACCCGTTCCCATGCAACTACCGGTCGCACCTGTCACTTCGGTCCCGCATGTTATGTGTCCTTCTTGCCGCCAGTGGGTACTGCACGGGACAATTGTGTGCCCCTACTGTGCCACTGCATTGATGCCATCCGCCCCGCTTGCTTATGTGAACAGCAATCATGCTCCCGTCCAGCAAGTTATTATCCAAAACTTACCCGCCGCTTATCCGCTCGTTGGCTATCGTCCACACAAGGAGAAAATCACGGCCGGAGTACTGGCTCTCATGCTGGGAGGGCTGGGTGTCCAGCACTTTTACCTCGGGAACACGAAGGCCGGCGTCCTTTCCATTGTTTTCTGCTGGACCTACATTCCGGCCATCATCGGGCTTATTCAGGGTGTGATGCTTCTATGCATGAACGAACAGGACTTCCACGCGCGCTATGGCTGAAACACAAAGACTGCTCTATCCATGAACCGAGTGCAACCACAAGGGCCATACGGGACAGGACGCCTCCGGTCCAGTATGGCCCATGTGATTGCCCCTACTGGAACCCGCTCGTACATAATTCGGGATAGTCATACGGTTGTCTGGTTCAGCCTCAGTACGCGAACGAGGGGCCAGGCATGCGATGAAAACCATGCATCCTGTTCGCATAGATGTGGGCCTGAAACGCAACCCATCTCTACAGCGACGAGAGATATATCACCTAAGTCATCTTCCGTTGAGCGAAGCTGCGTTCGTCGGCTGGAGAGGAGACGGTATGAAGCCACCAGGAAACGTCAAAGTCCTGTTTATCGCCGGTTTTGGACCCGTCGTACGCGATAGCGCATCTAGTCGAAGGCTCTACGTTGACTCGCTCGGCATTCGGTTCAAAGAGGAAGACGGCGGATACCTTCATACCGAAGCTTTGCACGGGGTGAAGAGCTTCGCTCTGTGGCCACTGGACCAGGCGGCACAGTCCTGCTTCGGCCAAGATTCTTGGCCAGAAGACATTCAAGTTCCGCAAGCCTGGCTCGAGTTCGATGTGGACGACGTCGAGACGGCGACGACGGAACTTGAATCGCAAGGCTACCGAATGCTGGTAAAGAACAAGAAGGAGCCGTGGGGCCAGGTTGTCAGCCGCTTTATTGACGCGGACGGATTATTGGTTGGGATCACGGTTACTCCGTGGCTGCGGAACGAGTGTCTCGAAGCCCAGGGCGCCTTTCCGCCGCCGCTCCTGTAGTTTCTTGACCCTTCTCGAGCGCGACAAACTCATCCAAGAGGTCCACGTGGAAAAGGTCGTTGGCGGACCATGCCCCGAAGTTGGTGCTCGACTGTCTTCCGATCGAAGTTAACCCTCTCTAACTCCTGGAGTCGTTTGACTCGTCTTGTGCTACTGGGCAGCTCATGCTCTTGCTGTACATCCCAGACCGATCGAAACAGCATGGGCGTCGATTCCCGGCGGAGAGCTTCGAAAGGGCCACGTCGATCCGCTTCGCGCGAGTCTCTGCCCGTTTGCCGGAGGTGATCCAGTGGATCCAGTCTCGGCGCGCTATAGTCGTGATGTCGGACCATGTCGCTAGCGCTTTCGGGGCGGCTGCCGCGAGGGCCTTCCGCAGGTCTGCCGGCACTTCGGGCTCCGGTTCCACTGCCGCCGGCGCGATCTCCAGCGTGACGACGTCGCCTGCCTCCAAGCCCGCTGCTTCGCGCAGCTTCTGGTCCGCTCTAAGCCAGTGGCCGCCTTGGCCGTCTGGTTCGAGCGTGGCTTGAAAGGGGAAGCCGTTGATGGCGCCTTCAACCGACATCATGCCCCGCGAGGGGAGCTGCTCACTGGCGTCCTTTGGAAGGGTTAGAAAGGTCCAGGAGTCGCCCTTCGCTGCCCCCGCCGACCGGACGAGTTTCGCGGTGAAACGGATCATTGAAGTTGTTTTGGCCATTGTTGCTCTCCTGTTTGTTCAGCTTGTCGACAACCTACTCCAGCCCGTCGAAAGGCTTTTCCACCCGCCCGTGACGCCCTGGCGGGCATACAGCAGTTCCGGCAGAAAGCTTGACCCGTACGGCGGTAGGTCCGAATTCGCGTGAGGGCGCGGCCATTCGGCTCCGTTGCCCGGCCGTACGGGAATGGGCAGAGTCGGCCGACACTGCGGTGCGATTCATAAGTGACCGCCCCGGATCGCTCACCGGGCCGACCAGTCCCGCACTCTAGATCCTTTTGGTTGTCGCGAACCAGGCGGGTGCGCCGTCGTGGTGGAATCTCGTCTGAATCCGGTCCGGTTCAATGGCCGCGACATTCCATCCATTGCTGGGATTGAACGCCGCTCTAACCTCCTTCTGACCGATTGGGTGCGGGCACGTATCGGGACCCGTGTCACTGAAACACAACACATACAGAGTTCCATCGCCCTCGGTCACCGAGGCTAGACTGGCCACACATTCTGGTCGCTCGTCGCCGTCGAGGGTATGGAACAGTCCGCAATCAAGCACGGTCTCAAACATGCACCCCAAACGGTCCAGCTGGAACACGTCAGCCACGGCGAACTCAACCTCGATCCCTCGGTCGCCGGCCTTCTATCGGGCTATCGCCAGAGCCGTCTCAGCCACGTCAACGCCCAGAACCGACAATCCGAGCGAGGCGACGTGAAGAGCGTTCTCACCGGTCCCGCAGCCCGCATCGAGCACAGCCCCGGCGAATCCGTCTTCGGATGCCAAACGCACTATTGGCGGTTGCGGCCGGCCAATATCCCAGGGCGCAGGGCCATCGTGGTATGACGCATCCCAGGCCAGTCCCGTCAGCCGTTCGTGACTCGTTGGGCTCCGATCATTAAGGGGATCCGTATCGATCGACTACATGTTAACCAGCCCAAAGCAGCTGTGTGAGCTGGATGAGATTGCCGCAGGTGTCGTTCAGCATCGCGATCTTGGAGGCGGTCACGTCCGTTGGCGGCATGGTGAACTCGGCGCCGACCGCTTTCATGCGCGCGTAATCGGCCTCCACGTCGTCGGTGAAGAACATAGCCGCGCTGAGGCCCTGCTGGAACATCGCCTGCTGGTAGGCCTTGGCGGCCGGGTTGTCGTTAAGCGCGAGTTGCACCTGCGTGCCGTCCGGGTCTTCTGGTGAGACCACAGTCAGCCAGCGATATGGCCCGTTGCTGAAATCGGCCTTCTTCACGAATCCCACCACTTCGGTGTAAAAGCGCAGCGCCTTCTCCTGATCGTTGACGTACACGCTCGTCAGCTTGATCTTCATTGCGTTTTCCTCCGTTCGTTAAGTTCGATGCGTGCCGATCTGTATATAGGGACTAGCTCTCAATCGTGCAAGCCGAGCGCCCCGCCAATATCGGCTTCTGCCCACTCGATATGGCGGTCACCTCACCTTCAGGGCCAGTATTCTCTGGCAGCGGTGGCCTCGGCGAGCGGATCCTCGGCGGGGGGCAAGTCGATGGTAAGCGTTCCCTCGTAGCCGCACGCGCTCAGAGTTTCGAGTAAGGCCGCAGTATCCGCCGCCGACGGATCCAGGCGCACCGACCCGATCCGGCCGGTAAACTCCCGGGCTACGGCGAGCGGGTCCTCTCCCGCCGCGCGCAGGGCGCCGGTGTCGAGCAGAAGGCGTGTGCGTTCGGGCTGCTGCGTCAGTACGGCGTTATAGTCGGCCAGCGTGACCAGGCAAGTTCCGGGGCGACTTCCGACATTCAACTGGATTTCGGGAATTTTCTCCAGAAGCTGCGCGATGCCGGCGACCAGGTCTTCGCGGGCTTCGTCGTTCGGTGCGCCGCCGAAGAGGGCGATTTCACGGCAGCCCAGCGCCCGCGCCAGATGGATATCCCATTCCAATTGACGCAGGTTATAGTCGAGATTGCGCTCGTCGGAGTCGGCTTTGCGGCCGGTGAGGGGGCGAATCTCGAAGCCGGTGAGGAGCAGGCCGGAAGCCTGGATCGTCTCGCGCGCCACCCGCACCGAGATCCCCGGATGCACAGGGGTGCTCTCGGCGCCCAGACGTACCAGTTCGATCCCGTCGTAGCCTGCGCCTTTCACCAGGGCCAGCGCCTCGGGCAGGCGTAGCTGCGGGCAGACCATCGTGCGACAGCTCAGGATCATGATCTCATCCCGTCCCAGTACTCCCACATGTCGTCAGGAGACTCAAACTGCATATCGGCGATGTCCTTGCGCGCCATCCGAGCGATCAGCGCCATGCGGATATTGTCGTTGACGTTCTTACTGCCAGAGTGCAGAAGCTGCCCGTGCCAGAAACAGACCGTCCCTGCCGGGCCGGTGACCTCCAGCGGCTCGCCGATGGAGAAATGACCCTCCGGGACACCTCCATTGAGGCTGAGCAGCGAGTGCGTTCGGAAAAACTCGGTGGATTTGCGGTGGGTTCCCGGCCAGATCGTGAAACCCGCCCCGCGCGGCCGTACCTCATCGACATAGATCGTCGCGCAGATATGCCAGATACCGACCGTGCCTTCCGGCACTCCGTTGGTGGGCGTATAGTATCCGTCGAGGTGGCCAACCCCGGGCAGCTTCCACTCCTGGTCTCCGCTGGGAAAGACCAGGTGCGGCCCTGGCCCGGTGTTGGGGTTGATCTGCCCCTCGCCGAGCATCTCCTCGGCCATCGCGAAGACCGGCGCTTCGTGCAGCGTGGCCATTATCGCCGGATGACTGCTCGGGACCGGGACGCGCGGGCCGGCCTTGACCCAGGTAGCGGGATCGTTGCGATCGGCCTCGATTCCGGACCAGAGCGCGTCCCGCGCCGCCTGGATCTGTGCCTCACTGAGAACATCGCGCTTGATCAGATAGCCATTTTCCCTGAAGAAGGCTTTGTCGTCGTCGGTGAGATAGGGCATGACTGCTCCTCCTGAATGATTCCTGTCGACCGCTGAAGCGTGCGGCCGCGACATGGGGGATCCTTTTCGATCGTAATGCTGCTGAACCTTACGATATTATAGCGCGTCCCTGGTCAGTCTACTATCTCTACTACTGACCTACCCTGCCATCTGCGGGCGATATCCGCGACGGAGACAGACGGGTATGTGGGTAAGAAGTTCAGCCCGGAGCACGGCCCGTATTGGTTTGATTCGCTGGTGCAGGCGTACAGAGTCTGTGCTGTTTAGGAAGTCCATATGTATTTCGGGATGTAGAACAGTCCGGATATCCCCGGGCGGCGTGGTAGCCAAAGTCTCAGTACTGCCGAAGCGTTCCCGGCGTGAGAAGAGTTCGCACCCGCGAATTCAAGCGTAGACATGAGCTTCTATCGGACCGCATTCGGGACAAGGTGCGGAAGTGTTTGCGAATCCTGGTGCATCTTCTGACAAATGGAATGCGCGCCGGACCAAACGATGTCCTGTTTGCCTCCATTGCGGCGTATACTTGCTATACCTGGTGTCGCCCGAATATCGTACAAACTGTCTCTACGGATTGTGAGCCGCCTCATCAGCTTATAGCTAGAAACGCCCGTTTATAGCTGAAAACGCCGTGGAAGCTGTTCTGCGGGCACTGGCAGACGAGTGCCGGCGGAGGAGATGGGCGACCTTGACCGGCGGACCGGCAACTGCAAGAGAGCTGGCGGCGCTGCTGCCGATTGCTCGACCGGGGGCATCGCGGTATCTACGTGTGCTGCGGGAGGCGGAGCTTGTCGAGGCTTGCTGCGAGGCGCAGCGGCGTGTCTACAGTCTTTGCCACGAGCCGTTCGCCCAGGTCGAGGAACGGCTGGGCCGGTACCGGGCACTGCGCGCAGCCGGCAGTGGCTTGATGCCCCGCACACCAGGGATTACCCGGACGAGACACGAACGAAAACGAAGGAGCAACAGATGACCACCAATGCCCGTGCGGGCAACCGCGTCCTGGGCAGCTTGCGATCAGCAGATGGCAAGGGCGTCGTACGGATGGAGGACCGCTTCGATACCGATATCGACGACGTGTGGTCGGCACTCACGGATCCCCTGCGTCTCGGCCGCTGGCTCGGCGAGGTAGAGGGCGACCTCCGCCTCGGCGGTGAGTATCGCTATCGCTTCTTTGCCAGCGGATCGGAAGGCACGGGGCGCGTTGAAGCCTGTGAGCCTCCTCGGCGGCTGCTGCTGGCCCATGGGCTAGGAGCGCCGTTGGAGCAGGTCATCGAGGTTGCGCTGGCCGCTGACGGCGACCAGACCGTCCTGGTAGTCGAGGAACGGGGCATGCCCGTGGACCTGCTCGCCGCCTACGGCGCGGGGATCCAGGTCCATGTCGAGGATCTCGCAGCCCATCTCGTCGGGCGTGAGCGCTGCGACGCCGGTGCACGGTGGGACGAGCTCCGGCCTGCCTACGAAGAACTTGGCGGCCGACGTCTGCTAAGCACTGACAGCTGCCGGACTGGCCCCGCTAAATGAAGAGTCCGGAAGAACGCCGTTGTAGGACGTCACGGAACACCTGCGCACCAGACGGCTCCTCCTGGTGCTTGACAACTGCGAGCACCTGCTGGTGGCATGCGCTCAGGCGGTAGCTCACATGTTGCAGGAGTGCGGCGAACTGCGAATATTGGCGACTAGCCGGGAGGCAATGGGGATTACAGGCGAAACGGCCCGGGCTGTCCCATCGTTTGGTGGGCCGGATCCAGTCCATTTGCCAACAGGTGCAAATCTCTCTTCGGATCTCTCCCGGGCGCTCGATCACTTCCTTGTTCAGTGACGGAACGTTGTTGGCACGAGAACCGTCGGAGCCGCGGTCAGAACGGCGCTGCAAGATCGCGTGCACGAAGTGGTGTCGGTGGGCCGAAAGTCGGGAGAGTTGCTCGCCACAATAGCCGCATCAAGGGTGTTCACGTTTGACTCCACCCAACTCAGTTCAGACGGTAGGCACGGACCGCGGTTGACCGTAATCTCTGCTCCGGTCATGAACGAAGCACGGCCCGGTGCGACGAAGGCTTACACCTCAGCCAGTTCCGCCGGTCCTGCGGGCCGGTTCATAGGAATGCCGCCTGAACGTTACGACCTCATAACACCTCACCTGCCGCTCACCTCGTCCGCCAAGTCAATTGCGGTATTGATTCGCCCACTTTACCTTGATTGCAGATTGCTGGTTTTCTCGCTACCGTTGCTCGATTTTTCCCGAGTAAGGATCTCGGCGTCCAGGCCCTTATGCGGAATTGATTGAAGTGCATGCGAGCGAAGCGCGAATCCAAACCCTTTCCGTCCCTGTCGGCATCCTTCTCTATAATGACACCCGAACCGAACGAATTGGAACTGGCGGTTCGCGCACGCGGAGGCGACCAGGCAGCTCTGGCAGAACTGGTCGAACGATTGCGCTTGGGGCTCTTCGCGCTGGCTTACGCCGAGCTTCGCCATTTCGAGGACGCGCAGGACGCGGTGGCAGCCGCGCTGCATCAGATCTGCTGCCATGCCGTCGACCTGCGCGATCCTAACGCGATGCGGGCGTGGATGGTCAAGATTGTGCGCAACGAGACTCACCGGATGCGGCGCGGGGCTGCGGCAAACTTGGTCTCCCTGGACGAAGCCGCTGCAGTCGGCAAAGCAGATCCTTCTCCGCTCCTGCGCCTCGACATCGAGCGCGCACTGCGGAAGCTGCCGCAGGATCAGGCCCATGCGGTCAGCCTCTTCTATCTGCGCGAATGGTCCATCGTGGAGATCGCGCACCAGCTAAAGCGTCCGGTGGGAACGATTAAATACTGGCTCCATCAGGGCCGCCGCAGTCTGGCACGCGAGATGAAAGGATACGCACCAATGGAACACGGCTGGAGAGGTTGTATCGTCGCGCCGCAGATTTCGACCGCGCAGCACCAGGCCATCACGGACTCGCTCAACGCAGGGGGCTTTGCCGATGTCCGAACCGTCTTCGAGGTCCACACCATTGACGATCTCTACCACAGAGACATTTCGAGGAGTGACTTCATGACCACGCCGGGCGGGCGCATTGACATCACCGACGAGGGCAAGACGGTGCGTATCACCTATCAGAGCGAGAATCGACAGGTCCAGGTCGACGGACTGCTTTCCGACCAGAGCATTGTGCGCCTCGTAGAGCCGATTGCGGGCTGCGACTTCCTGATCCTGGGCGAGCGAATCGCAAGTCGCTCGGCCTTTGAATTCCTTCCGCTCATACGCGCCATGGCCCCCGCAATGCATATCTGCCTCCTGCTCGACCCCCCCGTCTCCGACTACACGTTCCTCTCATGTTTCGTCAGCGGCGTCACCAAGCTCCATACGCTGCGCGGGAGCTACTCGGAGATCGACCTCCAGAACCTTCAATTCGCCTTCAACGATGTGCGGTCACGCCTCGAAGCCGAACGAAACACCTCCTAGCAGCGCGGCCGAAAAGTCGGTTTACCGCGAAATCCGGCGATTTCGACGTGCCAAATTTGCCTCAAAAACAGCCAGACCGCGCTTTGCGGTCATCTTAGGCCGTTGACGAATTGGCAACGAACGACGGAGCGACTTTTCGGCCGGCCCTCTAGTGGCTCACTTGTCACATAGGCTCCCGAATGTGTTGTTCGTTTGCCTGTTTGTGTGGATACGGCGGATAGGGACTCGTAATCCAGTACATAGCGCGTTTCCAGTTTGGGCCTATTCGACCAAGCGCACGCCTGATGGTCTCACCGCTTACAATATGCACGGTCCGTCCCTGCTAGCAAGGGCCGTCATCCGCACCCGCGGTGACAACGTCGCGAACATCGGCCCCATCCACACCGCTTGCGGTCTCCATCGCCAGGCGCTAAATGAGACGCAAGCGCGCACCTACCCGCCGATCGTGCAGGCCATCGCGACGACCGACTGCAATGGCTACTTCCGGCAGGAGGTCACGCCGAAGGGCGGTCCGCTGGCGGAACTAGAGCAGCCGTAAAAGGTATGTGACGTGCAGCGGACGTGGGCAGAATGGAGTGCGAGTCGGCCGAATCAAACCAGCAGTCAACGTGGTCGTCATTTCGGCTCCTTTGGCGTAGTCGAGTGCGGCGGCTGGCGGAGCTATTCAGGCGACAGCACGCCTACGCGCAGGTGAGAGGCTGCTAACGCGCCCCGATGGATATGGATTGTTGCCATCTGAAAGTCCTCCGGTTTCGCCTTATAGATGTCCATGAACTGCTGGGGGTTGCGGTCCACCAGAGGGAACCAGGAGGACTGAATCTGTACCATCAGCCGGTGCCCCTTGCGAAACGTATGGAAGATATCGGGCATCTCATAGGCGGCGTGTTCCGTCTTGAGGGGCGTCAGCGGGGCCGGATTAGAATAGCTGTTGCGGAACTTGGCGCGCAAAACTTCGGCGCGCACCAACATCTGGTAGCCTGCGAGTTTGCCGCGTGCGTCGTCGGGGAAACCATCCACGATCTTGACGACGAAGTCTGCGTCGGTCGCTGTGACCGAGACGTAGAGGTCTGCGGTAATCGGTCCGGCCAGGGTGAGATCGGAAGCGAGTGGCGCCGTCTGGTAGGTGAGGACATCCTTGCGGTTGGCGGCAAACCGTTGGTCGTCGATCATATACTCGGCCGTGCGCTTTCGGATGACGCCACCCTGGTAGGGGACCGGACTAGTCGGATCGCTGACATACTCGTCATAGACGTCGGCGTCGGTAGGGGGCGTGATCCCGATCGTCTTACCAGGTAAGAGGTAGAAGTTCGTTTGTTTGGCTTCGCGTGGCGGCCATTGCCGGAAGGTGCGCCAGCGGTTGGCGCCTGTCTCAAACACTCGGGCTGCCGGCAGCCGGAGATTTCCGTTACCACGCAAAAAGGCGTCGAAGAAGGGAAACTCGATCTCGTTCTGAAAGAAGGCGGAGGTCAGCTGTCCAAAGTCCTGGTCTCCTAGACGGTTTCCAGTTTGGCCCGCCCACATCCCGTGGTCCCACGGGCCCATGACGAGCATGCTGGGAATAGATATGTTCTGTGCCGCGGTGGCCCTGGCGGTGTGAAGCGCTCCCCAGAGGTCCTCGGCATCGAACCAGCCCCCGACGGTCATCATGGCGCAATGAACATCGTGCATATTGTGGGGAAGATTGCGGGCCTGCCAATATTCGTCATACGTGCTGTGCTCCATAAGGTCGTTCCAGAGGGTGTCGGTCTCCTTGAAATAGGCTTTGGTGAGCGCGGAAAGCGTGCCATGTTCGAGATAGAACCTGTAGGCATCTCCACCGGTATCGGGATCCTTGTCGCCGGTGAGAGCTGCGTCCATGAGAAACAGCGCGCCGTTATGGTGGAAGTCGTCGCCGAGAAACCAGTCGGAAGCGGGAGCCTGCGGTGAGACGGCGCGGAGGGCGCGATGGGAGTGAATGGCTCCGACTGCGGCGTAGAAGCCGCGATTGGAGATACCCCACAGACCCACTCGCCCGTTATTGCCTGGCACGTACTTGATGAGGTAGTCGATGGTATCGTAGGTATCGGTGCTTTCGTCGATATCGTGGGGCTTGAGCGGGTTGATAAGTTGGGGTCGATCCTGGACGAAGACGCCTTCGGAGCGGCTCGCGCCGCGTACATCCTGATCGACGAATATGTAGCCGTTCTCGTCGAATTTCGGAGATCCTCGATGCTTCCTGTATCTCTCTGGGCCGGACGGGCCCGCACCGGATCCCGATCGTTCCAGCAGGATAGGGTGTTTACCAGGCCTGTTTTTGGGCACATAGACAGCGGTATAAAGACGAATTCCGTCCCGCATCGGGATCATGACCTCGTGTTTGGTGTATCGGTCCTGAGGGGTTTGCGCTCGCGCCCCGGCTATGTGCGAGCCGATAACGAACAGGGCGGCAAAGCACGCGGCGATCCGTGTCGTTTCCATAGGGTTATGTATACCCGTAGCAATCCGCGATTCCTTCATGTGTCACCCTACTTATGAAGGCGATTGCTGCGACGGATTACGTCGGCTACGTCGGTCAGGAGTTCAGTCCAAGGATCGGCGCGAATTGGGCGTCGTCCCAGGATGCGGCATACCGTGTTTACGACGCATATGAATCTGCGATACCAGGCTGCGCTGGTAATGGAACTGGTATTATCGGCAAGACCTCGCTTCGATCCAAGTTTGCTGTAGAATGGCTCAACGATTGCATCGGAAGAGACAAGAGACCTCGTTGTCGCGTGGGCCGTTGACATGGGAGCCTACGAGTACCACGGATAGCCATCAGCGGCGTGAGTGTCCTCATCGCAAACCGTTTCGGCAGAGATACTCAGCGCCTCCCAGCAGGCGGGGCCGGTGACGACCCCGCCTGCTGTGTGAGATATCGGCGTCACATCCAAAAGTTGCGATGGCGAAACCAAGTGCCCACTCGCAGTCATTTCGCAGATCCCGCGCGCACTCGCGTCCTGCGGTACTGCGGGACTTGGCCGACGGCCCCCGAGCGAAAACGTTCACGTTGTCGCGTGAGTGTACTTACGAAGATACATCGGTCCAACTAAGAGCTGACCTTGCCGACTTCTTGGAACGCGATGTGAGCGCGAAAGAGTAACGTCAGCCGCTCCGGATTCGTCCAACTTCCAGCAAAGAGTCCATGGGGGGAGAGACATGCGAAACAGCGCGGGACTGATCTATCTCTGCGGACTGATGCTGATCGGCGGAACATCGTTGGCGCGGCAGGGGAAGTCCGTGGAGGTACCGGAAGGGCTTATCGGCAGCCCGGCATTAGCAAAGAAAGTGCGGGTGACTTGCCCGGGGCTAGCGGTCAGGGACCTACTCGAACAACTCTCTGCTTAGACCGGAGTGAAGTTACGGGCGGACAAAGCTATTGCGGACGATAAAGTGGTTCTATTCTGCCCGGCGAGACCACTCAAAGACACACTGAACGATCTAGGTGCGCTCTTCCATGATGGCTGGCGCCATCTACGGACAGCAGACGGCGCGGACAGTTACATCCTCTTGCGCACGCGTCAATCCACCGAGTATGAGCAGTCGCTCTCAAAGGCTACGTACGCTCATCTCATTGCCAAACTCGACGAACAGGTGAAAGCGCTGTCCGAAACACCGGATCAGCTGGCCAGGCGTCCCGAAGACGATCCCATCCGCAACTCTCTGTCGGACCCGGGGAATCGCGTCGCAACCAATGTGTACGCTGCCCTATCGCCGGATCAGCGCGCGACGCTCTTTGACCGGAGAGTACTGAACTTTTCGGCGGCCGAAATCGGTCCTCAGCTCGCTGAGCCCATCGGTGGGCTCTATAAGATGTGCGCCGAGCGCGCGGCGCGCTTTCGCGGAGGTGAGGGCTCGCCTCCGGGTGAGAACGCTCTGGACTATGCAAGACGGGGCATCCAGTTTGCACTGCATAACTGCGGCGGTAAATTAATTCCCTCGATCTATGCCTATGGCAAATTCTCCATGATCGGATTCCTCTTCGCCGACGTTCCAACAGATGGCATATGGACGCTCGGGCCGCACGGCAACCCGTATACCTCGGGGCCGATACCGCGATCGGCCGTTCTGCCATCCGTTGAAAAAACGCGGAAAGCGCAGGGTGACGTGTCCTGGGTCGATCAACTGCAGAAGCTCGCGGAATCGAGCGGATCCGCTGTGCTGGCGGACTTCTATCGTTGTAGTCCCGTGAATCTCGTTCCAAAGGAGGCGGCGGAGCCTGCCGTGGATGCGCGGGACCGACCGGAATCAGCTGCGCTCGACCGGTTGTGTTGGAAAGCTGGGTATCTCTGGTGGACGCGATCGGGAGGCGCACTGCTGTTTCGCAAGCGGGACTGGTTTGAGCAGCAGCGATACGAGGTGCCCGACCGCTGGCTGGTGGAGACGGTGAGTCGAATGAAGGCACAAAAGCATGTTCCGAAGGTCGGGGATCTTCTGCGCGCCCGAGAGCTGACTGCTCGGCAGATGCTCGGCTTGAACGGCATGAACGCCGGGGACGGCTTCAGCTGCTCCGAGTTCGAGACCGTAGGAATGCCGGAACTTGCCGATTTCCTGAGCCGAGAGCTCGTAAATCGCCCCGTACCGGGTCAGCCGCCCATAGCAGATCGTTCGCTGGAGCCTGGCCGCTCATTCGAGAAGGCGTTCTTCGATCAGGATACGCCCGCATTGTCGTCCAACCAATCGTTTCTTACCTTTTTGTTCGGGCAGGCCTCTCCGATCCCGGTAACGGACATCCGGTAGTTCCAGGCCGACCTCTACACGGAAGACCGGGGCCACGGTCCAGGCGACGGTTGGAAGGACGCCAGAGTCGTGGTGAACTGGAAAGTCGGCCCCCTGCTCGACAAGAGACAGAACATCTGCCTCCCCTTCGAAGTACCGAATGACCGGCGAGACCGGGTCAAGATTGAGGTGGAGTAGGGAACCCGCCACGCCGTCGCGGTCGATTTGCATCATGGGCGCGCTTACACTACCTACCTCGCCACGATACGCTGGACGATCCGGTAGTGAATCCGCTTGTCTGACGCAAACAGCACCCCGGATGGTCTCTAAGGATGACCTGAAATGTCACGAACCGTCACCCGTCTACTGTCTATCGCACTGTTGGCCGTCCTACCGTCGCTTCAAGTCGGCGCCGCGCAAACAAAGGTGGAGACCTATGAGGCGATGCTGATCGCCGTGGAAACGGACGATTCCGTGAAACTGGAATCGCTTCTGAGCCGGGGCGCGGATCCAAACGCCTCCGACAATCGGGGCGTGACGATCCTGATGCGTGCAGCGGTCGTAGGCAACATCGAGCCGATCAAAGTCCTCCTGCGCCACGGCGCTGGGCCCAACCGAAAAGATCCCAGTGGGAACACGGCACTGATGCATATTTTCATGTGGCACGAGGGCGATTTCCCGGCCTTCGACCGCGGTCCGGAAGCTGGGGCTGCACTACTAAAAGGAGGGGCATCCATAGGCCTGCAGAATCGCTCCGGAATGACACCGCTGATGAGGGCTGCAGGCTGGCGGCATCCGCGATCGGTTGAGTTTCTCTTGAGTCGCGGCGCAGACATCAATCGAAGGGATGATCGGAGCAGGACCGCACTCACCTGGGCGGCACGTGATGGCACGAACAGTGAAGCCGTTCGACTGCTGCTTGCACACGGCGCGAAGATCGGCCTGATGGATGCCCTGCTTCTCAATGATCGGTCGGCCGCGATCAACGCTTTTGAGAAAGGCGTCGGCCTCAAGACGCGCGGCCCATACGGCGAGACGCCTTTGATGGCTGCTGCGGAGAACGCCGACTCCCTTCTGGTGCGCACTCTTCTCGATCACGGCGCCGATCCGAACGCGCACGATGACGCGGGCGTGACGGCCCTGATCTCCGCTCTCGCGGGACACATGCGGACTTCCGTTCTGCAAATGTCCGTATCTCCAGAAAGCGACCCGGCCGATTCTGTCCGACTTGACGTCGTTAAGATGCTTCTGGCTGCGGGAGCGCGCCTGAGCGAGCGAACTACTATACCGTCGCCATATGCCGACATCCACCACTACTACAGAGACCGAACGACCGCGCTCCAGTTCGCGATTGCCGTCTCCCCGACCGCAATGGTCCGCCTGCTTATCGACCGCGGAGCCGACATCGGGCTGTCGAGGTACTCACGCGAGAAGCCTCTGCTCGACGCCATCAACCATAGGGGATCGTCCGGCCGGTTCGTGTCGAGGACCGACGTGGCGCGTTACATTCTTGAAGTCGCCGAACGCGAGCATAGCAAGCCCGGCGGATGGGACACTGCGCTTGTGGCTGCGGCCGACTCTCCTGAGATGCTCCGCCTCTTACTGGATCACGGCGCGAACGTCAATTCTCGCGACGCATCAGGAAGAACCGCGCTCATGATGGCCGCCATGAGCGAGAAGCAAGAGAGTGTCACGCTGCTTCTGGCTCACAGTGCCGAAGTGCGACTGCGGGACAATAGGGGCTGTTCGGCGCTCACCTTCGCTGCCAACAACAGCCTTTTCAAGGAAAACCAGGATCTTGTCCCACTGCTGCGCCGGTACGGAGCGCCCTACCAGTTGATCGACGCGGTGCTGCTGAACGACATGAGTTCGGTTCGTTCGATGTTGGACGCCGGCGCATCCCCGAACGTCCGTAACGGCGATGGCGACACGGCGCTGCTCAAGGCGGTATCCGAGGGCAATATTGAGGTGGTTGACATCCTGCTGAAGCATGGAGCGAACTTATCGCAGAAGTCGGGCTGGAACCTGCTATCAACCGCCGTCGAAGAAAAGAACGGCTCATACGCGCCTGGAGTTCTAAAGGAGAAACGGGCGAAACCGCCGGATTGGTTCGGAACTGCACGACTGCTGATCGCCGCTGGAGTTGAGATCAATCCTCTGCACCCACGTGCAGGTGAAATTGAGACGCCTCTTGTTACAGCGATTGCAAAGGACGATGAATCGTTCGTTCGTTTTCTCCTTGACAACCAGGCGGACCCGCGCGTGAAGTTCAAGGACATCGACAACACGATTCTTACCGCGATGGACTTCGCGAAGCAGCGCGGAAAAGGCGAAATCGTTGCGATGCTTGAACAGGCCGTCCGATCGCGCGGGGTCCGCGAGTAGTGATGCCGACCGCAAGCCGGGCTAATACAATATTCTACATTTCGGGTATTTCCATACGGCGGGGGTACCTGGAAGGCACGAGTTAGACGAGAACCAGGAGCTTTACTATCCAGCAATCATGCGGGCGATCAAGGAGACGGGGCACGACAGCTATGTGGGGCAGGAGTTTACGCTGCGGAATGGAGCAGATTGGGCTGCCTCGCTGGAGACAGCATACATGGTCTGCGACGTTCAGGTGACTCATTGAAGATTCATGATGATGCAAGAAGCGGAAATATCGCCGGTATTACGGTGGAAATTGCCTCTGGAGTCGCTATAGATTGCCTTGAACGAACGTCGGGGAAGTCTGCCCTCCACCTTGTCAGCGCTATGCCAAACGCGAACCAGGACATGGTCCAGTTTCTTGTCCAACAGGGCGCCACTGTCAGTGCCCAGGTGTTTCAGGATGCCGTTAAGACCGGCAGCGTGGATACTATCGAGTTCCTCCTGAAATCTGGTGCCAGGATCGACGCACGTGTGAAGGGCGGCTGCGGCACCTTGATCTATGCCGCGTACGGACGCGGTTATGCAGGTAACGCGACATTGATACCTGTGCTCACGCTGCTCATCGAGCATGGGGCCGATGTAAAGATCATGAGCGAATACTCTGAGTCGGCGTTGCGGATTCTGTCAAACCACGGTCGGTTAGATGCAGTACAGTTTCTGCTCGACCATGGTGCGGACGCAACAACTTTGGCGTGGACGGATTTGATTCGCGTCGTTGCCCTGGGAACTGTCGAGGAATTCGAGTCCTTATTGGAGCAGGGGGCGAACTTAGGTGAACGCGACTATTGGGAGCGAACCCCCTGGCTGATGAGTCTTCTGGTTGGCGATTTAACCAAGGCTCGACGTCTATTGTCTGCCGGATCGCAGATTAGCGAGGTCGGACGTTGTGGAAAGACTCCGGTAATGTTTGCGGTCGAGGGGAACCATGTTCAGGTTCTGGAATGGCTCCTCACAGTAGGTGTCGATGTAGATGCAACGAATGACTTCGGGGAAACTGCTCTGCTCACAGCCACAAAACTTGGTCGTGTCGATTGTGTCTCACTTCTCCTTAATGCGGGTGCAGACCCAGGTAAGGGCACATCCTATGGAGAGCGGCCTATTAAAGCGGCGTGTGATTTCCATATCTTAGGCCTCCTCATTGCAGCAGGTGATGATCTGAGTAATATTTCTAATGACATGCGGCAAATGCTTACGGGAATCGTACCCGGAGACCTGCGTGTCACACAAGAACAATATCGGAAAGGCAAACACCGGAAATTCGGGAGATCTAATCCTCAGCGGATGGACAATCCATTCTGGAATGCAATGGTGCATTGTGGATGTAACGCCTATCAAGCACGCAGCACGTACAATAACATCACATACCGAGAAGATCCAGTGTGGAGCTATGACCGTTTCGGTCGTACTACGACGGTTCTGCTTGATGGCAGGATTGTGGAGATTGCGGGCGAGCATGAGGACTCCTACGACCCCGATTTCTGTATCTACAACGACGTCACCGTGTTTGATGGTAAAGGCAACATCGAGATTTGGGGATATCCTGAGCAGGTATTTCCACCTACAGATTTTCATAGCGCCACTCTTGTAGACGATTACATCTACGTGGTTGGCTCTATTGGCTATCGGGAGCGATTGCGACACGAGGTCGCACGTTCGATTGTCATGCGCCAACTTCGGTGACATGACCGGGTGTCCCATCACTCGTACTCTAGGAGGTAGGGCGGCGAGGCAACGAGTCGTCTAAAGCCCTCTGAAAA
>JBBQVV010000041.1:0-25664 GCA_038211235.1 Chthonomonadales bacterium | reverse complement strand
CCGGGGACGGCCCCTGCCACATAGGCGATTCCGGTAACAAGACCGGACGTTGATCCCGACGCGCCGGACCCGCCAACGCCGGCGTCCAGCGTCGATACCTGGCCATCCTTAATTCGCCGAATACGGCGGTTGCCGGTATCGGCGACATAGATCGTCCCGTCCGGTCCGACGCAAACGCCGCATGGCGAGCTGAAGCGCGCCTGCGCAATCGGCCCATCCGCGTAACCCGATACGCCGCCCGCTACGGTCGTCACGTCGCCCGCCGTCGTCACGAGTCGGATGCGGTGATTGCCCGTATCAGCGACATAGAGATTTCCTCGACTGTCGATTGCGAGTCCTGTCGGCCGATCGAATCGTGCGGTATGCCCAGGACCATCCGTGTCACCCGGCTGCAGATCACCCGCGAAAGTTCCCACTGTCACGTCGGCGCGGCCGAGCAGGTAGTAGTCTTGCGGTCTCGGCGGCGGTCCGCCGCCGCCGCCCCCGGCGCGACTCGTGGGCGGCGGCGTCCAGACAAGGAAGCGCCACCATGTCCACCAAACTCCCACGATAGCGAGGAAGATTACAACCGCCGACACCGCGGGATGCAATGGTTTTCGATGTCGTGCGGTCATGGCAGGCTCACCCTATACAGCGACACACCCTTTCCGACGGCATTCGACTGCAGCAAGACCTCATTGTTTCCTACCGAAAGAGCAACATAGCCGGGCGGCATTGTCACAGACGTCGGCAGTGATCTTGAATCGCCAATGTGCCAGACCGCCCCGATTGCCGCGCCATCTATGTAGGTGATCCCGCTCGGGGTTTCATACAGGTGGCCGCCATACGGCATCCAGTCTTGAAGCGTAACTGGCCTCCCGTCGCTCGCCGTTCGACTAACGCACACGACTCTCTCCGGCTGAGCCGCCTCTCTGCTCGGTGCGGTCCAGTAGAGGGTTCCGTCATGCGCGAGCAGAGCCTGTTGGGCGCCGGTCTCCGCCGCGACACGCTGGACCGGCCCCCCGTCCGTCGGAACGCGGTAGATCGCCGTGATACCCTGTATGTTTCCGCGCAAAGCGCTGACGTAGATCTCTCCTCCATGAATCCCGACGATCTGCAGGCCATTGGACTCCATGATTTCGCCGGCCACTGCCGGAGTCCCGCCGCCCTCCACCGGTGCGGACAATAACCTTAGCCTCGAATTAAGAGGCGGCAGAACGTCGGCTTCGGCGATGAGAGGCGGCCCCTGATCGAGCCAATAGACGCGGTGATTCGCAACCAACAACCCTCGAGGCTCGTGATCGCCGGTCCAGACAGTTGACTGGCCGGTGCCTTCGAATGACGCAGATCCGATGGTCCACTTCTTAGCCGATCCGGCGATCCAGGCCGCTTTGCCGTCGCCCACCGCGAAGGACCGTATTTCCGGGAAGGCAGCCACCTGCGTGATGGCGGCGCCGGACGAGCGTGCCAGTCGGGATTTTTGAGTGCCCGCCGCTTCGAGCCAGCACCATGATCCGTCCGACCACGCGGCAGAGGCCACTGGAGCGCTCGTTTGTGCAAATAAGACGGGAACCGGCGGCCAGGTCGTTCGCCATACCAGGAACGCGCCAAGAAGGCATAGGAGGTATAGGAGCGGCACGATCGGAATCTGTCTTGTAACTGTTGTTGAAGGGTTAGCCAAGCGGCGTCACTCGATTTCCTTCGACATCCACCCATCGCCGTCCCGAACTCGCCGCGATGACGGCGTCGATGACCTGCTGGGAACGCCAGCCGTCCTCAAGATCCGGCGATACCGCAGTCTGTCCGGTCCGGATCGCCTCCAGCCATCGATAGGTGGTGTTCGTCTCGGTGTGGCGACCGGGCCGGAACCAGTCTTCGTCATCCGCGGTTTCATGCGGCAGTGTCACGTTGTCGACCGGCAGGGTCTGCCAGCGCTGATCGTCGCCATTTCGCATTCCGCGTAGGACCGTTCCGGAGTGGTTGGCCATGAAGTGAAGTCGTCCCTCGGTGCCGTAGATCTCCAACTCCTGGTGCTGCCGATACGCGCCTTGATAGGCAACCCAGCTGGTGTGGAATACTCCCTGCGCTCCCGATCCGAATTCGGCAAGAAATGCGCAGCTATCGTCATTTCGTCCGTCGGCACGCGGGTCCTCCGTTCGGATGACCGTTTCGATGCCCTTGTCCCCGTGGAGGACGGTCAACGAATGAGCGCAAACGGAGTGGAATTCGTCGTCCAAAGCGTACCGAGCAAGATCGATCAGGTGCGAACCGAGGTCGCCAAGGATTCCAGCGCCGCTCCGTTCGCGCGACGCGCGCCAGTTCGGGGACTTACGGAGGCCGAATCCACCATGGTACTGGCCGGAGACGTGCAGCGCCTTACCGACATAACCGGAGGCGAGCCTTATGCGGAGCTCTTTCACGGCAGGATTGTCTCGGTACGGAAAATTCGTCACTCCGACGAGTCCGCGCTCTCGTGCGGCGTCGGCCATCTCTCGCGCATGGCCGGCCATGAGCGCAATGGGCTTTTCGCAGATTACGTGGAGGTTATGGCGCAGCGCCGCCATCGAGACCGGGTAGTGCAGATCATTGGGAGTGCATACAATTACACCGTCGAGCGGCACGGAGTCGAGCATCTCCTCGAAGTCCGTAAAGTAGCGTGCCTGCACGCCATACTTCCGAGTGACGTCCGCTGGTGATCTTGGGTTCGCACCGCACACTGCGTGAATCTCCGCCACCGGATGTCTGCGTATTCCCGCAAGATGCCAGTAGTCCACCCACCAACTGGGACCTATAATTCCTACCCGTACCTCCTCCAGCGGCTCCGAGCTCATGATACGAACATCTCCTCACACGGGTACATTCCGGCCAGCGACGGGGAAACACCGTGCCCCGCCCGGACGTAACGCTTAATGAAAGATCGTCATCAGGCCACTTCGCGCGATTCTCACACGGAGCGACGTCCCGACGGCCTGGCCGCCACTCTTATTCCGCTCCAGATAGAGGAATCCCTGCGCCGCTGACAAGGTGAGATCCGGTTGAGTATTTAAAGCGTGTGCGCAGCATCGGTATAGCGGCGCCAGTGCGATTGCGACGATCGCGTCGCTGGTCGAAAACGTCACTCGCCCATTTTACACGTCGGATGGAGCCGGCAGAGACTCATGACCAGTGCCACAGTGACTGAACGGAAAATACCCGCCAACGCCGCCACTTCAACCGAGGCGGCGCGACTCGATTTCTCATCGCGCTTCTTTGCGGCGGTGCTGCAGCGAGACGCAACGACCATTCGCGCCATGGCAAATCTCGCCGGTGCGGAGGCATGGACCGAGGCGGTAAGACCCCTATCGGATTTTCTGCTGCCGCCTTCGCCCAGGTGGCGGACCCCGCGAAAGCGAAAGCGGAAATGGAAGGAGGCTCGCGCGTCCGCGGCATGGGCGCTTGGAATGCTCGCACATCCGGGCGCGTACGCTGCGCTAGTCAGAACCATGGCGTGCGACCCCGAACTGGACGTTAGAGCGGTAGCAACGTCCGCAGTACAACATTTGGGAGGCGCAATCGCGCCCTATCTGGTAGATGCGCTCCGTGACGAGATCGACTGGGACGTCGGCGGCATCCGTTCACTTCTAGAATGCCTCGGTGAGACGTCTGGTCGTAATCCGGTCGATTGCATCGAACGCCGAGCCGCAAGCGCCGCACTCATGGACGTGCTCTATGAAAGTCTGCCGCGCCCACCTCGCCGTTGGGCGCGGCCGGCGCGCAAGATATTCCGGCCAGTCGCGTGCCTCGTCACGTTCCTCGTCACGATAGGACTTCATCGGAGCGGCTGGTCGCTTGTCCCCGCGCTGATCATCTCCTTGATGCCCGGTCAGCTCGCCGGAGCCCTGATGACCATGGTTGCAACGACGCTCCTTGTCGCCGGCCGGGGCCGCTCCGAACGGAAACAGCTGTACTCCGTGGCGGCCGGCTCCCTAGCCCGTCTCAATGACAAACGGGCGATCCCGGGTCTGCTGCTGCTGGCCGTCGAGGCTCCGTTCAGAGCGCCGGGAATACAGGCACGTTCGGTGCTTCTTTCCCTGTTGCCTCAGATAACTTCCGCGGACCTGGCGATCTTCTCTGCTGCCGATGTCGAGATCATGAGTGCCGCTTCTGCCCGGTCGTTAGGCCCGGACCTCATGCTGGCACTGCTCCAGGCGCTCGAGGCAGTTGGTAACCGCTCCTCAGTTCCACGCATGCAGATCCTTGCCAAACGAAGCCGATTTGGAGAGATTAGAACGACTGCGGAGCGAGCCGTTCAGGTGATCGAAGCTCGCGAAGCCAGGCTGCAGATGTCGCTAAGCCTCCTGCGCAGTGCTCCCGCGCCGCTTACTAGCCCGGGCGAACTACTGCGCCCCGCAACGTCCCTTTGCAGCTTACCGGGACATCTGCTTCGGGCAATACGAGCAGATTCGTCGGGTTGACGAGACCGCCAAGTGTGTGTTGAATTCGCGGGGACGAATTGTCAGTACTTCGGCACACTGGGATCTATCTCGTCGCTCCAGGCGGTGATCCCGCCCACAAGATTCCTCACGTGTCTAAATCCTTTCGCCTTCAGGCGATTCAGGGCATCGGCGCTGCGCTTGCCGGTCCGGCATTGAAGAATTATCTCCGCGTTCGGGTCTAGTTCGTATGCCCGCTCCTCTATCTGGTTGAGAGGAATCAGTTTCGTTCCCGGCATGCGCGCGATGGCGAACTCGTGGGGCTCGCGCACATCGATAACCGTCAGCGCTTCGCCGCGATCCATTCGCGCCTTCAGCTCGCGGACCGTGATCTCCTCGCTCGCTTCGACTGCCAGTGGAGGCGCCTCTTCACCGCGTATGCCGCAAAACTCCTCGTAGTCGATCAGTTCGTGAATGGTCGGGTGGGCGCCACAGACCGGGCAGCTCGGGTCCTTCTGCAGCCTTAGCTCTCTGAACTGCATCTTAAGTGCGTTAAACAGCAGCAGCCGGCCAATCAGGGGATTGCCGACGCCGAGGATCAGCTTAATCGCTTCGTTCGCCTGGAGGCAGCCCACGATACCGGGCAGGACGCCAAGGACACCGCCTTCCGCGCACGATGGAACAAGACCGGGCGGCGGCGGTTCCGGATACAGACACCGGTAGCACGGCCCGTGTTCGGCCCAGAAGACGGACGCCTGGCCCTCGAACCGAAAAATCGATCCATATACGTTGGGTTTGCCGAGCAGAACGCAGACGTCATTCGTCAGGTATCGAGTTGGGAAATTATCCGTACCATCGATCACGATATCGAAATCACGGACTATTCGCATCGCGTTATCCGAAGAGAATCGCTCGTCAAAACCGATCACTTCCACGTGAGGATTTATGTCGTTGATCGTGTCCCGCGCGGACTCCATCTTGAGTCGTCCGACATCGTCCGTATCGTGGATGATCTGTCGCTGTAGATTGGTGAAGTCCACCACGTCAAAATCCACAATGCCGATGGCGCCCACCCCCGCCGCCGCCAGATACATTGCGAGAGGGGAGCCCAGTCCACCCGCGCCAATGCAGAGGACTTTCGCGGCCTTGAGCTTTTTCTGGCCCTCCATCGTCACTTCGGGCAGGATCAGGTGCCTGCTATAGCGGAGGATTTCGTCGTTCGAAAGCTCGGCTGCCTCGGCGCGCTCCGGATAAATGACTGAGATTGGGTCGGGCAAGACGACCTTCGGACGCGGAGGCGCCGCAACGCCGCCCGCGATACTGGGGACGATGCTCAACTCCTCGTCTTCACCAACCGGGGTATTCATACCTTGAAGCGATCGCGTGTCCTCCGCGCCCTTGTACAGGTTGACAAACTGACGAAGCTCGCCCTTGTCGCTGTAGAGGTGCTTCTTCAAGCCCGGATGCCGCTCCATAAGGTCGTCGAGCACATCGCGCACCGTGCCGCCGGCTGCCTCCAATTCGTCGGATCCTCCCGCAAACTGCTGAAGCGATGCCGGAATCAACACTTTCGCCATTGTCCCATTCCTCAGTTCTATAACGAAGTTACCGTGTAGCGTTGGCGCTTATTCGGTGAGCATCGACTCGGATTCAAACGCAGTTCCGTCTTCCGTGAGTTGCCAGCATGTGATCTCATCCGGTACACCACGCTGGATCGACACGATGATATAGCTGTACCACGGCATCGCCCAAACGCGATCGTATTCGCTCGGCAGCGCCGGGTGATCCGGATGGGAGTGGTAGAATCCCAATACCTTTCGTTTCGTCTGGCGCTCCTCTCGCATTAGGCGGAACATCGTATCCGGTGAAACCAGGTAGCGGCGCTCCTGGCCGACGGAATCGACGGCGGGAGAAGCCTCCACGCTGCGCTCAAACTCTTCGCTTGGTGTGAAGGTGTTCGTAAGCCGTCGCACCTCGCGCACCCGCTTTGCGCTATCCTCCACATCGCCCAGCAGAACTCCACAACATTCGAGCGGGAATTCGCCGGCGCCATGGTGGCGTATCGCCGCGACCTGGTCTTCAGACAGTCGGATCATCCGAATCCTCGTCCCGCCAGAACCGCTCGGACAGATACCGAGTACCGCTGTCACAGAAAATAGTGACGATCACTCCCTCTGCCAACTCTTCCGCGATCTGAAGAGAGCATACGAGCGCGGCGCCAGCTGAGATCCCGACCAGAATTCCCTCTTCGCGCGCCAGGCGCTTGACCATCAGGTGCGCCTCTTCGGTTCCGACTTCGCGATTCTCGTCGGCGAGGGTCGCATCGTAGATTCCGGGCACGATGGAGGTCTCCATATACTTCATGCCCTCGAGGCCATGAAACGGTGAGTCCGGTTGAAACGCGATCAAACGAATGTCGGGATTCAGAGAGCGCAGACCCCTGCCCGTACCCATGAAAGTGCCGCTCGTTCCCAAACCCGCGACAAAGTGCGTGACCCGCCCGTTCGTCTGCTTCCATATTTCCGGCGCCGTTGTATCATTGTGCGCGTGCCAGTTCGCAGGGTTATTGTACTGGTCCGGATAGAAGTACTTGTCCGGCTCGGCTGCAGAGAGCTCGCGCGCCTTGAGGATAGCTCCGTCGGAAGACAGGAGCGGATCCGTGAAAATCAAATGTGCGCCATATGCGCGAAGAAGCTGTTTCCGCTCCTCGTTGGCATTAAGTGGAAGGCATAGATGGACCGGGTATCCGCGCGCAGCTCCCAACATCGCATATGCGATACCGGTATTGCCTGAAGTCGCATCCAGGATGATCTTGCCCGGACGCAGGCGCCCCGAGCGTTCGCCGTCCAGGATCATCGCGCGCGCCGGCCTGTCCTTAACGGAGCCGCCGGGATTGGCCCACTCCGCTTTTGCGTAGATCTCGACGCGCCGGTTCCGCGGCCTAATTCGGTTCATTTGGACGAGCGGGGTATTGCCGATCAGCTCCATGAGATCGACAGGCCTGTCTAGCGGTGCGGGGGCCGTGCTCGGCCCGGATGGGCTTATTGCAGGCTCGCCAATGCTTGAGATTCCCATGTGGTGTTCTACGGTCAAGGCGGCGCTGCTGTTCCTCTTTACGTTTCGGCAGCAGTCATACCTGACTTATATAGTAGCATTTGTCAAGTTTCCTATCGGCCCAGGCGGACAAAATAACGGACCTGGGTGCTCCCAGGCCCGTAGTCTCGTCACGACCCTCTAAACTAGTGGCCGCCCACGGTTAGCTGGTTCATGACTTTGGCGCCGGCGCCTGCCTCCTTGACGGTCTTAGAGGCGACATCGCCGGCGAGCCTCTTCTCGCCACCACTGATAACGTGACCTTCAAGGTGAACGACGTGATCCTTCGTGTTCACGTTGATCCGGTTGCGCGAGTCGCGAAGCTTGGGCTGCGCGAGGATCGCGGTCTTGACCTTGGGCGTCAACGAGAGCGCATCGCCCGCCTCCGAAGAAGCCCCCTTCGTCTTCACAGCGGCCTTGTCCACCGCGATTTTTGTGTCTTCGACCGCCTTGTCGGCTACGTTTCGAATAACCCGCTCGTCCTTCTCCGCATCCTGCTTAACGCCTTCCGCAGTATTCTGGCAACCCGCCATTCCGACGAACGCGCCGATCAGACAAACACCCAGCGCTAGGGCCAATCTCGTGGAGTCAAATCTCGTTTGCATTCTCATGTCAACCTCTGGTTTCTCCGAGCGCACGGGCTCGGATCACTATGGTGCCGCCGATATTGAGATAAACCGCCCCTTTTCGGCCCGTTGATGTCGTCCCGTGATAGTGAATGACGCAAATAGCGAGCGGGTTTGTTCCGAGACTTGCCCGTTACGCTCCGCGGCAATGGGCGGGACGCCTGAAGGAGAACCGGAGAATGGCGGCGAACTGAGATGGCATGAAATACGCGGTGTGCAATGAGACCTTTCAAGACTGGGACTGGAGCCGTACATGTGACCACGTCGCGGAGCTCGGTTACGCCGGAATCGAGGTAGCGCCGTTTACCCTGGCGAGCGATGTTCGCACGATTTCCTGCGCAAACCGTGAACTAGTCGGGAAAGCCGCGAGGCGAGCCGGCCTGGAGGTGGTTGGGCTACATTGGCTCCTGGTCTCTCCGAAGGGGCTCTCCGTTACATCCGACGACGACGAGGTTCGCGCGGAAACTTCCGACTATCTTGCGGCGCTTGCCGATTTCTGCGCGGACATTGGCGGTCATATCCTGGTACTTGGATCGCCCGCGCAGAGGCGACTGCCGTCGGGCGGTACGGCGGAGCTTGCAGCTTGCCGCCTGCAACAGTGCCTCGCAAAGGCGCTGGACCGCGCGCAAATTCACGGAATTACGCTCTGCCTCGAACCGCTCCCACTGCCCGAGGCCGATTTCGTCCTGAGCCTTCGCGAGGCGGTCGACCTCATAGCGAGGTTCGGGCATCCGGCGCTGCGCACAATCTTCGATGTCAAGAGCGCGTCGAGTGAAGGAATCCCACTGCCGAATCTAATTCGGGAGTTTTCGCCCTGGATTGGCCATTTCCATGCGAATGATGCCAACCGGCGAGGACCGGGCTTCGGCGAGACGGACTTCGTTCCGATT
Organism: Chthonomonadales bacterium; assembly: GCA_038211235.1. Lineage (GTDB taxonomy): Bacteria > Armatimonadota > Chthonomonadetes > Chthonomonadales > Chthonomonadaceae > DATGJU01. The sequence goes on along the minus strand of JBBQVV010000041.1, from coordinate 16,664 downwards.
CTGCAGGCGCTCCACGATGTGAAATACGAGGGATATATTTCGATTGAAGTCTTCGACTATTCGCCGGATCCCACGACGATTGCGCGCGACGGCCTTGCCTATCTGCGCCGGTGCGAAGCGGGCAAGCCGGGTTAACAGCCAATGTCGACTCCAGCCATAACCGTCGAGGCGGGACCTCACGAACGACGCGATTGTCCGCTCGAGTTTCGGCTGCCCGAGCCGCTGCCCGCCGGCTCCTGGGCTCTAGCGGACGTTGACGGCACTCAACTCGCACTTGAAATCGGCGCCGACGGATTATTGAGATCCGTGCTACCTCACTTACCAGCCGGTCAGACCAGAACCTATGGGATTGAGCAGGCAGGCGCAACCGTACCGAGAGTGTCCGTCGAGGACTCCGGCGCTGCGGTGGACATGTCGCTGGACGGGCAGATCGTGACACGCTATGTGTACGCCGACGTACCAGCGCGACCATACTTCCATCCGCTGAACGCTCCCGGACAGGTACCCATAACGCGAGCCTACCCGATGACGCCTGACGCGCCCGGTGAGAGCCGCGACCATCCGCATCACCGCTCCGTATGGATCGCCCACGGCGAGGTGAACGGAACGGACAACTGGTCGGAAGAGACCGGACACGGATACACCAGACATCAGCAGATCGACCATCACCGAAGCGGTCCGGTGACAGGATCGTTTGTATCCATGGGCCTTTGGACCGGCTCGGACGGAGCGCCAATTCTGACGCAAGGTCTCTCCGTGACTCTCTGGGCGGCCGGCCCGACCGCCCGGATTCTGGATTTTATGATTCGGCTGGAGGCATCTCACGGTGACGTCGTGTTCGGCGACACGAAGGAGGGCGGCATCCTCTCGATTCGCGTGGCAAGCGAGCTTGACGTCCCCCGGACCGGCAGGATCACTAACGTCTTCGACGGCCAGGATGAATCGGAGACCTGGGGAAAGTCCGCCCACTGGTGCGACTACTCCGGTTCGATCGGCGGAACTCCTGTCGGCATCTCTGTGTTCGACCACCCGCACAGCTTTCGTCATCCAACTCACTGGCACGTCCGCAACTATGGGCTGATGACCGCAAACCCGTTCGGATACTCGGCCTATACGAACGGTGTCAAGAATGGAAGCCATATTCTGGCGGGCGGAGACGCGCTCTTGTTTCGATATAGAGTGCTTCTGCACAGGCACACGTGCGCGGAGGCGCGGGTCGCGGGTCGCTACCTAGACTTCATCGCCCCTCCGGGCATTAGGGTAACGGCTTAGTGACGCCTCGAAGATCCGATTCGCCCGTGAGCGGCGCGCCGCAACGACAGAGGCTCCCGTCCTGGGTGCTGGGACTCGGAGGATGCGCGTGTCTGCCGATCATGGGTATATTCGCCCTTGGTCTGATTGCCACTCCCACGCTGAAGCGCATCAAGGAGGCGCGCAGGGAGATCGGCCGCACATCGAGCTGCTTGAGCAACGTGCAGCAGATTGCGGCCGCGTTTCAGATGTACGCGCAGGACTACGATGACCGGCTGCCTCAGTCCAGTTCCTGGATGGACGGAGCCGGGCCATACATCGATCGGTCCGGCGCCAACAAGGAAGCTACCGTGTATCAATGCCCTACGGTGCTCGTCGCTGAGCCAGGAGGTTTCGGCTACGCGTTCAACAGGAAAGTAGCAGGTAAAGCGCTGTCCAAACTACCCGGACCGGCGCTGACGCAGTTGGTCTACGATTCCACCAACCTTAAGCGCAATGCCAGTGACCCCGTCGCCAGCCTGCCCGCTCCAGGCCGCCATCGGACAGGCGGCATGCGCCGGGTAACCCTCCTTGTGAATATCATGGGATATGCGGACGGACATGCCAAGGCGGTCGACGCGCATGGCAGAGGTCTGCCAGGAGTCCACCTTGACACCAGCCAGCCAGGAGAGTAGCACATGACGGTCAAGGTCTCCGTCAGTCTCGAAGGAATGTCGATCGACGAATCGTTTGAAGGAGCGACCGCTGACGAGATAGTCGGCAAAATGAAGGCGCGCGTGGCGCGCGAGCTGAGCTTTCCACTGAAAATGGCGGTCAACGCAATGGGAAACGTCGTGTTCACCCAAGAGGTCGTTCGGCGCTACAACGAAACAAAGAGACTCTCGCTGCCACTGCCGGCCACATGCCAGGAGTTCCTCACACTTGCCATCCAGCAGGGTCTTGCCACCGTCGATTAGCCTGTCCACGAAGTCGAAGGGGCTGAACCAATTTCTCAGTCACCTGCGCGCCTGTAAGCAGGATTTCATACCACGCCGCACACGATGAAGAGCATCCCAGGTTTGAACCGCGCGGCCGTGCTTCCCGGACCAGGCCTGCCACCGGAGGTCCGAACGTATCCCACGCCGACTCTGGAAGAGGGAGCGGTTCTCCTCCGAACCATCGCCTCGGAGGTGTGCGGAACCGACGTCCACCTTCACCATGGACGGCTCGCGGGAGTCCCCTATCCGCTGATTCCCGGGCATGTGAGCGTCGGAGTGGTCGAGGCTATGGAGGGCCCGATCGGGGACGTCGACGGAACGCCGATCCGCGAGGGTGACGTGGTCACCTTTCTCGACGTGCATGGCACGTGCGGCGCCTGCCGATCGTGTACGGTGTGGAAGGCCTCGACGCGATGCCCGCACCGGCGAGTCTACGGAATAACGTTCGGAGCCGACGAACCGCCGGGTCTTTCGGGCGGCTGGTCAGAGAGGATCTATCTTCGCCCCGGCACCCGCATCATTCCGCTCGCGGCCGGAGTCAGCCCGGATACGTGGATCGGCGCCGGCTGCGGGCTTCCGACGGCTGTCCACGCGATAGAGCTTGCGCGGATCCAACTCGGAGACCGTGTACTGATCCAGGGGAGCGGACCCGTCGGGCTGAGCTGTACGGCGCTCGCCACGTTGAGCGGCGCGGGCTGGGTAGGCACGATCGGCGCGCCGGAGATCCGCCTGCATGCCGCAAAGCGAATGGGGGCCGACTGGACCATAGACGTAACTGCGACAACATCCGAGGAGCGCAGGTCCGCAGTCATGGAAGCGACCGGAGGTTACGGACCGGATATCGTGATCGAGGCAAGCGGCAATCCGCTCGCGGTGCCGGAAGGGTGCGAACTTGTGCGGGATGCCGGCCGCTACGTGATCGTCGGCCAGTACACGGACCACGGAGAGGTCGCTCTCAACCCGCACCTGCACATTAACAAGAAGCACCTGGAGATTCGCGGCTGTTGGGGATCGGACTTCTCACACGTCCACCGCGCTATGCAGATCGCGCGGCGCTTCGGCCAGCGAGTCGCGTGGGCGTCACTTATCAGCCGCCGGTACCGGCTCGATGAAGTCGGCCTTGCATTGGCTGACGTCGATGCGGGAAGAGTTGTCAAAGCGGTTGTCGTGCCATAGGCTGGCCCGAGGCGACGGGACGACGAGGTGCTATCGACTCGCCGGGTCGTAGTTCAGATTCGGCGCCAGCCATGTCTCCGCTGTTTTAATATCCCATCCTCGCCGTGCCGTGTAATCCTCGATCTGATCCCGCTCTATTTTGCCGACAGGGAAGTACCGGGACTGCGGATGTGAGAAGTAGAAGCCGGATATCGAGCTTGCCGGATACATTGCGAAGGACTCCGTGAGCCGGATCCCCGTATGCTTCTCGGCGTCAAGCAGGCGCTCGATGGTCGCCTTCTCCGTGTGGTCCGGACATGCAGGATAGCCGGGGGCAGGCCGGATACCGCGATACCGTTCTCGGATCAAGTCGTCCGTAGTCAGGCTCTCCTCTTGTCCGTATCCCCATGCGTTGCGCACCAGCTTGTGCATGTACTCGGCGCACGCCTCGACTAGCCGATCTGCCAACGCCTCGACCATGATCGCGTTGTAGTCGTCAAGGTCCGCCTTGTACGCCAGAACGAGCCGCTCCATCCCATGCCCTGCCGTAACCGCGAACGCACCCACATAGTCGTTCGGACCAGTCAACTTGGGAGCGACGAAATCCGCCAATGCATAGTTGATGGTTTCCGGTCCTTTGTCCACCTGCTGCCTGAGAGTGTGGAGCATCGCAAGGCGAATCGATCGACTTTCGTCGGTGTACAGTTCGATGTCGTCGCCCACGGCGCTAGCTGGGAATAGACCGACGACTGCCTTCACGGTCAGCGCGCGGTCTCGCAGCAAATTGGCGAGCAGCGCCTGTGCGTCCTCGAACACACGCCGCGCCTCTTCACCGACGACGGGATCGTCCAGAATGGCAGGGTATCGGCCCGCCAACTCCCAGGTGTGGAAAAACGGCGACCAGTCGATGTACGGGACCAATTCGTCCAGACAGACGTCTTCGAAGGCACGCACACCGATAAACTCTGGCTTGGGCGGATGGTAGCTGGACCAATCGATGGGAGTACGGCGCGCCCTCGCCTCCTCAATTCGAAGCATTGCCCTGTCCCGCTGCCGGTTGGAGTACTGCTCCCGCACCATCGCCTGTTCACAGCGGTTGTTCTCGATGAAGGCGGACTGCAGCTCCGGACTTATGAGACTGCTGACGACTCGTACCGCCCGGCTCGCGTCGAGCACGTGGACCACAGGCTTACTGTAGTGCTGCGCGATCTTGATGGCGGTATGCGCGCGGCTGGTCGTGGCGCCGCCAATCAGCAGCGGCACCGTAAAGCCTTCACGCTCCATTTCACGTGCGACATGCGCCATCTCCTCGAGAGACGGCGTGATTAGTCCGCTAAGCCCGATAATGTCGGCATCGACCTCGCGGGCTTTCTTGAGTATCTTTTCGCACGGTACCATAACGCCGAGATCAATCACCTCATAGTTGTTGCAGCCAAGGACCACTCCGACAATGTTCTTGCCGATGTCGTGGACATCGCCCTTGACCGTGGCGACGACTATGCGTCCTTGCGCGCGAACCTCGCCGCCGGAGGCCGCCAGAGCGGCTTTTTCCGCCTCCATGTACGGAAGAAGCACCGCGACCGCTCTCTTCATCACCCGGGCCGACTTGACGACTTGCGGCAGGAACATCTTGCCGGACCCGAACAGATCGCCAACGATATTCATGCCGTCCATCAGCGGACCCTCGATTACGTCGAGCGGCCGAGCGTACTTCTGGCGAGCCTCCTCCACGTCGGCCTCAACGAAGTCCGCAATTCCCTTGACCAGGGCATGTGACAGGCGATCCTCTACCGGCCCTCGACGCCACTCGTCATCCCGGACCTGAACCACACCCTTCTCTCCCTTGACAGTCTCGGCATAGGCGAGAAGGCGCTCCGTTGAATCGGCGCGCCGATTCAAAAGGACGTCCTCCACGAGACCGAGCAGCTCCTTCGGAATCTCCTCATACACAGCGAGCTGGCCCGCGTTGACGATTCCCATATCCAGGCCGGCCTGAATTGCATGGTATAGGAACGCGGAATGCATCGCCTCGCGGACGACGTTGTTGCCGCGGAATGAGAACGATATATTGCTTACGCCGCCGGACACCATGCAGTAAGGAAGGTTCTCCTTGATCCATCGTGTCGCGTTTATGAAGTCGACCGCGTAGTTGTTATGCTCCTCGATGCCGGTCGCGACCGTCAAAATATTGGGATCGAAGAGGATGTCCTCGGGCGGAAACCCCACCTCTTCGACCAGAATTCGGTAGGCGCGGGCACAGATCTCGATCTTGCGTTCGAAGGTGTCCGCCTGGCCCTGCTCGTCAAAGGCCATGACCACGACTCCGGCGCCGTAGCGGCGCACGAGAGTCGCCTGCTCGCGAAACTTCTCCTCGCCCTCTTTCATGCTGATCGAGTTGACGATTCCTTTGCCCTGAACACACTTCAGCCCGGCCTCGATAACGGACCAGTTCGAGCTGTCGATCATGATCGGCACTCGGGAGATGGCATCGTCCGGCCCAACGAGGTTGAGAAAGGTCGTCATCGCCTCGCTGCCGTCCAACATGCCTTCGTCCATGTTGACGTCTATGATCTGTGCGCCGCTCTCCACCTGCTGGCGCGCAACAGTCAGAGCCTCCTCATAGTTGCCGCCAAGAATGAGCTTCGCGAACTTTGGCGAGCCGGTCACGTTCGTCCGCTCGCCGATGTTGACAAAGTTTGTCTCGGGCCTGATCGTGAGCGCTTCGAGACCGCTGAATCGAGAGAGTCGATCGATCTCGGGAAGCGCCCTCGGCCGGCATGCCCGAACGGCTTCGGCAATCGCCCGGATGTGGTCCGGCGTCGTGCCGCAGCAGCCTCCCACGATGTTGAGCCAGCCGTTCTCGGCCCACTCGCCTAACTGTGGCGCAAGGGACTCGGCCGTCTCCGGGAATCCCGAGTCGAGCAGTTCATTCGGCATGCCGGCATTAGGATAGGCGCTCACATAAATTGGCGCCCGGCCGGATAGCTCCTCAATGTGCGGTCGCATCAGGTCAGGGCCAAATGCGCAGTTCAATCCGACGCTAAACAGCGGCGCGTGTGAGATCGAGTTCCAGAACGCCTCCAGAGTCTGCCCGGTAAGCGTTCGTCCGCTGAGATCGAGAAAGAGGCTGGCCATCACCGGCACGCGTCGCGCGCCCTCCGCGAATAGTCGCTGTATGCCGAACAGGGCAGCCTTCAGGTTCAACGTGTCGAACGTCGTTTCGGGAAGAAGCAGGTCCACGCCGCCTTCCAACAGTGCCTTCGCCTGCTGGTAATAAGCATTGGTCACTTCATCGAAGGTCACCTGGCGCGCACCTGGGTTGGTGACATCGACCGAAACCGAGAGCGTCCTGTTCATCGGTCCCATCGAGCCAGCAACGAATCTCGGCCGAGACGGATCACGGCCGTTCTCGCGATCGACGCACCGGCGCGCGATGAGGGCTGCCGCCACGTTCATTTCGTAGACGAAGCCCTGCAACCCGTAGTCGGATTGAGCGACGGAGGTGGCCGTGAAGGTATTGGTTTCGATGATGTCGGCGCCGGCATCCAGGTATTCGGAATGGATTCCGGCGATGAGATCCGGCTTCGTCAAGCTCAATACGTCCGGATTGTTCTTCAGGTCCCACGGATGCGATCTGAATCGCTCGCCCCGGTAGTCCTCCTCCTGCAAGCCCTTTCGGAACAGCAGCGCGCCCATCGACCCGTCGAGGATCAAGATTCGCTGTTGAAGCAGACTGTGGAGGATGTGGTCGTCTGGCGGAGGTGTTCTCATCGTCTCTCTCTCAGGCATTCAATGGATCCGGCATTGCGTACAGACTACAGTATACCTGAACGCCCATTGGCGGGTTCGATCTGGCTGGTGATCGAGCCCGGAACGTGACCGGCCGGAGGAAATCGTCTGGCTGGACTTGAACTAATCGTGAGTCTAACGTCCACCACGTCTTTGCCCGAGGTCACCATGAAACATCCCCTCGTGCTCTTGTGCCTGATCGCCGTGCTCGCATGCTTCGGTTCATCGATCAACTCAGCAACTGCGCAACCGCGTGCGCTGCCGACTATCGCCTTGGGAAGAAAGCAGCCCGAGTTGCAAAACAACCGCACTCTCGCGAGTTTCGAGGACGGTCTCCTAGCGCCGTTCGCCTCTAGTGCGCCTGGAGTCGCGGTCGTCGAAGAGGCGCACGCTACTCAGGGTCGCCGATCGATGCGGCTCCAGAACGGTTATGCTTCGTGGGACGGGCCGCAAGACTGGTCTGATTATGACTTCTTAAAGGCCGACACGTATAATTCCGGGGAATCGCCTGTCCCGCTCAGCGTCGAAATCCACGACAGCGCCACCAAAGGCTACTGGACGCGCGTCAACTATCAGACAATCCTCCCGCCGGGCGCCTCTACTCTTATCCTTCCCACCGACCTCTACGTCGGCGAGAAGAGTCGTCCGGGACGACCGCTCGATAAAGCGCATATCACCCGATTTGTCATTGGAATTGAAGGCAAAAAGCCACCAGTCTACTTTGATAACCTGAGGATCGAGCGCGATCTTTCTGACCGAATCAAGGTCGAGGGGCTGCGCGCGTTCTCGTTCGGTCCCGGTACCTCGCCACCGATACACGGATTCACCGCCGTGACACCGGCGACGCTCTATTCGCCCGGTCGCAGTTATGGCCTGAGGAACGCTCGTGTCTGGCGCGCCTACGATGCCCTGCAGCCTGATCCCCTCTATCAGGTCGGCATGTGCATCGAGTCCGGTGGCTTCGCCGTTGACCTGCCGAATGGGAGATATCACGTCTTCCTCAACATCGACAGCCCATCCGGATTCTGGGGCGAATATCAGGTCTACCGCAAACGCACTGTGAGGGCAAACGGCGTCGTGGTCGTCTCGGAAACCATGGACCTGCCGCGTTTCCTTCAGCGATATTTCCGGTTCGCCGATGTCGAGGACAGCGTCGACGAGAACACGTTCGACAAGTATCAGGAGCCCTATTTTCGTGAGAAGGAGTTCGACGCCGAAGTAACCGACGGCCGGCTGACACTCGACTTCGAGGGTGAGGCCTGGGCAAACTATGTGTCGGCGCTCGTCATCTACCCGGCGAGCCGATCCACGCAGGGCAAACAGTATCTTGCGAACCTGAGAGAGCGGCGGCGGTTCTATTTCGACAACTACTTTAAGCGGGTGCTGCCGGATGGCGGACGAGACGCTAGAGGCACGATTCCCGCATTTCACCCGACTCCCGATGAGTCCGAAAAGGGCTACGTCCTGTTTTGCCGCGATTGGATGGAGGAAGTCCCGGTCAACGCCGTACCACGCCGGGAAGAGGTGCGCCGGCCGGTAACTACCTTCGCAAGCGCCGGAGAGCGCGCCCCGATCGTCTTCTCACTCTACCCACTGCGTGCAGGCGGCACGATCGCCGTCTCGGTGTCAGACTTGAAGAGTCAGACCGGGGCTGTCGTGCCCGCTAACGCGGTACAGCTCGGAGTTGTGTCGCACCGGCTCACGCGGTTAACGAGCGAAGGAACGGTCTACACGATCGCTCCCCGATTCGTTATGCCGCGGGCAGCTGCCCCGGTGAAGGACGGTACAACCACCACGTTCTGGCTCACGCTTCGAGTTCCGGACCGGGTTTGGGCGGGAGAATACTCGGGCCAGATTCGCTTCACATTCTCCGACGGGCGGACCGACAGCCTTCCCCTGCGCGTACGCCTGTTTGCGACCCCTCTGGTCCCACTTGACGTGGCGGCAGGTCCATGGGGAAGCAATCTTCCACTCCCGTGGTACCGTGAGGATCTCGGTGACTACGAACGTGAAATGTTCCGCAAGAGCCTTGAGAAGATGCGCGAGTATGGCTGCACGACGTTTTCCGGTATACCAACCCTGCGCATTCGGAAATGGAGCAACGCCGCGCCAGATATCGACTTCGAGCAGGCAGACCGCGAGATGGCGGACGCTCGACTCCTTGGATTCAAGCGGGTCGTCGTGAATTACAACGGAGGAATAGGCGGATTCGACAACTACCACATCGACGAGCCGGCGATGCGCGCCGCCGGGTTTACGGACTATGTCGCGTTTCTACGCGCAATCCTGTCCGCAGTCGGCGCCCACGCAAGGTTGGCAGGATGGCTCCCGGTCGCGTTCAATCTGTGCGATGAGCCTCAGGGCGAAGATGCGAAAGACGCTGCGGCCAATGCCCGTGCCTGGCGCGAGGCTGCACCTCCGGAAATGCTTACGACTGGCGCTACCAGCGTCGAGTCCGCTTCGCCGGACGATCCCCATCTCGATCTCGCCCGCGCGCTGCGGGTTCCGAATCTGAATGGTCACGACGACCGGGCAATCAAGGCCATTAAGGCTGCAGGGGATAGCTGGGCTTTCTATAACGGCGGCAGCAGATGGACATTCGGAGCGTATATGTTTAAATGCGTCCAACAGTATGGGATGGCATTCCGACTGTCCTGGCACTGGAATGTCGCGGCCGGGGACCCCTACTACGCGCTAGACTGCCGGGAGGACGATTACGCCTGGGTGGCGACCAACGCACGACGCGAATTGATTCCGTCGATCCATTTCGAGCGGGATATTCGCGAAGGCATTGACGACTACAGGTACATGCTGACCCTGTCATGCCTGATTCGCGCCAGGCCGAACCACTCAGGCGCGAAAGAAGCAAACCGGCTGCTCAGCGAGAAGCTTGCGGCGTTCCGGCTTGGCGAACGCGATCACGACGCGAAGTGGCCGACCACGGAGTACGCCGCCTATCGTCTGAAGCTCGCCGCGGCGATCGAGGCGCTCTCGCAATGATCCTGCTCGCAATGATCCGTGCTTGTCCGATGAACAATGACCCTCATTGAACGGACAGATAGTCTTCTCGTACTGGACGACTCTGCGCGCGGAATGACCGAAGACATCAGGGTTGTTCAGGTCTCCTCACAGAGAAGCCTGCGAATCAATTCGCGCCTGACATACCACGATGTCGTTCTACGACTACAAACTGCTTTGCCCACGCAGGCTGGCCTCGTGTTTTGTCAGGCGCGATTTCAACCGCCGGCCCTGAAACCGTGAACTGAACGACCGCAGACTCCAGACGGCAGGAATCGGAATCACCGCACGGGAAATAGGCAGGACATAATCAACTAGCGGACGAGGACTATTCTCATGTATAGCACGTTGAGTCCGGGGGCTATCGGCGTTCGAACCGCCAACCTCCGAGAGGCGATAGCAGCGGCGAAAATTGGTGGTTTCCGTGGCGTCGAATTCAATCCGGTGGAAGTCGCAGACCTGATTTCCAGGCATGGAGCGGACTACGTCAACGGTATCTTTAACGATGCGGATATTCGACCCGCGGGATTCGGACTCCCGACGAACTGGCGCGGCGATGATGCAGCGTGGAACAGCAGCCTCCTTGAGCTACCGCGCCTTGCGGAGGCAGCCAAAGCGATCGACGGCACGAGGACGATGACCTGGATCCTGCCCTGTTCAGACGTGAGGCCGTTTGAAGAGAATCGACAGTTCCACGTTGAGCGGTTCAAGCCGATCGCCGCGGTCCTTTCGGACCACGGCTGCTCGCTCGGACTCGAGTTCATCGGACCGAAGACCCTGCGAGAGAGTCAGAAGTACTCCTTCATCTACACCATGGCCGGAATGCTGGAGATGGGACGCGACATCGGGCCGAACGTCGGGCTCCTGCTGGACTGCTGGCACTGGCATACTTCCGGAGGAACCATCGCCGATCTGCTGTCGCTCAAACCAGCGGAGGTGGTCTACGTTCACGTCAATGATGCGCCGCTGGGCGTCGGCATGGACGAATACGTCGATAACGTGCGCGGACTTCCCGGCGAGACCGGCGTCATCGACATCGCCGGCTTCCTGAGGTCCCTTCAGACCATTGGCTACGACGGTCCGGTGACTCCGGAGCCGTTCAAGAACGAGCTAAACGAACTGCCATCGGACGTCGCGCGCCTTTCCGTCGTGGGCGAATCCATGAGCAAGATATTCCAGCAGGCCGGGCTGTAAGTAAAACAGGTTGGGGAGTTGAGCGATCCCGTCGTAGCGCCGCCAAGTCGCGAGTACGAATTTCAGGCTCTTAATCGGGCCGCTCCCATTGGAGCGGCTCCATTATTCGCTGTCAGTGGCGCCATCTCATTCGGGCCGTAGGGCTGCGGATAGACCCCCTCCCGTAAGTATCGACTTCAGCAGCGCGCCGAGCCGCGGAGGCGCAACGACGAAGTGCCCGCGCGTTTTGCCCGCGCGCACCATCTCTTCGATGCTGAACGGGGTCCCGTCCAGATACTCGACAAAACATCCGGCCTCTTTCACAATACACAGCGCGGCTGCAAGGTCGTTAATGCCCTCATGGCAGCCGACATGGCTGCACAGCCGTCCGTGCGCCGTGTATACGAACTCGATGGCGATACTGCCTAAGCAGCGAATTCGGCCCTTGATCGCTGAGACGTTGAGTGTCTTTACGGCCGAGCTCGTAAACCCCAGGGTGGTCTCAAGATGGATCGTGGACCTGTCCTGAGCGCGCAGTCGATCTCCGTTGCAGTAGGCGCCCTCGCCGCAAACAGCCCAGTACATCTCGTTCGTGAGCGGTATATATAGTGCGCCGGCCAGAGCCTCATCACCCTGCACAAGGCCGATAGATACACACCAGTGAGTCAGACCGAACACCATGTTCGTCGTGCCGTCGATCGGGTCAACACACCAGAGTGGTACGCCGGAGTCGCCAAACCGCCCGAACTCTTCCCCCTGAAACGCATAGTCCGGATAACGCTCCGCCAGCCGACCCCGGATGAACTCCTCGGTCTGCCGATCGATATGCGTCACGTAGGAGCCGTCCGCTTTGAACTCTGCCTCTATGGCGCCTACCATCGTCAGAGCGCGGTCGCCAGCCTCCCGGGCGACCTGCTTGACGAATTCGATGTCGATGGTGGTCAAGATCCTCTACTCCCAATCTCCATATCGATTGGCCGGAATAGCCGTGCCCACCGGATAGATTAGATATACCGTATTTCGCGAGCGCGCCCAGCCCCTCAGAAAGCTTGCCCGCGGGAAGATGCGACGACAGTGCTCGCCTCGATCAGGATGGTACGCAGGGTCGTTCAGCACGATTTCGCCCGTTCGCGTAAAGCCGTCACATACCATGAGGTGACCTGGATCGTTGTCCCTCTCCTTTCCCTTGAGCAGATCGTACGATACCGAGACGACGGCTGGAATACCCGCCACTATCCAGTCCTCAAGTTCGCGTATGTCGCCAAATCGTGTTACGTAGGCGCGAATCCCGGGAAATGAGCCCGCAAACGCCGTGTTAAACGGCCAGTTTCCAGTTCCTTCGTATACCTTATCGTAGATAGCGCGCGCAACGTCCGGGACGGGCAGGTCGAGCTCGGGCCGCGACAGGCGTCTCGACCAGAACGCGAGCGCCATATCGGTACTGGTCGGACTACACCAGCCCCGGCCGTCGGGCCATCCAAGCTGCGTGCGGGACGGGACCGCCACTTCACGACCCCATGCCGCGCGATTGGGCTGCAGTGGGGCGCCGGTGACATGAGTGTCGGCGGCGCAGACGCCAACGAACTTAAGTTCCGGAGGTCGTGATAGCGCGTTCCAGCGAAGAGTCACCCTTACCTGCAGCTTCGTCACAGGGTGATTAAGGACGAGCGTGTCGATCTGAACGTCACCGTCACTGTCCTTTTGCCCCGGGACGCTCTCCCGAGGGAACTTGCCCGCGTCGCGGGACCATCTTCCCAGGTGGTACCACTTCGTCGTATGATCCCCGAATACGCCTCGCGCCTCAACTTCCAGGCCGGTCTCCGTCGGGGCGTCAGCATTCCAGGAGACCACCAGTTCGGATGCGGCCAGAGGCAAGGCGAGCTCGGGCGAAACCAGGATTGTCTCGCCGGGGACGCCGGTCGATCTGTCCCATGATGCAAATTCGCGCACCGCAATAAATCCGCAGGGGCGCGGTTCCGTTCCCTTCCGCAACGACATGCCTCCGGTTTCCGGTCGTCGAGCCGGATCGCTAATTCCCCCCTGCACCACGCCCGCGACGGCCAGCGCGAGAGCAGCTAACGTCCTCATCCCGGCTCCTCTCGTATGCCGTCCATGACCCTGCTCTAAGCCTCGCAAGCCCGTCCACTGCCAACCAACTCCAATGCCTTCAACCAATCCCCTAAACCCTGCCGACATGCCCGATTGCCTGCTCCGCGGACATTCCGGCGTATATTACGCTCATAAGGCCGGGCAGGTAGCGGTCCATTACGAGCAGATTGGTATACACAAGCGTATGGAAAAACTCCCTGGTTGGCCCGATATCCTCAAGGTACGCGCTCGTCTTGTAGCGTACCTCGCCATCCGAGAAATCCAATTCAAAGTTACCCAGGACCATTCCGTAGTTCGCGCGCGTGATGAATTCGGCTATTGTCGAACGCTTGCCTTCGGGAGCCTTCGCGGAGAGGACGGAATAGAAGATGAACCGCCCGGGCTCCTCCTTAATCTGCGCATAGCAGTTCCACTCACCGTTCTCACCCGTGCATCCCAACCGAACCGCGGACTGCGCTTCGATCTCGACAAACTTCCAGTCCTCGTCCACGAAGAAGCGGCGCATGGCCTCGAACAGCTGTCCTGGCTCGGCGCGAACCTCCTCTCGTCTGCCCGTGCTTAACGGCCGCTGGCGCCATGTCAGCTCCGCATCGTCAGGCTGAGAGGTCATTGAGCAGCTCCTTTTGCCGGCGTTTGCCCGGACAACCCTGGCCCGACTGCCTCACCGATGCGGGAGAGCAGTCGCGCAAGGTGGCGCGTGCCGCGCGTGAAGTCGTTAATGCGAATGTGCTCGTTCGGCGCGTGAACCCGAACGCCCGGGTACTCAATTCCGGGACTCGTAATCGGCAGGCCGAGGAAGCCGCTGAACCACCACATAGGGCCAGAGCCGCCAACCATCGGCGCCACCACGGCGGGCTTGCCGTACACCTCCGCGCCGGTCTCGGCGGCCAACCGAACGAGTGGGTGCCCAGGGTCCACGCGCGCGGGCTTCTGGCCACCAAGGTATCGCACCGCCACATCAGAGAAACCGCGCGCATCGAGGTGCGCGCGTAGACTGTGGTGTACGCTATCCGGGTCCTGGTCGGGCACCAGCCGAAAGTCCATCTTGCAGCGAGCTTCCGAGGGAAGAACCGTCTTTGCGCCCGGGCCCTGCCAGCCGCTCTCAATCCCGCATATCGTGAGCGTCGGCTCGAAGACCGCGCGGCGTCGCCACTCCAGCCCCGTCGTTTGCCGGCCCCCTAGGAAGCCGCCCGGCGGAATGCCGAACTGCTCCTGAAAGAAAGGCTCGTAGTCCGGAAGGGCGTCCAGGAGCTGGAGATCGGAAACAGAGACGGGGAGTGCGTAATCGTAGTGACCGGGAAGCAGGATTCGCTCGGTGCTGTCCTTCAGGGTCGCAAGCGCCCAGACTAGCCTCCAAGCGGCATTCGGCAGCAGCGATCCGCCCCCGCCGGAGTGCGCGTCGTACGCAATCGTCCTTACGGAAAGCTCGAAGTACGCGATCCCTCGCATGCCGCAGTAGAGCGAGGGGTTCCCCTGCTCGTTCTCGCCACCCTCTTCCCAGATACACGCGTCGGCACGCAAAAGCTCCCGATTCCGTTCGACGAAGACGCCCAGGTGAGGACTCCCGACCTCTTCCTCGCCCTCGACCAGGAACTTGACGTGGAATGGAAACTCGCCGCCGGCCGCGCCGCGTAGCGCTTTCAGCGCGAGCAGCCTGCTAATGATGTGTCCCTTGTCGTCTGCGGCTCCCCGCGCAAACGCCTTGCCAGCGCGGAGCGTGAGCGCAAAGGGATCAGACTCCCATAGGTCGAGGGGCTCCACGGGCTGGACGTCGTAGTGATTGTAGAAAAGGATCGTTGGAGCGTCGGTTGCCGCGCTTCGGGCTTCGGCAAAAACTACGGGCGGTCCTCCAGGAGTGGGCATCGTTCGCGCCGTTAATCCGGCATCGCGCATCAGGTCGCACACGAAACCGGCACACGCATCCAGCCCCTCGCCCTTTGCGGAAACGCTTGGCACGGCGCACAGTCGGGTCAGGTCGCCGAGCGCCTTGGATTGGCCGGCGAGGACAAGTAAATCGAGCGCTTCCGGGGTGACCGGCATCGTATTTGACCTCTCATGCGAGTAGACGTCAATTCGCGAAAGAGGACTGCGATTCCTTGTGTTCGGCAGGCGGCTACGGCGACGGACGAGGCATCTCTACGTGGTCGACGGTGAACAGCACAACCAGGCTGTAGATCGCGATGGCTGTGCCCAGCCCTATCACCGGGTGCACAAGGCTAAGGATCGAGACGATAATGCCGACGACGCGCGCCCACTCCGCACCGTGCAGCAAGCCGTACCCGACGAGCAGGTTTGGCAGGGAGAACACGCCGACGAGAATGAATACGATTGTACCGACTCCAAAGCCCGCCAATACTCCTGGCAGGGCATGCCCCGTGGCAGCTCCGCCGAGGAAGCCTCCCAGAGCGCCAAATATTAAAGCAATGAAGAGCCCGCCCATCAGTGACAGGGCGCCGAGAAAGATGTGCAGCCAGGCGACGACCTTGACTTGCGTCTGCAGCCCATTCATGTCAAACTCCTCTCTCCAAGGGTATTTGTCGCGGATACGCCCGCGCGATCAGATCCGTCCATCCCGGATAAGTCATGAACAGGTTCGCGCAGGGGCAAGCCCTTGTGGTTGCCCTCGGTTCATGAATAGCATCCTATCGGGCAAGCCCGGCCAAAGGGTGAATGAACAGCCGACGCTTGTTGGTATGTTCATTACGAAACCTGGCTAGCTGTCATCGGAGGCGCGGCCCTCCCGAACGGTGGCGGATGCCGGACCAACCAGCGTAACGAGTCCAAAAAGGATAGCGCGGAGGCCCGATATCCGCCCGCACAGGCCGGTACTCGATCCAACCACCGAGCCGACACTCGAAACAGAGGCATCCACACTATCCACTACGTGGGGCCGGCAGGGGTGAATTCACAAAGTTGTGACGTAACAACATCGCGCCCGCAATGGCCAGGACAGTGCCGTTCCCGGCATTCTGAGCGCGTGATTATGAGGCGGCATACAATCTGCGGGCACCTGCGAATAGTGCTCTTGAGTACGAGTGGAGTCAGGAGGGATGGAGGAGCCGACCGGAATCGAACCGGTGATCGCGGTTTTGCAGACCGCTCCCTTAGCCACTTGGGTACGGCTCCGAAAGAACGAAGAGATTAAACGGCAGAGATAAATAAGACACGTCCTGAACTGCGCGTTCAGAGCCG
>JBBQVV010000040.1:0-25685 GCA_038211235.1 Chthonomonadales bacterium | reverse complement strand
CTTCCGGCATGTCGTGCTCCCCCTGCTGAGGCCGATCCTGTTCTTCGTTATAATAATGAATGTCATCGGCTCATTCCAGGTGTTCGGGCAGACATTCATGATTACGCGCGGAGGCCCGGAGCTGAATACGCGATCACTCGTCCAGTTCATCTACGAGACGGCATTCAACAACTATCGAATGGGTTTCGCCGCCGCCATGAGTTGGCTGCTTTTCGCTCTTATCGTGCTCTTCTCCGCGGTACAGACGCGGATGATGAGGGAGAAGTAGGATGGCGATTGCGACCGCGAGCCATGCCACCGTCTCGCCCAAGCGCCCAGGCGTTGGGCGGATCCTGGGCGAGATCGCGGTGGCGCTTGGCGCACTTATCTTCGTCATGCCACTGCTCTTCCTGCTCGTGACTGCGTTCAAGCCAGACAGTGAGATCCTGCACTATGGAGGTTTACTTCCCCACCGACCCACGCTTGCCAACTTCCGGGAAGTGCTCGGCAACCCGGAGGAGATACCGATCCTTCGCTGGTTCGGCAACAGCGTCTTCATCTCCAGCTGCGTCGCACTTCTGGTCGTCACGGTGGATTCCCTCGCAGCCTACGGACTGGCCCGCCTCGATCTGCCGGGAAAGAGATGGATATTCGCCGCGATCGTCTCGACGCTCATGGTTCCGGGCCAGATACTTCTCGTGCCGGTATACCTCATCTTGAACCGGCTCGGCTGGCTGGATACGCCGCTTGCCCTTATCGTGCCGGCAGGAGCGGGCGCATTCGGCGTCTTTTTGCTGCACCAGTTCTTCATCGGAATTCCGCGAGACCTGGAGGAGGCCGCCGCCCTGGACGGATGCTCTCCATTCGGCATCTACTGGCGGATCATCCTCCCACTATCACGGCCGGTGTTGGCAACGCTCGCGATATTCACCTTTGTCGGGTCATGGAACGATTTTCTGGGTCCGCTCGTCTTCCTCGACTCCGTGGACAAGTACACGCTGCCGGTCGGGATCGCCCTCTTTCAGACATCCTACTACACCGAATATGGATTGACGCTGGCGGCCAGTGTACTGTGCACGGTGCCCGTATTGATCGTCTTTCTGGCGGCCCAGCGACAGATTATCCAGGGCGTCGCCCTGTCCGGCCTCAAGGATTGAGCTGCAAGGAACGCTGCGGCCTGGTGAAGAGGTAGAATAGAGAGAAGGTGTGAACGGGGAGATGACAACCATGAGCGACACAGTGCTCGAAGCGGCCGAGCCGATCGTTACGCTGACGTCGGCAGCGGTACGCCAGGTGAACTATCTGATAGAAAAACAGGGTCGGGGCAGTCTTTGCCTTCGGATTGCGGTCAAGGGCGGCGGATGCTCGGGCCTATCCTATGTGCTGAATCTGGAGCCCGCCGCCGCGGCGAACGATACGATTTTCGAGATTGAGGGATTAAGGGTCCTGGTCGATCCCAAAAGCGCACGTTTTATCGGTGGTCTGAACCTGGATTACAGTGTGAAGAACCTGCTCGAAGGGGGTTGGCGATTCTCGAATCCCAATGCCCAGCGCAGCTGCGGCTGTGGCACTTCGTTTACCCCCCGGTGATTAACAGCGCGGAGCAAAGCGATCGACGTGATCGGCCATGCTCCGCGAGCAGACAGCGGCCGCGCCAGAATCCACGCTGGCCCGGCCTGGAAACCTACATTTTACCGCCCATCTTACCGCCCATCTTGTCACTGCCCATCTTGGCGTGGGTCATCTTCCCGGTCATCTTGTGGTGGTGCTTCCTCTTGTGATGCTTCTTTCCCATCGCCATCTTGCCGCCACCCATCTTATGGCCGGCCATTTTTCCACCGGCCATCTTACCACCCATCTTGTGGTCGCCCATCTTGTCCTGAGCCATGGTGTGCGTCGCCATCAGGCCCAGCAGTCCAAACACGGCGACGAGCGAGGTCGCTGCCTTCATCATCTCTGAGGTCTCCTGTCATGCGGTGTAGTGGCCGGCCGTGGATAGCGGGCCGAGTGGCGGCGTGTGCGCCGCGGCGGATACGGGAATAGGGCTGGGTGGGCCGGATGGATTCCGGCTGACGTGAGCGACTAATGACCCGCATACCAGTCATAACCCTGTTCGGCCCAGAAGTCCTTGGGTCGATCATCGGTATACTTGATCTTGCCGATATTCTTGATGTTCTTAATTCCATATTTGACAGGGATCGCAAGCCTTAAAGGCGCGCCGTGCTCGGGTGTGAGAGGCTTTCCATTCATTTCATAGCAGAGAAGCGTCTGCGGATGAACCGCGCTTGCCATATCGAGACCGACGTAGTAGTCCCCTTCGGGCGTCTCCATGCTGACGTATTCCGGCAGATTACCAGGCCTCGACGGATCGAACGGCGACTGATCCTTGGTTGCGGGCGGAAACTTGCGCATGAAATCGACCATGCGAACGCCCGCCCAATGGACGATGTTGCTCCAGCCCTCGATGCACTTCAGCTCGGTGACCATCTCGGTTCGGGGCAGCGCCCGGATCTGCTCCATCGTAACAAAGACGGCGGGCTCGTGATCGGATGACGACGACGTTGAGTCGGAGCCCTCTTCGTTAGCCTGAGCTTCGGCCGCGTCGCCTTTTCCGGGGCCCGACTTCTTGTCGCCTGAGGTGAACGCGGGCCTCTTCTTGTCGCTCGCGGGCGTCTCTTCCGCGGACGAGTTTGCCTCTCCGGCGTCCGGAACTTCCGCGGCAGACATATCGGCAAGGCCCATAAGACGGAGCTGCCAATCCGAGTCCACCTCGGGCGCTACCCCATAGTCGCCGTTAGCGCGAGGCATTGTCGCCGCGGACCGGGGAAAGACCGGAGCAAGCCGGGCGCCACTGAACAGGTCCCGCGATAGGTTCTCGTTTGCCCGGAAGAGGAGTCTGAACGGCCACTGAACGCCCCCGTCCGGCCGACGCGTTCCGAGCCAGCGAATACCGCCCCATGTCCCGGCCACGGCCACGGCGGCCCACAGGAAGCTTCTCCGCGACAATCGTCGGATGCGACGATCCACCTCCGTGTCGGACAAGATCTCGAAGCCCGGCTCGGAGCGCAGCAACTTTGCCGGCGTCACATGTGCGTCCGCCAGGACGATCGGCGCCTCGGTCGTAACCGCGTGCGGGGTTCCGTCGTCGGCATTGGGCCGCGGGGTTGACACCGAGTCCGGAGGTGACTCATTGGATGGCCGCAGCCTCGGCGGAACATCTTCGCGCGGATTCTCCTCGGCCAGAGTTGGTTCGTTCCCTTCCACCGACTATCCTCGAGCCTCTATGCGCGTATTCATCGGCTCGGCAGACTCTGAAGCCGTGACGGGCTGAACAGCGGTTGCAGCTCCGCCGGCCCTAGCGGGCACCGGAACATCGGGGCAGGCGTCTACTACCTCGACGCCGGTCACCATCGACCGGAAATTGTTCCAGCCGGCGCGCACGACCTGTACGATATGGATCATAAAGAATAGGACAAATCCGACGGTCAGCGCGAAATGTATCAGCCTTGCCATGGAATATCCGCCGCATATCGCCACCAACCAGGCGAACTGTATCGGCCGAAGAATGGCAAGTCCCGTGGTCAACGACCCGGCTCCCATACCAATAACGCTTGTGTAGGCAATCTGCTGGGCGCCATTGAATTTACGGCGAGGCGGATGCTTCTTGCTCAGGAACAGGTCATGCAGCATAACCTGCCACGCCTCTTTGAACGTGTTCCTATTCGGCAGCAGATAGAGCCATTCGCCCGAAAACGCCGTGTAAAGTACATACGCGATGCCATTGATCGCGAAGAACCATGCAAAGAAGAAATGCCACGCCATGCCTTCCGCAAGACGCTGGTCGAGATGGATCGCCGCGGGAAGGCCGGGAAAACCTGCTGGCAGGCGGATCGTGTAGAACCACGCAGGGAAGAAATGGAGCCTACCGATCGCGTAGACGTCGTTCGCCCAGTAGATCAGCACGCCGCTCCAGATCATCATCATCAGGACCGGGAAATTAACCCAGTGAAACCACCGAATTGCCAGCGGATGTTTGTTCTCTAATATCTTCATACGTTACTTCTCGCTTAGATTGCGCTTCTTCTGTCATCCGGTGTCGCTGTTCGACGGTCCGGCTCTGATTCCCTTTCAAGGCCGTGGGAATGGTACACGGACCGTGTAGGGTATATTAGCCAGAAGTCAACTTGGGTGGCAGAGGCCAGGAGAGAGTTATGGAAACGAACGACAGGATGAATCGGCGCGAGTTTGTCGGCGGCACGCTGGCCGCAACGGGGGCGCTCGCGCTTGGAGCCGGCGCGCAGCAGGCGGCCGCGGAATCGCGGCCGCGCAAGCCCTCCGACAAGGTGGCGCTGGGCAAGACGGGCATCAAAATCTCGCTGGTCGGAATGGGCACCGGCAGCGTCGGGTGGAACCATGAGTCGAACCAGACGCGGCTTGGCCAGGAAGCGTTCACACGCCTCGTGCGGCATGCGTTCGACCATGGCATTACGTTCTACGATGCCGCCGATCAATATGGATCGAATCCCTACTTGCGAACGGCGCTTAAAGGTATCGCGCGTGACAAGTATGTGCTGCAAACGAAGACCAACAGCCGCGAGCCCGAGAAGGCGAAGGCCGATATCGACCGCTTCCTCCAGGAGCTCGGCGTAGATCACATAGACACGCTGGTCGTCCATTGTGTGACGGAGGCCGACTGGACGACGCGGTATCGCGGCGTGATGGACGTGCTGGAAGAGGCGAAGGAGAAGGGGAAGATCCGTGCGCACGGTGTAACATGCCACAGCTATGAAGCACTGGAAGCGGCCTATGCAAGCGACTGGGTGCAGTTCAACCAGGTCCGGTTCAACCCCAAGAAGGCTCACATGGATAACGACGTCGAGACCTGCAAGACGCTGTTTGCGAAGATGCGCAAGAAGGGCCAGGGAATGATTGGGATGAAGGTCGTCGGCCAGGGCGACTTACTGAAGGACAACCCGGAATACCGGAACGAATGCTATCGATTCCAAATCCAGTCGGGCGTAATCGACGCCTTCGTGGTCGGCCTAGAAAAGCTGGAGCACGTCGACCACCTTGTGCAGGGCACGCAACTCGCTTTGAACGAGGTTCCTTACCGGCTCGCGGGCGCTGTCTGAAACCAGTCGCGCTGAACCCACCTGATCGGTGACAGCGGAGTGCCGACGCAATCAGTACTTTATCGATCCTGCCGGATGGGCCAGTTGGCGAACATTAAGGTGAGCACTGACGCAGTGTGGGAGTACGTCACCAACCATAAGGATCATCGCCGCGCGCCCAGAGATAGGAGGTGAGCTGTCCGACGTGGTACCACTCGTGGTCGGCGATATTGACAAAGACCTCGGCGCGCGGAACCGTCGGCAACATTAGCGACGCAAACCATCCACCATCAAAGGAGATCTCGTCGGCGAGCTCGGTCTCCGTGAGCGAGTCCAGAAAGTCGAGCGTCTGTTGGCGGAACTCAATCAGAGCGAGGCGAAGATTATCCAGGTTTCCGCAGTCGCCGATTATCTCCCGGGCGGCCGCATCGGAGATCGACTTGCCGTCCTTTAGCAGCGCGATCAGCTGCATCTCCGTTCCCACAATCTCGACAATTTGTCCCGAGATCGTCCGCATTCCCGGCGCCGGCGCCCATTCCATGAGGTCCGGCGCGATTCGCTTGATGATCGGGTCGAGATCGCGCCTCACCAACGCGAGCCGCGCTTTGAGCAGAGCGTTACGAGTATTTATGCATGCGTACATTATACTTCTCGAATTCTGAAAGACCGCATCTTCATGAATACAATCGTGCCGTCCAATCCGCGTTGGCATGCGGAGCTTGCCGCGATCGGCGGAACGCTCTGGGCGAACATCCGATGCGCATAGTCCACATCGGTTCGAAACGGACTTCCGGGTTGCGAGCCGCGATAATACTATTAGCGGCGCTCGCGCTAACGGGGATCGCCAGTCCAGGTGATGCCGCCGTGGGCGTTGTTGTTAACCATGCGCGCGGTGCACAGGGCACAGAGGTCACTTTAAAGGGCAGCCTGGTTTGTAATGGGGCGTGCATCCCCGACCCGAAGACCGACGATCACATAATGGTGTTGTTTGCCATCGACGGGACTTCTGAAGTCCGCGCGGAAGCAGAGAAGATCGTAACGGAGTTCTATCCGAACAAGGGGCTGGATGCCGACTCCGCTCGGAAGCTGATGGACCGCTTCAGCGCGCGGGCGAAGTACTATCTCGCGCCAGACAGCCCGGCCCTCAGGGACTCCAAGAATACTGGAAAGAACCACTACTGCATGCCCGCCACGGCGAGCGCGGTCACCGGCATTGTTACCCTGAGAGACGGAAGGCGATGGATCGCCGCCACCCGGATCGAGCCGGCAAGGCTCAGGTACTCGGACCGGATGCTGGCGGCGGATCGACCTTTCGTCATGCCGCACGAGAGACCGGTCACTCTGAAGATCGGCGAAAGGCTGGAACTCAGGTGCGTCTACATCCCGCCGGGTCGGTTCCTGATGGGCACGCCGGTCTACATGTGGCCCTACTTCATGGAAGAGTTTCCCCACGTTGTGAAGCTGACCAGGCCCTTCTATATGGCGGAGATCCCGGTGACGCAGGCGATGTACGAGGCCGTGATGGGCAGCAATCCCAGCGCGGTGAAGGACCCTCAGCTTCCCGTGGAGAATCCGCGTTTCGCCGATATCGAGACGTTCTGTCGACGTCTCTCCGAACTCAATAATAGAACGGTGCGCCTCCCGACGGATGCTGAATGGGAGTATGCGGCCCGTGTCGGAACGTCCAATCCGGGATTCGGTGAGAAGTACAAGGAGCAGAACAGCACCGGCCCGAGCGGGTTCAAGTCGCCTCTGCCGGTCAGGTCCCGGCAGCCCAACGCATGGGGACTGTACGACATGGCGAGCTGCTGGTGGGAAGTATCCGCGGATAAGGGAATGTATTACGTGCGCCACAACGACGTGGACCCGCACTATCCACCGCTCGACGAGGGCGCCAAGACTAGCCGCAGCGGGCTTGGGGTCGTAAAGGACGGCTGGTCGATCTGCACGCACGAGTTCATTACAGAGAAACCGGACTACACTGGCCAGAAGTTCCGCGTTATCGTGGAGGCGGCTGCGACCTAACCGGGACCGCGCAAGCTTGTGCCGATCCACTCTTTGGGCGTGGGAACATCAAAGAGGTCGAGGATCGTTGGAGCGATGTCCGTGATATATGTCTGGTTCTGGATGCGGCCGGCGGAAGTGAATGCCGGCCCCCACAGGATAATGGGAGTGTTGATGTCTTCAGGCATGGTAGTGCCGTGCGATTTGCCGTGCCCGCCGTGGTCGCTCGTAACGATGACGTTCCAGTTAGCCCCGAGCACCGTGCACAGCCGCCCGATGCACCGATCGGCATTTGCGATGGCCGATAGATACTGGTCCGACATCCAGCCATATTTGTGGCCCGACGAGTCGGTATAGCCCAGGTAGACGAAGGCAAAGTCCAGTGGATGACTTACAAGGCGCCGAGCGGCGGTTTCTACAACCTCGATGTCACCAGTACCCCCTTCGTCCTCGGAAGTGTTGAACATGAATGACGAGGCAAGCATCTCCGGCGGCGCGAGGTCGCGCAACGGCTCCCAGTTATAGAAAAACGCGCAATGCTGCCCGGCGCGGTGGAGCGATTCGACGATTCCCACGATCGGGCGGACCTGCGGCGTCCAGGTGTTCGTCGTAATGCCGTGGCGCTCCGGCTCCACGCCGAAGAACATCGACGTGTGGCAGGGCAGCGTGACGGACGGCATGACGGTGTGGGACGTCAGCGTGAAGGCGCCCTCGTGCATTCGCTGCTTCAGGAACGGCGCGTCGGCCTCCATCAGCCCGTCCGGGCGCATACCGTCCACGGATACAAGCAGGCACGGATGGTGTTCGGGCATGAAAATCTCCTTTAAGCAACCGGGTGTAAGCTGCAATTGACTCTATACGCGGCCCTACGGTCCCTATGGGATCGCACAGATCGACGCGAAAGCAGGCGATAAGGAAAACAGCGAATGGCCACAGGGGTTTCCGGTTTGATTGAGCAGCTGCAGGCGCGGATGAACCGCGCAGTCGATGTCTTCGCCGCTTTCGACGGCAGCGAGATATCGGGCCATGTCTGCGCGATGGACGGCAGCGTGAACGACCTGCTGGCCCACAATGCCGAGCATGAGCGGATGCACTACGGCCAGATCGCGGACCGGCGATACGCGCTTGGACTGCTGCAGCGTACTCCGCGCGAGCGCTTCCTGGCCGAGTGGTACCGTGAGAGAGCGGCCCTGATCGCGCTATTGTTGGATCTGCCCGATGAGGCATTGGACAAGATGACCGAGGACGGCCAGACAACCATCCGGGAGATCGTCAATCACGTGCTCTATTGGGATCAGGATTCCGTGGAGCACTCGGCTCAGAATCCAGGCGGGCAATAGCCGCACATGATCGGCGGCACTTCGGCTACGTAGCCCGGAGGTGGAGCGAACGGCCAGCACTCTTGCGGTGCGTCGGTAAGGATGAGAGCCTGGTCGAACCTGTCGGCGTCTTCAGGCTCGACACAGGCGATAAGGTCCGTTCCATAGTGACGGTGAGCCCGTATCGCCCACTCGCGCGGGCCACCGAAAGTCGCATGATTCTTCTCGAGCGCGTCCACCATGAGCAGCAGCCCTATCTCGTCCGACGTTCTCCGAAACGCGGAAAGAAGCTTCGGGAAGTACTGTCGCGTGCAGATATCACCGCAGGGTATACCCTGACACAGATCAGTGCCGTTCGGGCCGTCTGGATCGTCGATCCCCGATAGATCGATGAACCGCTCGCATTCGGGACAGAGGATTGGTATAAGGTCCACGCCGGGCAGTGCCATGGCGAGCGCCGAGTAGAACTCGTGTGGAAACAGGACTTCCGGCCGGTCGTATGGCGTGCTCGCCAGCTTTGGTCCAGGAGCGTTGTCCCAGCTGCGACAACTGGGATTGCCGCAGCCGCAGCCCATGGGCGGCCCCTGAATGTCCGCCAGCCAGACGCGATGCGCCCAGGCGGCGTGTTCGACGGCACGCTTCGCACGAGCCAGCGCATGGTCGAATGCGGCGCGCGTGTTCAGGCCGATATAGGGCGCGACCACGGCTGGATGCCCTCCCGTAAACTCGGGAAACCGCCGAACCCATTCGTGATGCTGCGGGCAGTGCATCCACTCCGGGTGCGCGGCTGCGGCCTCGGGGTCCCGCGCGGGTCGAATCCACGCATGCGTCTGCAGGCCGGCGGCGCGCGTCGTCTCGGACGCGCCCTCAGCTGGTCCGTCCAGCGACCAGGCGATCGCATCGCACTGGAGCGCCCTTGCCTGGTCGATCGCAGCGCCGCAGTCCAGCGGCGAGGCCTGCAGCACCCTCATCCGAACACCTCCTGGAACGCCTGTCCGACGATCCGATCCGTCTGCGCCATCAGCGAATAGAGCAGGGCCTCCCGGTACAGCCTCTGGGCAGGGTGCGGGCGAACAAGGCCCGCGCCTCCACAGGCCATAGTGGCCAGCCTCGCAAGCCGTACCGAGAAGTCGCCCAGCTGCGCTCGCAGCCGTGCGCCCTCCTCTGGCGTACTGCCTTCGAAGGCCGCGTACACAGATTCCAGTAGATGAGCCATCGACGTTCCGCACACTGCCTTTTCGGCAGGAACCACCCGCGTTGACGACTCAATGAGTTTCATGCGGGCGCGTACGCAACCGAACATAAGAGGCGTCTGATACAGCACGCCCCGAATATCGTTCTGAGCGAATGTCCCGGCAGGCTCCGTCGTCAGAACAGTTAGGTCGCCGACCGGCACGCGGCTCAATCGCACGCTGACGGTATATGTGCCGCGACAAGCGACCAGATCCATCGGCGCGCCGTGCTGGAAATCGCGCCGGTTGGTCGAGTCCACGACGGCGTGGATCTCAGAGCCGTCCCTGTCCAGAAGTCCCAGTACGACCGACGGGAAGATGTGGGCTCCGGTTATCCACGGAATCGAACCGGAAATGAAACCCCCTTCCAAGCGCGGGCACGGGCCCCGCAGGTTGCGCAGTTGGCCGAACGCGACTCCGCCGCACGGCCAGACCACGTCGTCCGGCAGATGCCCTGAAAGGTTTACGTTCGCTACGAACTGCTGGAGCGCAACGAAGGCGAAGGCCCCGCTCGATTCCGCCAAGAGCGCCAGCGCCTCGCAGAGCTCTCTGCCCGTGAGCGGCTGGAGCGCGCTCCAGCCGACGTGAAGACCTTCCGCCGCGAAACGCGCGTACCAGTGAGCCAGGAGGGCTTCATCCGTATCGATCTGATCGGCATCGGCGGCAAGTGCGGATGCGAATTCTCGCAGGGCATTCAGATAGGCAGAGGCTGAGGCCAGTGAACCCTTCCTTATCATTTTGTACGTAAACAATGGACGCTACGCCAACGGGCGCATTCACGGGGGTAGGTTACCCGCTTAGCCACTCATCTCGATGCGCGGCAACGAATGCGTCATCGCTTAGGTGGGGATAGGCGGCAGTGACGCGGTCGATCTCGCCCGACTGTCCGGGGCTGAGGCTCTCTCGATGGTCCAGGCACCAGATCCCCTCGAGCAGCCCTTGTCGGCGAAGCACTTCATGTATGCCCGCGATGCAGCCGCGAAACCCGTTTGCGGCATCGAAGAATGCGGCGTTGGCATCGGTCACTTCGACGCCACGGCGCAGCATCTCCACGGGCGTCTCGCCGCCAGCCGCGGACGCCGTGCGGCACTCCTGAAGCAGCTCGACCGCGCGCCGCGTCCAGACCGACCAGTGCCCCAGCAGTCCGCCAACCAGGCGTCGCTCTTTCCCAGCTCCGTTGACCGTGAAGCGGTACGGAGTCAACAGGTCGAGGACGATATTGTCGTCGTTGCCGGTATAGAGGGCAATGTCATCTCGGCCCGCTTCCGTCACCGCGCGCACCACGTCGAGCGTCTGGTACCGGTTGAAAGGTGCGATCTTGATAGCCGCCACATTTTCGATCTCCGCGAACCGGCGCCAGAAGCCGTATGACAGGAGCCGTCCTCCTGCTGCAGGCTGGAGATAGAAGCCGACCAGTGGAATGATCTTGGCCACCGAGCGGCAGTGCTGTATCAGACGCCCTTCATCCGCGTCTGGTAAGGCGGCCAGGCTTAGCAGTCCGGCATCGTAACCGAGCCTTTGCGCGAGCACGGCCTCCGAGGCCGCCTGCGCCGTGTCGCCGCAGACTCCCGCGATCCGGACCAACGGCACGGTTCGGTCGGCGTCGGCTCGCTCCATCTCCTCGGCGGCAAGCGCCAGTACGGGCTCGAACAGGCCGATCTCCGGATTGCGAATAGCGAACTGTGTCGTATGCACGCCGACGGCGAGCCCGCCGGCTCCAGCCGCC
This sequence comes from Chthonomonadales bacterium, assembly GCA_038211235.1. GTDB lineage: Bacteria > Armatimonadota > Chthonomonadetes > Chthonomonadales > Chthonomonadaceae > DATGJU01. Next base: position 14,314 of record JBBQVV010000040.1, on the reverse strand, counting down.
GCATAGTAGCGGCACAGCGCACGCTGCCGCCGCTCATCCAGCCGCCGGCTCGCGTTCAGCGCAAGCGGACTGGCGGGAATCACCAGGCCGGAGTGCAGTGCGCGCCGCACGATCGAGAGTCGATCCTTAGAGCCGGACGAGGCCATGGTCGTTAGAATTTCCCATCGACGGTTTCAAAGTGTGTTGGCTTCCCCAGAGTTTCACCACCACGCGCCACCCAGTCCGCGGCCCAGCGGACCACCTCGGCGATGGTGGTCCGCGGATATCCGAAGAGCCTATGCGCCAGCCCGGCATTGCTTATCATCGCGACTCCGCTCTCGGTGCCGGTAAAGGTGATGCGGCGGTTCAGCAGGCGCCCGAATTCCGAGGCGATCTGCCGCACGCTCAGGATTTCGGGGCCAGTGACGTTCACGACGAAGGGAGGAGTGTCCACGTGGTCGAAGGACTGGAGCGCCATGGCATTTGCATCGCGCTGCCAGATTGCGACGAGATTGCCCATTGTGAGATCGATTGGCTCTTCACGCATCACGTGGGCTGCGATGTCGACGAGCACGCCGTACCGCATCTCGACGGCATAGCTCAATCGGATCAGCGCCACCGGTGTGTTGAGTGTCCGGCTGTAGTGTTCAAAGATCCGCTCCCTGCCGAGACAGCTCATGGCGTATTCGCCTACAGGCGCTACGGGGTCGCCTTCCAGAGAGCCCCCTCCCGTGACGGGAACCAGCGGATAGACGTTGCCGGTCGAGAATGCGACGATCCGGCTATCGCGGAACCGTTGGCATACGAGGCCGGGCAGGTGAGCGTTCATGGCCCACGTAAACGACTCCTGGCCCGTCGTGCCAAACTTCATCCCGGCCATGTAGACGACGTTAGGCGCATCCGGGAGTGCGTCGAGCGCGGCCGGGTCGAGAAGGTCGCACTGCAGGGTCTCGATGCCGCCGGCATGGAGCTCGTCCTGCACGTCACCGGTGGAAAACCGCGATACCCCGATGACCCTGCGGGTTGCGCCGGCGAGGTCGGATGCACGTTTCGCCATCTTTCCGAGGGTCGGACCCATCTTCCCGCCGATGCCGAGAATCAGGATATCGCCATCCAGGCGCTGCATGGTTTCAACCACGCCGACGGTCGGCAGGCTAAGCCGGTCCTCAAGATCGCCTACATCACGGATGCGGTCATTCGCTGCGCTTGACAAGCGTCCCTCCCAGGCTCGCCGACACCGATTCGATTTCGAGCGGCATATTCCTGCGGCTGCCCCGTAATTCTTCCGTGCGCCCGTTGAAAACCGAACTATGGTATGGTACAATAATATATCTGTTCACCAACATGCAGTTTGATTGACCCTCTGCGGGCGCCGCCACAGAACCATTGCTATTTTGCGCTTCTGTCGTTTTCCCTACTCAGGCTCTATCTTCCTTTGCTGTTGCGCGTTTCAGATGGTGAAGACGGTTACAGGCTTCATCTTCCACTTACGCGCTGCTCCATAAAGGGCGGATCTACGCGTTTCGAACCCAGAATGGGAAAATGAAAGGGGCCATTAATATGGCAAAGCGACTCTATGTGGGCGGTCTGCCCTACTCTACGGGCGAGCGCGAGCTCGAGGACCTGTTCGCGTCGACCGGGACAGTTACTTCCGTCTCCGTTGTGACCGACAAGTATACCGGCCAATCCAAGGGATTTGGCTTCGTGGAGATGTCTACCGACGCCGAGTCCGATGCGGCGATCAACACGCTGAACGGAACCATGGTTGGGGGCCGCACGCTGACGGTCAACGAGGCCAAGCCTCGTGAGGATCGCCCACGCACTGGCGGCGGCGGCGGTTACGGCAGCGGCGGCGGTGGTGGCAACCGCTGGTAAGCCCGTCGGCTTGTTGAGTGCAACCTAAACTACATCGCGTAATCGACGCGGCGTCACAGTTGTCGTTCGATGTCACGAAGTCCCGTCCAGGCGCTCATTGCGTCTGGACGGGTTACGCTTTGGAACTACCCTCTTTGCCGGCGCATGGGACACGGGCTGAGCCGAGGCAGGACCATGCAGTTTTGAACCATCTCTGTGTCAGGTACAAATCGAAAGGAGCTTCCCGTGGCATCTGAATTCGAGCGAACTTCCAAAGAATTGGGTGGCCGTCATATCGTGGTGACCTCGTGGTATGACGATTCTCGGCAGGTCTGGCGCGCAAGCGCACCGCAGTATGCTTCCCTGCGGGCCGTCGAGCAGGAAGCGGATCTCGACTACCCGTCGCGGAACGAAGCCCTCACCCATCTGTACCGTGTGCTGGCTCGAGACCTCCCGGAGACGACCCCCACGCAGTATCCGCGAGCGCACAGGACTCGCTGACGGCCTCGACGGCCATAGCGCCGCCAGCCGGTCACTCGCGCAGACCGGCGTTGCGCGACGATGGGACAGCAGCAGTGTGTTCTCATAGTGCTGTCGGTCCCATTGTCACAAACCGCCGGTCTCTTTTGCGAATGTTAAATCCGAGGTCACCCTCATTCCGGCCGGGCACTGAAGTGCTAGACTAGGCTCGAAGCACTAGAGCGATCTCCGCGCCAACCGTTTCCCCTACCGGACTCCGTCTGGACAATTCACACGCGGAACGCTCGCAGTCGGGTCGAGGGCCGGCCAATTGGCCGTAAGTCATGCGATGCGGATGGGATCCGTTTACCTCGCAGTAAGGAGGCGAGCCATGATGTCTCGAGAAAGTCGAACTTGGAGGTTCGTCGTCGCGCCTATCCTGGTCGGCGCACTGCCGCAGTTGACCGGGTGTGGAGGCGGTGGAAGCGCCCCCGGTCAGGCCGCATCTACATTTACACGCGTTCAGCAGGTATTTCTAGTCTCCGACGTACCCGGCCTCGCAAAGAGATTGGACCCGAATCTAGTAAATCCATCGGGTATCGCATTTGGCCCGACCGGGCCCTTTTGGATCGCCGACAATAACTCCGGCAAATCGACGCAATACAATGGCTCCGGTGCTGTACAGCCATTTGTAGTCGACATCGCGTCTCCCTCTGCCCCGACGGGTGGCGCTGCGACAGGCCAGGTATACAATGGAACGCCCGACTTCAAACTCGGCGACGGTAAGCCCGCCACGTTCATCTATGCGACGGAAGACGGCACAATTGCCGCGTGGAGTGGATATACCGGTAAGAATGCCGTCATAAGAGCGGACCGGTCGATCATTCCAGACGCCGCGCACGGCGCCGTTTACAAAGGGCTTGCCATCGGCGCAACCGCAACCGGCAATTTTCTGTATGCAACAAACTTTAGGGCCGCAACAATCGACGTTTTCGATAAGAACTTTGTACTTGCGAGCCAGCCTGGTTCGTTCATCGATCCGAATCTGCCTGTAGGCTTCGCGCCATTTGGCATTCAAAACGTCGAAGGCGAACTCTACGTAACCTATGCGAAGCAGGATGCCGCGAAGCACGACGACATCGCGGGGGCAGGTAATGGGCTGATTAACGTATTCGATACCAACGGAGCGCTCATACGTCGGTTCGCGACCGGCACGACGGCAGGGGGCGAATCGACCGACCTGAACTCTCCCTGGGGGCTTGCGGTGGCGCCTGCGAACTTCGGACCCTTCGGCAACTCCCTCCTCGTGGGCAACTTCGGCGACGGTCACATAAGTGCGTTCAACAGGTTCCTGCGGATTCCTCGCGGGCAGCTAAAGTATGTCACTGGGCATAACCCAGTCACCATCCCCGGTCTGTGGGGCATCTCCTTCGGGAATGGCGCCGCGGCCGGTTCGGCGAGCGTGCTCTATTTCACTGCTGGGATCGGTGACCCGACCGGCTATAAGAACAACCTTGAGCATCACGGATTATTCGGATCGCTTACCTCGACGTCGCAATAGTCCAATGCACGCGTTGCCTCGAAATCTGGCTGAGAGTTTGGACGTCAACACCATGCGACTCGGTCAAACCGAGCAGACAGGCGCTGCGTGACAACGAGACAGACGCACAGTATGTAAGCATTGGTGGCAATGTGATTTTCCAGGAGGCAAACAATGAGATGTCGTGAGGGGAGCAATTCTCCGTTCGTCGCTGCAATCAGCCTAATTGGACTTATACCGGTACTGGCCGGCTGCTCGGGCAGCGGCAGCGCCGCCGTACAGAATCCATCCGGGTCGACGCGAGTCCAGCAGGTCAATCTAGTCTCCGATCTGGCTGGCGTCGCGGCAAAACGGGATGTAAACCTGGTGAATCCGTGGGGCATCGCCTATCGGCCCACGGGTCCGTTCTGGATCGCCGACAACAACTCAGGCAAGTCGACACTCTATGATGGTTCCGGCGTTGCACAGCCGCTCATAGTCAACATCGCAGCTCCGGCGGCATCGACCGGCGGAACCGCTACCGGCCAGGTATATAACGGTACGCCCGACTTCAAACTTGGCGACGGGAATCCTGCGCTGTTCATCTTCTCGACCGAAGACGGCGCCATCGTCGCATGGAGCGGATATACAGTAACCAATGCAGTGGTGACAGCGGATCGGTCGGCAATTCCGGATGCCGCGAACGGCGCCGTATATAAAGGCCTCGCGATCGGCAGCAATGCGGCCGGCAACTTTCTATACGCCACGAACTTTCGGGCCGGAACGATCGACGTTTTCGATACGAACTTCAAGATTGTGAAGCTGACTGGCTCGTTCACGGATCCCGCCGTGCCGGCCGGCTTTGCGCCGTTCGGAATTCAGAATTTCGGCGGCAATATCTACGTGACCTACGCTAAGCAGGACGCGGCCAAGCACGACGACGTCGCAGGCGCTGGCGGTGGGCTGATCGACGTGTTCGATACCAACGGCAACTTTACGCAGCGGTTCGCATCCGGCACGGCAGCCGGCGGCGCCTCGCCGGCGCTCAACTCCCCGTGGGGAATGGCGGTCGCGCCGGCAAGCTTCGGCGCCTTTGGAAACGCTCTCCTGGTCGGGAACTTCGGCGATGGCCGTATCACCGCTTTCAATCTGAGCACGGGCGCCGTCATCGGACAGCTTCAGAATAGCGCCGGAACCGGAGCGGTGGCCATTCCGGGACTGTGGGGCCTCATCTTCGGCAACGGCGGACAGGCCGGCAGCGCGAGCGTGCTCTATTTCACCGCGGGAATCGGCGATCCACCGAGCTTCACGAACAATACGGAGCAGCACGGACTCTTCGGCTCGCTGACATCCACTGGTCCGTAGCGGCCCCGGACCTCACTGCAAAGAGGCCGAACTCCAGCCCGAGCAGCCCCTTCCTATCGAGAGCGGATTGAGTGAATGAGCCTGCTCGCACTTGACGTAGGCGTGGAATCGCCGTATAATAAGCATGCTTTGTGCGCCCTCGCATGAATGCGATACAGTCGTCGCGAACGCATACTGAGTGCACGATGGAAACCGATTTGCGCTCGTAGCTCAGTGGATAGAGCGATAGGTTGCGGACCTATAGGCCGGGGGTTCAAGTCCCTCCGAGCGTATCACCTTCTAGAACGCCCTTATCTGCTCTGGCAGCGGGGCGTTTCTTATGAGGGTCTGTCGCCGTGGTCTCGTACTGAGTTCTACGGCCGATGTTTATGATTGGCGGGTCGGGAACTCCATCCGCGCGGACGGGCTATGGGCAAGCCCGCCGCTAAAGTGGAGACGGCCATATGGGCGTGAGCCCTCCTGGATAGCGCCTTGGTAGCTCAGTGGATAGAGCGCCTCCGACCTAAGGAGGGCGTCGGGGGTTCGATTCCCTCCCAGGGCATCGCGGTGGAAAATCGTTCTCTTTTTTGCACCATGCGGAGAGGTGTCCGAGTGGTCGATGGTGCGGCTCTCGAAAAGCCGTGAGGCGCAAGTCTCCGTGGGTTCGAATCCCACCCTCTCCGTCCCAAATCCCCAGGCAGCTGCACCCCGCCATCTCAACCGCTCACCGGTCAACCATGTACGAACACTGGGCGGACGATGAACTCAATCCGGAAGCACTGGAGCCGAACCCCGCAGTCACGTTCTCAGTCGACGGTGCCCATTTCGGCGAGCGCCTGGATGTCTTCGTGACGGCGGCGCTCTCCGAAGCGACTCGGTCCGAGGCGCGGCGTCTCATCGAGCTTCCGGCAGATGCAGTTGCCGGCGTCCGGGTCAACGGCCGCCGCGAGAAGCCCAGCTACCGGCTGCGGGCTGGAGATGTCGTTTGCGCCGAGCGTCCCGCGGTTCACCCTGGCCCGGCCCGGCCCGAATCGATCCCGCTCGCGATCGTATACGAAGACTCCGACCTACTGGTGATCGATAAGGCTCGCGGAATGGTGGTCCACCCCGCTCCTGGCGCCGAGACCGGCACGCTCGTGAACGCGATTCTCGCGCATGCCGACGATCTCTCTGGGATTGGGGGAGAGGAGAGGCCCGGCATCGTACACCGTCTGGACAAAGATACGGGCGGGCTGCTGGTGGTGGCGAAAAACGATATCGCACATAGGCAGCTTCAAGGGCAGATCGAAGCGCGCACGGCGGTGCGCCGCTACCTGGCGCTGGTATGGGGCGTGCCTACATTTGAGAACGCCACGGTGAACGCGCCGATAGGGCGGCATCCCGTGGACCGCAAGAAGATGGCGGTGGTAACGGACCCGAGACGGACAGCGCGACCGGCGCTGACCCATCTCACGGTGTTGGAAGCGATCCGGGGAACATTTGCGCTTCTGGAGGCGAAACTTGAGACCGGAAGAACCCACCAGATCCGAGTGCACTGCGCCTATATCCATCACCCCATCGTGGGCGATCCCGTCTATGGCGGCGCGCGGGCTATCCCGGAGCATTCGGTTCCCTCGGACCGGCGGGGCGCGGTAGCGCGCGCCATCGAGGCTCTGAACGGCCAGGCGCTTCACGCCTTCTCTCTGGCCTTCACCCACCCGCGCTCCGGCGAGCGGATGGCATTCACCGTCGAACTCCCGAAGGTGTTTCGGGCGCTGCTGTCGCTGCTTTCCGACGACTAAGCCGGCGCTACGGCGCCAGCGTCAGCGAGATCACCGTGGCGGAGTAGGGCGCGAACGAGATGGAGAAGCTCGGGCCCGCGTTGCCGATCGTGAAGCGCGCCACATCGGGCGATCCCGTGCCGGTTCGAGCACTGTCGTCCTGCGGGATACCGTAGCTCGCGAGCGCCGCCGCGGCCTGCGGCTTGAAGCCGGTAACGGCGATATTCGCGTTCAGTGACATCGAGGGATGCTTGTTGATAACCAGCAGCGAGAGCTTTCCGTTCGGCCGTTTGACCGAATACACCGACAGAAGGTTGTAGTCGCTGGTTGCGGGCACGACGTTGTCACCGGAGCCCATGAACAGGCTCATGAGCTTGCTCATATAGTAGACCGGGAAGGGGCCGCCGCTCTCGATCACGCCGTAGTCGCCGTAATTTCGCCATCCGTAGAGGGATGCACTATTGTTGTTGCCCGAGCTGGTTCCACCGTTTCGGAAATTCCACCAGACGAGCGATCGGATCTCCGTCTGGATCAACTGCCCCAGGCTATCGGCAAAATAGAGCCCGTTCACCAGGCTGGTGGACTGTTTTCCAGGGTTCGTGTAGACCGAGTTGTTTTCCGTACAGACAATCTCAACGGTATTTCCCGCAGCCCCAAGATAGTCGTTCAGCTGACCGCGCAGGTCCTGGGCGTCGTTCTTCCAGGTCGATGCCGCCTGCAGAAGGCCCGCATCGCTCTCCTGGCCCGGGCCCTGCTCGTACCGGTGGTGGATCACGAAATCGGGTGTTATGCCGACCGCCTTCAGCCCGGCAAGCAGCACGGGGGTCCAGCCGTTATGGACCGCATGCGTGCGCGGGTTGGTCGCCGGGTGATTCGTGTTGTTCACGTAGGAATCTTCGCCAGGAACCACAACGACGCCAACCTTGATTGTCGGGTCCACCAGCTTCATGGCATGGATATACGCTTTGGTCTGCAGGGCATAGGTAAACGGGTCGTTCTTGGCGGAGTGTGTATCGTTCTCCCACGTCCCATAGCACTCGTTGCCGATCTCCCAATAGTGAAAGCCGTACTTCTTAGATTTATTGGAGTAGCTCACCCAGTTCGCGGCCTCTTGCGCCGTGCCGCTTCCATAGTTGACGGTGATGAACGCATCGGCGCCGTAGCTCTTTGCAACCCCGGCGAAAGCATCGAAGCTGGTCGCCCATTGCCAGGTGTTGCCGTCGGTCGTGTTCGACTGGAAGTGATACGTATCGGAAAGCGAACCGCCCGGGAAGCGCAGGATCTTATTGCCCATCGTCTTAAGCTGAGTCACGGTTGCCATTGAATTGAACTGGTCGTCCCAAACCGCGGCGTTGATTCCGAACATGCGACCGTCGACCTGCTGCAAGATCTGACCCGCGTTTACATTCAAATGAACGACGGGAGGAGGCGGAACGGAGATGAGGCTGACATCGTCCACGTAAAAAGCCGGCTGCGCTCCACCGCTTGCGTCCTGCAGCCAGAAGCCGGAGAACGCGGCATTGTGGTCCACCTGCAGAGCCGTGAGCGGAATCGTTACCTGCTTCCATTTGCCGGCGGTGATCGTAACGTAGGCGCCTAACGAGACTGTCGGCTTCGCCGCTCCATTGATTAAGCCCTGCACCTGAATGTTTCGCCCGTTGGTCGTGCCGCCATTGACCCAGAACTGGAGCGAGACATACGGAGAGCTGTCGAAGTTGCCGTGCGAGAGGTAGAAACCCTGCCATGCCGCAGTGTAGGTCGCCTGTGCGCTGACACTACCCGAATGGACGTAGTTCGTGGCGCTCAAATTCGTGCCGCACCATGACCAGTTCATCCAGCCGTTCTGCAGCGCATCGTCGTAGATTACCTGGTCCGCGCGGGCCGATACGGCCAGGCCGACGATCGCGGCCAGTATGCCGAATGTACGGAGCAGTGTAGAACGACCTCGCATATGCTTTCTCCTCACAACGGGCGGATTCGCACTCCGAGCGGCGGCTGCCGGCGCTTGGACGGACTCTCTTGAATCATCGGCATTTTGCTCGCGTCATCTCCCTGTAAATAGTCGTCTCCCAACCTATCCAGACTTCCGCGATGCGCCTGAAGTTCCGTACTACCACCGATTTCCGGTAATCATACCTGACGATTGAGCAGCCCTTCTCTCTAACAGATCCGATCTCCATTGTCGTGGATAATATTGCGCAGCGAATTCCATGCATTGAACAGCGAATCTGTCAGAATAAACGAACCGCTGCAGACCAGCAACGGCCGCGACAGGCCGACCACGTGCCGTTGTCGCAACTGTCGCGGCAGACTGCCGTCCACCGCCGATATAGTAGATCGAGGGTTCAGCCCATGGATGATCGTAAGAGAACTCGTCTCGCCACGGAAGAGATAGTCGTCGGCTACGCAATGAGTCGGCTCCACGCATCCTACTATGCGTCTCGCGGCTTGGAGTCGTGGAATCTGGCCTATGCCGAGGCGGCGCTGGCGCTGGATCGTCCGGAAATGACATTAAAGAACCTAAGAGACGAGTTCGACCCTTACCATGGCAATCCGCGGAAGGGCTGGCGCGGGCGATTGTTGCGGCTGGACCGTCAGCGCGTGCTGGACGACCTCAGGGGTGTTAGCGACGACGCACTATTAGAGCTTGTGAACCGCATTCTAGTTCGTGACGAAGATTCCGTCGTTGAGGCAATCGACTCGCTGGCGAGGGTCGAAAGTGTGGCCGCCAATGTTGCCGAGCGACTTCTGACCGGGCGAAAGGGATAGGAGTACTTCCTGGATAACTGTCAATCCATCGTCAACGAAGGCCGCAACGCTATCGCGGACTGCCGAAATCTTGCATGCGGATATGACTTCGGACTCATAAATGCACCGGAACGGGCTGTCGAAGTAAAAGGACTTTCCGGATCCGCCGGGCCAATTCTCTTTACCGAGCATGAATGGTCCGAGGCGGGACTTCGCAAGGGCAACTATCTGCTCGTGGTCGTTGGCAATCTCCTCTTCGAGCCAAGACATCTGTTGATTTAGAATCTCCGGTCTGAGCTGACACCGCAATGCAAATATCGACAGTCGATCGCAGCTGAATGGCACGCACATGTCTCCCTGTAGCGATTCCCTGGCGGTGCCTTGATTCATGCTGATGTGGTGGTCGCCGTAGGTGCGGCGACCGAATGTATCACCTCTCCGAGATCAACCTCTATAGTCAGCGTGCAGTCGTCTGTCATGACGCTGCCGTCGTCATCACGAATGATCAGTTCCGCTTGCTTCGCATATCCGGGACGAAACGGATTGTTTTCGGCAGCATGCTTCCAAACGATTTCGCAGATTGCAACGTCATCGTAGGTGAACTTCATGTGTGCGTTTCCATTCCATAGAGTCGCGCAGCGGTGGATTAACAATCGCAGGGGGCTAGCGCAATCCCTTATTGCGGAGCAGCTCCCCCGCCCGGACCGCGTCGTCCGACGTCAGCCCGACAGTCGGTTCCCGGCGGTAATCTATCCGACGAGCATAGGCGCCTGCATCGTACTTTTCGTCGAATACGTGTTGGAGGTCCACCGTGACGTCCGGCACTGGGCTGTCGAGAGGTATCCAGAATCGTGGTAGAGAATCGCATAGCGTGCGTGGCCATGTTTCGTAGCGGCCCTCCTGCCCGCTCCGGTGCAGGCACACCAGGTAGTCCCAGCGGCCCCAGATGCTGACGGGGCGCCGCGGCTGTGTGCTCACCGCTTCGAAGCAGATCGATCTCCTCCAGATGAACGTTGCTTCCGAGCAGCTCTCTCTGCTTAGAGAGGTATAGATCGCGCCCTTCACGGCTTTGGCCTTTGTTCGCGGGACTGAGCAGTTCGATCACCGTCACGACTCGAGACTCTTCACCAACGGCGACAATCTCGACAAACACCTCACGCACGTCCATCGGCTCGACCTGCAGCACGACCGGCGGGTCGGCAAGAGCGGCGGCGCTCACACTGCCGGCGGGCATATTCCGTGGTCCAGATTGCTCGAAGACCACAAAGTCGCGATAGATGCTTCTCACGGGCTGCACGACGTAGATGCGCTCGCCCATATCGGCCACGTACCCTGGCGGCAGCAGCCGATTGAGCTCGTTACGCAGTCCGGTAATCAGCCCTTGATGGACCCCTGGCCAGAGGACCGGATCTTCAAAATAGGGATCCATTCCAGAAAACGGTCCGGCCATACTCGTTTTCCTTCCGCAGACGGGTTCCTTACACCTTACTCCTTGAGGTCAATCGCCTCCAGCAGGGCGTCACATCTGCCTCTCTCACCATAGCCAACGACTATATTCTCGATACTCTCGCCATGCACGAGCCGATCATGCACTCCGGCTATCTCGATACGCGTATAGAGATCATTCCCGCGGCAAATCCGCCTCCCTGATTTTGAGAATCTCTTCCAGGACAACAAGCGCCAGCAGGTCCTTCCTTCGCCCGGTTTCGCGCTTAATCTCGATCAGCTGAGGCAGGTCTAGCATACGCAGACGCAAATCATCGATTTCGACCTCGATAGAACCGTGCAGTAGCGATACATAGTCACGTCCGCCAACGATAGATCCAAGTAAATCGATTGGACCCAGATCCGTCATGAGAAGATGATGGCCGGGAGTATCCATCCTGGCTGCGGTCGGCAGAATTCTGAACGGGGGATGCTCGCGGTAATAGGCGCGCACTTCGGCTAGAGCGGCCGCCAAATTCACAAGATTCTCCGGGGTGCGAGCCGGAACGATATCAATGTCCTGTGTGTTCATTGAGGAGCCGTGCAGGGACGCGCAGACGCCCCCGATAAGAATGTAATCAACGCGGTGCTTCTGAAGGATTCGGAACATCCGCTCGAATTGAGGAACTGGAGACGACACGCTTAGCCTTTCCCACGAAGTTGGCGTGTTCCTGAAGCGCTTGCAGGCGCTGCTTGTAGGTTAGGGACAGTGCCCAGCGCATCACCGTCAGATCGACGCCGCTTTCGCTGAACGCCTCGACCTCTGGAGCGGACCGGGAAATGATCGGTTCGTCCGACATTGAGCAGCCTATCCTATCCGGCAATTCATGGATGCTATAGCGACGCCAACAGCGTCCCGACGTCGGCAACGGGAAACGATTCAGAAACAAAAGCTGTTAGCCCTTCAGCTGTTACTGCTCGAACAAGCCGAATATCGGCGGCAATCAGCAGACAACCGTCGCCCGCAACCGACGACAACGACAATCCATTCTTGCTGGAGGCTCATTCCAATTCATCCTCCCGTGCGTACGAATACGGTGTATGCCTATCAGTCTCCCATACGTGCCGATTGCCGTGCTTTTTACGTCATCCCAAGCACCCTACGCAGATACTTTCCTGTATAGCTGGCCTCGACCTGCGCCACCTGCTCGGGCGTTCCTTCGGCCACGACCAGGCCGCCGCCGTCGCCGCCCTCCGGACCCATGTCGATCAGCCAGTCGGCGGTCTTGATCACGTCCAGGTTATGCTCGATCACCAGTACAGAGTTGCCGGTATTCACGAGCCGGTTGAGCACGCCGATTAGCTTCTCGACGTCGGCAAAGTGCAGGCCCGTCGTCGGCTCGTCGAGGATATAGATCGTCTTGCCGGTGGGCCGCTTTGCCAGCTCGGCCGCCAGCTTCACCCGCTGCGCCTCGCCGCCGGAGAGCGTGGTCGCGGGCTGCCCCAACCGGATGTAGTCAAGGCCGACATCATGGAGCGTGCGGAACTTGCGCGCGATGTTGGGCAGGGAATCGAAGAACTCGACCGCCTCAGAGATCGTCATATCCAGCACGTCGGCGATATTCTTGCCCTTGTACTTGACCTCGAGCGTCTCCCGATTGTAGCGCTTGCCCTTGCAGACCTCGCAAGGCACGTAGACGTCCGGCAGAAAGTGCATCTCGATCTTGATGATGCCGTCGCCGCGGCACGCCTCGCAGCGGCCGCCCTTCACGTTGAAGGAGAATCGGCCCTGCTGATAGCCCCTCATGCGGGCGTCCTGCGTCTTGCTGAACAAATCTCGGATCAGGTCAAAGACGCCAGTGTAGGTGGCGGGATTGGAGCGAGGCGTGCGGCCGATGGGTGACTGATCGATATCGATCACCTTGTCGATGTGCTCCACGCCGAGCAGATTATCGTGTTGTCCCCAGACGGCGTGCGATCCGTAGACGCGATGCATGAGTAGCGGGAAGAGAGTCTCCTGGATCAGCGTGGATTTGCCGGAACCGGAGACGCCCGTAATCGCGACGAAGAGACCGAGCGGAATCTTGACGGAAACGTTGCGCAGGTTATGCTGTCGAGCTCCGATAAGCTCGATAAACCGCTCTCCAGGCTGACGGCGCGCCGCGGGCACGTCTATCTTGCGGCGTCCGCTCAGGAACTGGCCGGTGATGCTCTCGGCACACGCTTTCACCGTGTCCGGGGTTCCCTGCGCCACGACGTGCCCGCCATGTTCGCCCGCGCCGGGCCCAATGTCGATCAGCCAGTCGGCGGCCATCATCGTCTCCTCGTCGTGCTCAACAACGAGGATCGTATTGCCCAGCTCGCGCAGATTCTCCATCGTGTGGATCAGGCGGGTATTGTCGCGTTGATGCAGGCCGATGCTTGGCTCGTCCAGGATGTACAGGACTCCCATCAGGCCCGAGCCGATCTGTGTCGCCAGGCGTATGCGCTGGGCTTCTCCGCCCGCCAGTGTTGCGGCCGCGCGATCGAGGGTCAGGTAGTTCAGCCCGACGTTCAATAGAAACCCTACCCGGGTACGGATCTCCTTTACGATTTGACGGCCGATGAGCTCCTCGCGCGGCGTCAGATTCAGATCGTTAAAGAAGTCGGCTATCTTTTCAAGGGAGCGCGAGCAGAGATCGGAGATATCCACGCCCCCGATGGTCACAGCAAGGGCTTCGGGCTTAAGCCGTTTGCCCATGCAGACCGGGCAGGGCCGCGCGCTCTGATACTGCTCCAGGTCCTCTCGAATGTGCGCGCTGGATGAATCTTTGTAGTTCCGCTCCATGATCGACAGGACGCCGGGGAAATCCGTATCGAAGTGGCGAGTGCGTCCCCATTTATTGCGGAACTCAACCGTTACGTTACCCTTCACGCCGAATATCAGGCCCTCAAACTGCCTGGTGGAGAGATCTTTGACCGGCGTGGTCATCTCAAATCCCAATTTTCGGGCCACCGCGGCGAACAGCGCCGACCTGTGGTCCGACATGATCTCCTTTCCGGTCCGATAGACGAAATAGCGTATCGCGCCCTGAGCGATACTGAGGTTTCGATCCGGAACGACGAGCAGAGGGTCGAACTCGGTCTTGGTGCCCAGTCCGTGGCAGTCCGGGCAGGCTCCGTGCGGCGAGTTGAAGGAGAAGAGGCGAGGCTCGATCTCCTCGAAGTTGAAATCGCCGTCCGCCGT
>JBBQVV010000039.1:0-25686 GCA_038211235.1 Chthonomonadales bacterium | reverse complement strand
CTTCTTGATAACGATCGACACCGAGGGCGACAACCTCTGGTCTTGTCCTAAACGGCTAACGACATCAAATTCGCGATACTTGCGCCGATTTCAACAGCTTTGCCACGCGTACGACCTCAGACCTACCTATCTGACGAACTATGAGATGGCCCGCTGTGATGTCTTTCAGGAGTTTGGCAGAGAGGTGATCGACGAGAATGCCGCGGAGATCGGCATGCATCTTCACGCCTGGGACACGCCGCCGATTTGCGGACTAACGTCGGACGATCGCAGGTTTCAGCCGTACCTCATCGAGTACCCACTAGATACGATGAGGAATAAGATCACGGTGATGACGGAACTACTCGAGGATACGTTCCGCGTCAAGATGGTCAGCCATCGAGCGGGTCGCTGGGCCTTTGACGAGCGGTATGCCGGCCTGCTCATCGAACAAGGCTACCTAGTCGACTGCTCGGTGACACCACACAAGTCCTGGCGGACGACGATGGGAGATCCGCGGTCCAACGGTGGTTCTGACTACAGCAGGTTTCCGGATTCAGCCTACTTCCTCGATCGGAGCGACATTCGAATTGCAGGAGATTCGGGTTTGTTGGAGGTGCCAATGACGGTTGTCCCTGATAACCGTGGGCTGCCACCGGCAGCAAGGAAAGCACTCCATAAATTGCCGCGCCACGTTCGTCGCATCGCCGATCGTCTCCTGCCGGTATACTGGCTCCGGCCAGACGGGAACAACATCGATAGGATGCTCGAGATCCTCAACAAGACCCTGATTGAAGGCAGAGACTACGTGGAGTTCATGCTGCACTCCTCCGAGTTCATGCCGGGCGGCAGCCCGACATTCCCTGCCGACTCGGATATCGAGCGGCTCTACACGCACGTGGAGGCGCTGTTCGCGGCGGCGCACAGGGCGTTCCGCGGTGCGACGCTGCGCGAGTTTTACCGGCACTTTGTCGACCGAACACAGGCCGACCACGATCGACTCGTCGCGACGTAACCCATGACGATGAACCACCCTGCGTCTGGAAAATCGCGCAAGGTCCTCGTGCTGGGCGATGACACCAGAGCGTTTCTGAGTACCGTCCGGTCCCTCGGCCGAGGGGGTCTTGAGGTCCACATCGCATGGTGCGGCAAGGAGAGCATTGCGCGACGTTCTCGATACGTTTATCGCGCTCACGAGATTCCTCCGTACGACACATCAAACGATCAATGGAAGACCGCCCTTCGGGACCTGATGGAGAGCAACTGCTTCGATCTCGTTATCCCATGTTCCGATCCCACTATCCTTCCAATCCAGAAGCATAGAAAGGAGTTCGAGCCGTCCGGACCCATCTATCTTCTGGACGACGATATCCAGGCAATCGTTGGGGACAAGCTTAGGACTGCTGAGCTGGCCAGGTCTGTCGGCGTGAACGTTCCGCGTGAGCGTATACTTTCCGTTGGGGAGTGCGGCAGGGATCTGGCGCGCGATTTCACGCTTCCGGTCGTCCTCAAGCCGACCGCGTCGTTCGACCCCGACCGCGTAGGAGATAAGCGATTCGTCAGGAAGGCATATTCGTGGGACGAGTATGACAAGCTTGTGCAGGAGATGATGACTGAGGGGCCGGTGGCCGTGCAGGAGAACTTCATCGGCATGGGAGTCGGCGTCGAACTGCTCCTCCGCGATGGCGAGATCTTGACCGCCTTTCAGCATGCGCGAGTCCACGAGCCGCTTCACGGAGGCGGCAGCTCGTATCGCAGAAGCGTTCCGGTATCGCCTGGCCTGCTTGACGCGTCCGCCAGAATGATGCGCGAGCTGCAGTATACCGGAGTGGCAATGGTCGAGTTCAAGGTTGACCGGCAGACAAACGATTGGGTTCTGATTGAGGTGAACGGACGGTTCTGGGGATCTCTTCCGCTGGCTGTCGCGGCTGGGGCTGACTTCCCACTATGGCTATACCAGCTTATCGTCGAGGGACGAACCTGTTTCCCGAACCGCCATCGCGTTGGAATCTACTCGCGCAATCTTGCCTTGGACCTGCATTGGCAGGCGGCCAACCTAAGGGCTGACCGATCCAACCCGACACTGTCGACGCGCCCGGTGATTGCCGACCTGTGGGAGAGTGCCGCCAACGTTCTGACGTCGCGTGAGCATAGCGACACGCTCGTGCTCGACGACCCCCTGCCGGGAGCGATCGAGCTTCGCGACCTCGCTGGTAAGGCAGTTCATGGCCTTATCCGCGCCGTTGCCGTCCGGTATCTGCAGTTGCGACCCGTCAGGAGAAGGCTCGCCGCACGAGCACGGCGAGCGCTACGTGAGGCGGACACAGTTGTCTTCGTCTGTAAGGGAAATATCTGCCGCAGCCCGTTCGCGGAAGGGATTGCTCGCGCCATCATGCCGGACAAAACGGTATTGTCTGCCGGCACATATAAGACGGCGGGCCGGCCGTCGCCGCCCACTGCGGTCGAGGCTGCACTTCGATGGTCGGTTGACCTCGCGCCACATCGGTCTCGAGTGCTCGACCGCGCTATTGTCGATGAAGCCTCGGCGATATTCGTTTTCGACTACGAGAACTTTGTTCGCGTTCATCGGGCCTATCCGTTTGCGAAAGACCGAATACACCTTGTTGGCGCGCTTCGGCCGGACCACGACCTATTCATCGCAGACCCATGGGGCGGCGACCGTGGACGTTTCGACGCCTCAAACCTCCAAATCGCGGAGGCCCTGCAGGCTCGATAACTTCCGTCAACAGGGAGCCTTCGGGCGGCTGCTCGGCCAAACGACTGGCACCGCGTTCCTGAATCACCGTTTACACGGTACACTATCCTGTCGCCAGGATCCAATACAGGCGAACATGCAATACGAGCGAGTAGGTCCAATCACGGGCCCCGGTCCGGGAGAATTCCGCATGTTATCTCTTAAACTGAGACGGCAACTTTCACGTTGGCCGGCAGTTAAGGTAGCGGCATATTTGGCGGAGGACGTGATGTCCGCCGTTCGCCAGCGAATTGGACACCTCGGGACCAAGAGCGGCAGTCATCGCCAGCGTCCGACCGAGGAGCGCGTAGACTATATCGAGCACGTTTTTAATACCTATAAGATTCTGACCGGCGCGCCGGCGTTGCGTGGATCCATCGCGGAGGTCGGCCCTGGCGACAACGCAGGCGTTGCACTCCTGATGCGGAAAGATGGATGTGATCAGGTCGACCTGATAGATCGATTCTACAGCGAACGCGACTCGGAGCTTCAAACCCGGCTCTATGAGGCGCTATCGAGCAGGCATAACCTTGAGGAATACCAGCTATCGGAACCGTGGGACGAACAAAAACTGGCCGGAATCCAGTGGACTATCGGGATAGGCGCTGAGGCCTATTTCGATCGCATCGCGAGAGAGAAGGGGCCCGCCTATGACTACATCTTCTCGACGGCAGTTATGGAACATATGTATGACCCACTCGGCGCCTTAGACAGTATGTTTGCATGCCTGAAGCCCGGTGGTAAGATGGTCCACGAGGTAGATCTCCGCGACCACGGAATGTTCACGCCGGTTCAGCCCGAGCTCACATTCCTTACGATTCCGGCGCCAATCTATCGACGCATGACGCAGAATTCCGGCCGACCCAACCGGATCCTGCTGCACCGTTATTGCGAGACGCTCAAAGCGATGCAGCGCCATCAGTCGCTCAGTTATAAGGTGCTTCCATCAGCGCTCGTCGGCGTCGGAAGGGTAACAGGACGCAAGACATTCACCGAGATCGAGCCGGACTTAACTGATAAGGCTATCAGCAGCGTCGATTGTATTCGACGTAACCTTGCCGGTGAGTTTCGAGCGGTGGACAGCCGCGACCTGGCCGTGGCAGCCTTCCATCTGGTCATACAAAAAGAACAGCAGAATGACCGCCGTGCGACCTAGACCGAAGATGCGAGTGGTTCATATCATCACCGGTCTCAATGTCGGCGGCGCAGAGATGATGCTATATAAACTGGTCTCCCAGCACGATCGGGCGCTTGTTGAGCCAGAGGTCATCTGCCTCCAACCAAACGGCGCTATGGGAGTCCGGATCGCCGCGCTTGGTATTGGAGTCCGATCGCTAGACCTTCGGACGCCGGCAGGCAGCATTGCGGCTATTGGCAAGCTCTCCAGGTGGCTCCGCGAACTGCGCCCGGATATCGTACAGACGTGGATGTACCATGGCGACCTGTTTGGAGGAGTTGCCGCCCGCCTGGCGCGCTGCAGAAACATCGCCTGGAATATTCGTAACAGTACGCTCGACCCGGCTCAAACCGGCCGCAGCACGCTGCAGATCGTGAAGATTCTAGCCCGACTGTCCCGCACTATTCCGGCTCGTATCGTCTGCTGCTCGGAAAACGCAAGGTTGATTCACGCCGAAATCGGGTATGATTCGGGCAAGATGGTCGTCGTCCCGAACGGATTCGATCTCGACCTGTTCAGCCCCGACCCCGTCGCGTATCGTGCGGTGCGAGCCGAACTAGGGATAGAGAACGATTCCGTTTTGATCGGGCTCATGGCGCGGTACCATCCCCAGAAAGACCATCGGACGTTTTTTGCCTCGGCCGCTCGGCTGCATGCGGTTTTACCCGATGTTCATTTCCTGCTGTGCGGAACTGATGTCGATCGGAGCAATTCCGATCTGATGGCGCTTGTAGCACAGGCTGGCGCTCACGAGCGTTTTCATTTGCTTGGAAAACGCGATGATATGCCACGCCTAACGGCTGCCCTCGATATCGCTGTGTGCTCATCGTCGTTCGGAGAGGCGTTTCCCAACGTGCTCGGTGAAGCGATGGCTTGCGGCGTGCCGTGTGCCACAACCGACGTCGGCGACGCGGCTTATATCGTCGGTGATACTGGACGCGTTGTCCCAACGAAGTCTCCCGAACGGTTGGCTGAGGCAATGCAGGAGCTAGCGTCGGCGCCCGTCTCCGAACGAGCACGGCTCGGCGCCGCGGCGAGACGTCGCGTACAGGATCATTTTGACCTGCCGACTGTAGCACGGAGATACGAGCAGCTCTACCGTGAGATCGGGGAACCGTGCATCGCCTGACGAATTTGGCCGGCACCGGCCACATGATCGTCAATACCGGCAGCGCGACGGGCTGAGAACGTTTGCGCGAATGAGGCAGGCCGCATGGTGAAGCAGGATCCGGCGCCTAAATTACGAGTGAGGGAACGGCGCGTCGTCGGAGTCAAAAACTGATGTGTGGCCTCACTGGCTTTCTGAGCCCTTCTGCTATAACCAGTTCCGACGACCTCGTTCGCCTGGTAAACCGCATGGCAACGACTATGTTTCTGCGCGGACCGGACGACAGCGGCGAGTGGGCGGATGCCGCGGCGGGAGTCGCGCTCGGTTTTCGCCGGCTCGCAATCGTTGACCTGTCCCCTACGGGCCATCAGCCGATGACGTCCGTATCCGGAAGGTACGTTATTGTATTCAACGGTGAGGTCTACAACTTTAAGGAACTCAGGGCAGAGCTCGAGCGCTGCGGCAAGGCGCCGAACTTCCGCGGTGGATCCGATACTGAAGTGATGCTCGCGTGCATTGAGGCGTGGGGACTGCAGAGCTCCGTGCGCCGTTTCGTTGGGATGTTTGCGATCGCCGTATGGGATCGCACCGAGCGAGTGCTGCATCTGATTCGCGATCGTCTTGGCGTAAAGCCCCTATACTACGGTCTATTCGACGGTGTGCTACTCTTCGGCTCGGAACTCAAGCCCCTTCGAGCGCATCCGGCATTTCGAGGCGAAATCAACCGTGACGCTGTCGCGCTCTATCTTCGGCATAACTGTATACCCTCGCCATACAGCATATATCGCCGAGTGTGGAAGCTGCCGCCTGGTACCATTCTATCCATCTCACCCGGCGCCATGTCTCCGCCGGATCCCGTGCCATATTGGACGGCTCGAGAGGTCGTGGAACGTGGCATGGCCTGCCCGTTCACCGGGACAGAAACCGAGGCGGTCGATCGGCTTGAGGAGCTTCTGAAGGACTCGGTTGGACTAAGGATGATCGCCGACGTGCCGATTGGCGTGTTCCTATCCGGTGGCATCGATTCGTCTACCGTTGTCGCTCTCATGCAGGCTCAGAGTTCCAAGCCGGTAAAGTCGTTTTCAATCGGCTTTCATGAGGAGGGATATGACGAGGCTCGGCACGCGTGCGCCGTCGCATCCCATTTCGGGACCGATCATACAGAGTTGTACGTGTCGTCGAAAGAGGCGATCGCGGTTATCCCTAAGCTACCGGGAATCTACGATGAGCCGTTCGCCGACTCCTCACAGATCCCGACCTATCTCGTCTCGGAGATGACCAGGAAGTCCGTCACGGTCAGTCTTTCGGGCGACGGAGGAGACGAACTGTTCGGCGGCTACAATCGGTACTTTCAGGGCAGGAGCCTATGGCGGCAATTGAAGCTGGTGCCTTCTCCCATACGCAGATCGATTGCGCGATTGCTGGCGGCCTGCCATCCCAATCTGTTGAACACGATTTACCGTGCGTGCGAACCTGCGCTGCCGCATCATCTGCGCCAGAGCCTACCGGCTGAAAAGATTCAGAAGGTTTCGGAGCACATTGGAGCAGCATCGCCCGACGCGTTGTACCGAGGGCTCGTCTCTCACTGGAACTCGCCGGAGCAAGTCGTGAGGTATGGACGCGAGCTGCCAACGCCGCTCACGCAGCCCGATATGTGTCCGGAACAGTCGGACTTCACGCTCCGAATGATGTACCTGGACACGGTTACCTACCTGCCGGATGACATCCTCGTAAAGGTGGATCGCGCAAGTATGGGCGTAAGCCTGGAGGCGCGAGAGCCGTTACTCGATCATCGGATCCTTGAGTTTGCATGGACGCTTCCCCTCTCCATGAAGGTGCGCGAGTCCCAGGGAAAGTGGGCGCTGCGGCAAGTACTGTATCGTTATATCCCCAAGTCTCTACTGGACAGGCCCAAGATGGGCTTCGGAATTCCAATCGACGCCTGGCTGCGCGGACCGCTTCGCGATTGGGCCGAAGCGCTGCTGGACGAAGGCCGTCTGCGTCGAGAGGATATGTTCGAACCTGCTCCTATCCGTGAGAAGTGGCGCCAGCACCTCGATGGTCGCCACAACTGGCAATACTACCTGTGGGATATATTAATGTTTCAGGCCTGGCTGGAAGCCCAGGCGTCGCAATAGAAGCGGAAGGACCCTATTTGATGACCGAACGCATCGCCGTTATCGGCCTGGGATACGTTGGACTGCCCGTTGCACTGGCTTTCGGAATGAAGTTTCCAGGTACGGTCGGCTTTGACATAAATCGGCAGCGCGTCGAGGAGTTGAATTCCGGAAACGACCGGTCTGGGGAGGTGGACAGGCAGGAGCTCCAATCCGTGCCGCTGCGAATAACGGATGATCCGAAAGCCCTTTCGGGAACTACCTTTTTTGTCGTCGCGGTCCCGACGGGCATCGATCAGAACAACAATCCGGATCTGAGGCCGCTTGTAGCGGCTTCGGAAACGGTGGGAAGGGCGTTGAGTCCGGGCGCGGTCGTCGTCTACGAGTCGACTGTATATCCAGGCCTTACCGAAGATATATGTGGCGCCGTACTCGAGCGGGTCTCGGGTTTGCGCCCGCACATCGATTTCAAACTCGGCTACTCTCCGGAGCGGATCAACCCGGGCGACAGGGAGCATACGCTAGCGAAGATTACCAAGATCGTAGCCGGTGAGGATGCCGAGACGCTCGACCGAGTGGCGTCCGCCTATGGCGCGATTGTGGCGGCGGGCGTGCATCGCGCCCCGTCCATTCGCGTTGCGGAAGCTGCAAAGGTGATCGAGAACACGCAGCGCGATCTTAACATCGCACTTATGAACGAGCTTGCATTGATCTTCGACCGCCTGGGTATTCGCACGTGTGATGTGCTGGCCGCGGCACGCACAAAGTGGAACTTCCTTCCATTTTCACCCGGACTCGTCGGAGGTCACTGTATCGGAGTGGACCCATACTACCTCACGACCAAGGCCGAGCAGGTCGGTTATCATCCGCAGGTGATTCTCGCGGGCAGGCGAATCAATGACGGCATGGGATCATATATTGCGCAGCGCCTCATAAAGCTGCTCGTTCATGCCGACAAACAGGTTCGAAGCGCCAGAGTTGGGATTCTGGGTCTCACGTTCAAGGAAAACGTGCCGGACATGCGCAACAGCCGCGTGCCCGACATCGTCGCGGAACTTCGCCAGTTCGGCGTCGAGCCGTTAGTTCACGACCCCATTGCCGATCCCGTAGAGGCTAAAGCCGAATACGGCCTAAGCCTTCGGGATTGGAGCGAGATGCGCGATCTCGACGGCCTCATTCTGGCAGTCAACCATCGCGCGTACGAAAAGCTAGAGATCGAGGATCTTCGCGCTTGTCTCTGTAATGGAGCGGTTTTAATCGACGTGAAATCGTCGCTCGCCAGCAGAGACCTTCCCTCGGACATTCACTACTGGTGCCTCTAGATGGAGCACGGGCCAGGAATATTGAAAGGAGCTCCGGCATGCCTAAGGTTGTTGTAACGGGCGCAGCGGGGTTCATCGGTCTCCACGTCGCGAGGCGGCTGCTAGACGATGGTTTTGAGGTCGTCGGCGTCGATAACCTGAACGACTACTATGACGTGAGCCTGAAAGAGGCTCGCGTGGCTCAGCTCACGCCCTATCCAGGCTTTCAGTTTCTCAAGCTCGACATCTGCGATCGGGCCGGAATTGCGGCCATGTTTGCCGACCAAAGGCCAAATAGAGTCGTTCACCTCGCCGCTCAGGCCGGCGTGCGTTACTCCATAGAGAATCCCGAGGTTTATGTCAACAGCAATATTGTCGGCTTTCTGCATATTCTAGAGGGCTGCCGCCATAACCGAGTAGAGCATCTAGTCTACGCCTCGTCCAGCTCTGTATATGGCTCCAACACGCGGATGCCGTTCTCGGTACACCAGAACGTGGACCACCCGGTGAGCCTGTATGCGGCCAGCAAGAAAGCAAACGAGCTAATGGCGCACACCTACAGCCATCTGTACAGAATCCCGACTACAGGCCTGCGTTTCTTCTCGGTCTACGGCCCCTGGGGGCGCCCCGACATGGCGCTTTTCCTCTTTACGCGCTCCATTTTGGAGGGAAGACCGATCGACGTCTACAATCACGGCGAGATGCGGCGCGATTTCACTTATGTAGGCGATATCGTCGAAGGCGTCGTGAGGACTTTGGCGTGCGTCCCTGAGCCCGACTCCTCCTGGTCCGGTGACAGCCCGGATCCGAGCACAAGCAGCGCCCCATATAAGCTGTACAATATCGGCAACAGCCAGACCGTGGAGCTTCGGTATTTCATCGAAGTCCTCGAGGAGAAGCTCGGCAGACGGGCCGTTAAGAACTTCCTTCCACTACAGCCGGGCGACGTCCTTGCAACGTTCGCGGACGTCGAGGACCTCCATAGAGACACCGGCTTTCAGCCATCTACTCCAATCGAGGTAGGCATCGGTCGATTCGTGGACTGGTACCGAGAATTCTATCGAGTTCCCTGATTATATGGAAAGTTTTGCAGGTTCGTTTGCCGTATCCGTGATGATACCGGGTAAAATGTCATCGTTCTCGTGCGCACCCTGAGGCGCAGGTCCGTGATGACGCCGAGCGCGCGAGAAATCTCGAGATAAGGGCCGCTCACGCATATGGCGAAAGTTCTACTTGTATCTCGCTGTGCATGGACGCTTTACAATTTCCGCCGCGGCCAGATGCGCGTTCTTCAGAATAGTGGTCAGACCCTGTTGTGTGGTGGTGCAGGCGGCGACGGATACGAAGAGAAAATATCGGCCCTTGGCGTTCCCTTTTTTCCCCTCCCCGTCGACAGGCGATCGCTTAATCCCCTTGCCGATGTCAAGCTGTTTTGGACCCTCTACCGCTGGTACCGCCGCGAGCGTCCCGACGTTGTCCATCACTTTACAATAAAGCCGGTCATCTACGGCAGCCTTGCGGCGCGCCTCGCACGAGTGCCTCGAATCGTTAATACGGTTACCGGCCTGGGCCATGTGTTTACAAATGAGGCGGTCGGCTGGCTGCGTCGTCTTGTCGAGATGCAGTATAAACTTGCTCTCGGCTCCGCGCACTACACGTTCTTCCAAAATACCGACGATCGCCAGCTGTTTCTCAGGAGGCGCATCGTCCGCGATGAGAAGGCCGGCCTGCTGCCGGGCTCCGGAGTCGATACGAAGTATTTCGCGCCGAGCAAAGTGCTTGAGTCCGATGAGTCGCGCCCTACTGTCGCGTTCCTCATGATGGCGCGGCTTCTGAAGGACAAGGGCCTATATGAGTTTGTTGATGCCGCAAAGCTGGTGAAGGCGAAGTATCCGCAGGCCGAGTTCTACCTTCTCGGGGCCCGTGACGACCGCAATCCAAGCGTAGTCCCGGCGAGCGATCTCGAAGCATGGCAGAGTGCCGGCTTTGTGCGATGGCTGGGAGAAGTCGTCGACGTTCGAGAGGCGATCGCCGACGCCGATGTGGTTGTATTGCCCTCCTACCGTGAGGGCACGCCGCGATCCCTGCTGGAGGCGGCGGCCATGGCGAAGCCGTTGATCGCCACGGACGTTGTCGGCTGTCGAGAGGCAGTTGATGATGGCGTGACGGGTTTGCTGGTTCCTGTCCGTAACGCTTCAGCACTGGCGGACGCGATGGAAGCGCTGTTGCTCGATCCCGCAGCTCGAAGGCGGATGGGGTTGGCCGGCCGCGAAAAGATGGTGCGACAATTCGAAGAGGAACAGGTCATTGCCAAGGTGCTGGCCCGTTATCAGTGAGGAGTACTTATGAATGTTCTGATCACAGGCGGTGCGGGTTTCATCGGATCCCATCTGGCCGAGAGGCTCATCAGCCAGGGCGATGAGGTATGGGCGATTGACGATCTCTCCACGGGAAGCATTGCAAACATCACTGCAGCGCACCTACAATCTCATCCGCGGTTCCATCTGGTCATCGACACATGTCTAAATGAAGCCGTGATGAATGAGCTGATCAACCGCGTCGATCACGTCTACCATATGGCGGCGGTCGTGGGAGTCAAACTGGTCGTCGACAGTCCCGTTCGCACGCTCGAAACCAACCTCAAGACTAGCGAAATAGTCTTCAGTCTGGCGCACAGGTTTCGAAAGAAAGTGCTGCTGGCTTCCACGTCGGAAGTATACGGCCGCCACTTCGAGAACAAGCCGCTGAAGGAGACAGATGAGCGGATCTATGGCCCTACCACCGTGGGACGGTGGAGTTACGCGGGCGCAAAGGCGATCGACGAGTTTATGGCGCTAGCCTACCACCGCGAGCGCGACCTCGACGTGGTGATCGTACGGTTCTTCAACACCGTGGGACCTCGCCAGACCGGGCAGTATGGGATGGTGATCCCGCGATTCGTTCAGTCCGCGCTAGAGGGCCGGCCCATCAACGTGTACGGCGACGGCAACCAGTCGCGCTCGTTCACATACGTAGGCGATGCCGTAACCGCTATAACCGGCTTGATGCGGTACCCGCAGGCGGTCGGCGAGGTGTACAACGTTGGAAATGGTGAAGAGATTGCGATCATCGATCTGGCTCGAAAAGTGAAGTCGATGACCAACTCAAACTCCGAGATCCGGTTCGTGTCATACGATGTCGCATATGGCAAGGGATTTGAGGACATGGAGTTCCGAACTCCCGACATCACGAAGATCAATGATGCGATCGGCTACCGTCCCACCGTTAACCTGGACAATATACTTCGCCGCGTTATCTGCCATTTTGAAGAGACTCCATCGCTAGCCGTAGTTGCCGCTCCGGTCGCAGGCATGCGGACGGCGCATTAATGAGTGCATTCCTGCTAACGAGTTGTTGGCTTATAGGGGCCGTCGCGGTGCTGTCCATTCTGCTGACGCGCGGAATGATCTGGCTATCTCACCGGCGCGAGTGGGTGGATAAGCCAAAGACCGACCGTTGGAGCCAGACACCCACGGCTCTATACGGCGGCGTCGCCATCGTAGCCGCCTACGCTATTGGCGCGACGGCGGCAATGCTGCGGATGGGCACGGCCCGCCACACGGATCTGATCGGTCTGTTTGGCGGAGCTGTGATCCTCTTTGTTGTCGGCGTGCGCGATGACGCCCGCCCGCTAAATCCGCTGGTGAAGCTCGCAGGCCAGATACTCGCAATCATGCCGTTCCTGGTCGGAGCGGGGCTCGCGTTTACGTCGACCACTTTCGTACTCTCGATCCCGCTCGTGCTTTTCTGGATGCTTGCCCTCACGAACGCGTTCAATCTCCTGGACAATATGGATGGGCTCTCGGCAGGCACGGCGGCCATTGTTGGCGCAGGCATAGGGACCTATGCACTTTTGAATCACGACACGCTCGCGGGCGTCCTCAGCCTGCTAATGACCGCCTCATGCGTAGGGTTTCTCTGTTTTAATTTCCGTGCGTCCGGACCTGCACGCATTTTCATGGGCGATTGTGGCAGTATGTTCCTTGGATTTATGCTCTCCGGACTTGCCGTAATCGCGTTTTGCCCAGCCGCGCCGATGACATTGGACCACCAGGCGGCGCAATGCCTGTTGCCGTTACTGATCATGGCCGTTCCCATTTTCGATACGACCCTCGTGGTTATAATGCGAAAACGTGAGGGCCGGGCGATTTCTCAAGGGGGACGTGACCACAGTTCACATCGGCTTGTCTATTCCGGCAGGACCGACAAGCAGGCCGTGCTCTTGCTTTACGGACTCAGTTTTTGCGCCTCGCTTTGCGCGGTGTTCCTGGGACTGATTCACCAATCCGGCCTTGTATTCGCGGCGATTGGGTTCGAGGCGGTTCTATTCGCATGGTTCGGCAGCTACTTGAGCCGACAACATGCCCCCACTCAAGCGGTCGTCCGGCCGCTTTCGAGGGTTGCCGAGTCGGAAAACGGTCATCGCCATCTCGTGGAGGCCGGCGGTCAAAAGAAGAACATGTAGCTACCAGTAGCAGCGCACAGTACCATTCACACACACTTGGTCGAGCCGAAACATCTTTAAGCTAACGTGGTACTGAGGACCTAAAGGACTAAAAGTACGACACTACGCTCACCGTCGAGCCAATATCTCCTTCGTATGTCCGTCGTCATACCCCAATATTAGGCGGCTCGCCATTCCCACGAACAGTCCGACTTCCACGACGCCGGGCACTAGCTTGATCTCCCTTTCAAGCTGTGCAACGTCCTCGATGCAGCCGAACTCCATGTCGAGTATATAGAGGCCGTCATCCGTCACATACGGGCCGCGTCCGGTCTCTAGGTCGAGCCTGAGACGGGGCTCCGCTCCCAGCCGCTCCAGCCTGGCAGCCGTCGCAGTCCAACCAAATGGAACGATGGCAATCGGCAACGGAAACGCCCCAAGCGTCTCCTTAAATTTCCCGCTGTCACCGACTACAATGAGCTCGCGCGCGGCCGCGGCGACGAGCTTTTCGCGTAGGAGTGCGCCGCCGCCGCCTTTGATAAGATTGAGATTTGGATCGGCCTCGTCCGCGCCGTCAATCGCAAGATCAATTTTCCGCACATCCGCGAGATCGACGAGGGAGATTCCTCGGTCTTCAGCCTGGCGCCTCGATCGCTCCGAAGTGGGTACGCCGCGGACGTGCCAGCGCCGCTCCCGAATTCTGGAGCCCAGCGCATTGATAAAGTGGACCGCCGTCGTTCCCGTTCCGAGACCCAGAATCATCCCGTCTTCGACGAGTTCGAGAGCCTTGACCGCGGCTGCCTCCTTTGGATCCATGCCTTCCCACCATCCTCCCAGCCATAACCACTCTTGGATCACGACGTGTCAGGTATTCGCCACCTCGTGCGGAACGCCGATAGGCGCCGAAATCTCGCGGATTTCAGTGTCAATGATATCATTAGACACGTCTGTCGATGGGAGCATTCGCCGTCGGCCGCCTCGCCGCTTAACCGTGGCAGCGATCGTCTTGATTTTGTCTCTTGACGCCTCTAAGGCCTCCTGGTACCACCGCTTAAGCTGATCCTTGCTGATCTTCTCTCCGGTCTCATAGTAGACCATCGCGGACTTTCCAACGGTTACGGTTCCGGCATATGCGATCCCGGCCCTGGCCACAAACCCGACGACCGGAATGGCTCCGACCAGTTCGCGGGAAACCGCTCGCCAACCGAACGCATTCATGAGTATCGGAGCCAGTTCCTTGATTCGGTTCTGGAAACTTATCTCCAGTCCATATGCCGCGGCAAGACGGAGCGTCATCATTATCTGATTTTTGGTCAGCATCAGCATATCACTTAGCCCGTTGACGGGCAAGATGAGGCTGAGCAGTGGAAACGCGGACGTAATTCCGGTCACGAGTGCGAACTGAGCGTTGGCTGTCGCGGTGATCACAATAATGCTGTTGGCTACCCTGCGGCGGAACACGGGAAAATTGCGGGCCAGGGCAAGCGCCAGGTCCGGCCGATCCTCCAGAATCCGGTCCAGCGTCGGACTCCATCCCCCGATTTCGGTAATTGAATAGATGTGGACGCCTTCCGGCTCCTCCTTACGACCTGAGCCGACGTCGAACACGATATCAAAGACGTTTGGCTCGGTTGGAAAGCCCGCGTCGCCCGCGGTGGAATCGAACTCCTGGAGAAACGAAGGCTCGGGCATCGCGCTTACCGTGTGTTCGAGGCCGTCTTCGGCGACAAACAGCGCGTTACGCGCTTCGCGGCGCAGGTCGGGATTCCCGACGAGCGCAACGCTAACCGGGCGTCCGGCCTCTCGCACGATATCGTTGACAGATATGCTCTTGATTGTATTCCAGAAATCCTTTGCGCTGCCTCTTGGCTTCAAATCTGCCATTTACCCACACCTCCATCGCTATTCCGGGATCGTATCGGACATGATGTCACGGTTCCCAGAGGGAAATCACTTGAATCCAACTGCCCGCCTGACCCGAGCACGCCGTTATAGTGGCACATCGGACATCCTATTGCGACTCCACTCACAGCATAGACGCAAACCGAAGAGTCAGATGTTCCGCCGCTTGTCGCGGTCAGCCACACCCGAATCCGATCCCCGCATTTTTTCTTGTAGCGGTATTGCATTCCGCCGCGCGTTTAGTGTAAAATTCAGATTGGTTAGCACTGAGGCAGCGAGAGTGCTAATGCACAGATACTGCAGATTGAGCTGCCCGAAGCCCTGACAACAGATAAGTCGCATCGAGGAGGTTGTGCTTATGCCCACGTTGAAGCCGCTGAATGATCGTATCGTTGTGAAGTCCGTTACTCCCGAGTCCGTGACGTCAGGCGGAATCATTCTGCCCGATTCCGCCCAGGAAAAGCCCCAGGAGGCCGAAGTCGTCGCCGTGGGACCCGGCAAGACGCTCGACAACGGCAAGGTTGCCGCGATGGAACTGAAGGCCGGAGATCGGGTGATCTATGCCAAGTACGGCGGGACTGAGATTAAGGTTGGCGCCGAAGAGTATGTCATCCTCCGCCAGGACGACGTGCTGGCGATCAAGGAGTAAGGTTTATGGCAGCAAAGATTATGCTTTTCGATGAGGACGCTCGGCGTGCGCTGGAGCGTGGAGTCAACACGCTTGCAAATGCCGTCAAGGTCACGCTTGGGCCACGAGGACGCAACGTGGTCCTTGAGAAGAAGTATGGCAGTCCCAGCATCATCAACGACGGCGTAACGATCGCGAAAGAGATTGAGGTCGAGGACGCCTTCGAGAACATGGGCGCTCAGCTTGTTCGGGAGGTCGCGAGCAAGACCAATGACATCGCCGGCGATGGAACAACCACCGCAACCGTCCTTGCGCAAGCGATGGTAAAGGAGGGCCTGAAGTCGGTATCCGCGGGAGCATCGCCCCTCCAGGTTAAGAAGGGCATCGATAAGGCTGTGGCCGCGCTCGTTGAAGAGATCAAGGCGCATTCGACGAAAGTCGAAGGCAAATCCGCAATCACTCAGGTGGCATCCATATCGGCCAACGACGCCGAGATCGGCGAACTTCTCGCCGAGGCGATGGAGCGGGTAACTTCCGAAGGCGTCATTACCGTCGAGGAGAGCAAGGGCACTAGCACACAGCTCGAGGTCGTCGAAGGGATGCAGTTTGACAAGGGTTATATCTCTCCCTACTTTGTTACCGATCCTGAGCGGATGGAAGCCGTGCTGGAGGAGCCGTACATCCTGCTGTATGAGAAGAAGATCAGCTCCGTAGCGGACCTCGTTCCGATCATGGAAAAGATCGCCCGCAACAGCCGCCCGATCATCCTGATCGCCGAGGATGTTGACGGCGAGGCGCTGGCCACGCTTGTCGTGAATAAGATTCGCGGCAACATCAACAGCGTTGCGGTGAAGGCGCCTGGCTTTGGCGATCGGCGCAAAGCGATGCTTGAGGACCTGGCGATACTCACGGGCGGCCGATTCATTACGGAAGACCTGGGCGTGAAGCTCGAGAACATCGACGTAGAGGACCTGGGTCGCGCCAAGCGGATCGTCGTCACCAAGGACGAGACGACCATAGTCGATGGATACGGCGACAAGGCTGCTATTGATGGCCGAGTGGCGCTTCTCAAGAAGCAGATCATAGACACCGAAAGTGACTACGATCGTGAGAAGCTCCAGGAGCGGCTCGCAAAGCTCGCAGGCGGCGTGGCCGTAATTCAAGTTGGCGCGGCCACTGAGACTGAGCTGAAGGAGAAGAAGGCGCGCATCGAGGACGCGATGCATGCGACGCGCGCGGCAGTAGAGGAAGGCATTGTTCCGGGCGGCGGCGTCGCGCTGCTGAATGCAATGCCGGCCCTGGACAAGCTGTCATTGACCGGCGATGAGCTGATCGGCCTCAACATCGTGCGGCGAGCCATCGAGGAGCCGCTCCGCATGATCGCCGAAAACGCGGGCATGGAAGGCAGTATCGTCATCAACGAAGTGAGGACGATGGGCAAGGGCCACGGGTACAACGCTGCGACGGGTAAGTATGGCGACCTCGTCGCAATGGGGGTCGTGGACCCGGCCAAGGTCGTCCGGAGCGCGCTTCAGAACGCCGGTTCTATTGCGGGCCTGATCCTGACGACGGAGGTATTGATCACGGAAAAGAAAGAGGACGCGCCGGCAGGCGGTGGCGGCGGCAACGGAATGCATTAGCAGTCGGCTCTTCCAGAATGCCGGCAATGTCGGCATGCCGATTGCATTACAAACCCTCGTGCGCCTCTATGGCGTGCGAGGGTTTATCTTTGCAGGCGAGTTAATAGCGCACGATCTCATCGGCATGCGTGAGACGGTAGTGCTTCTCCCAGAGCTTGCATCGGTCCACAAAGAGATACATGGTGTTCATTCCGCTCGTCATGAAACCATAAATTCCGTCACGGTAGCCCTTGTGCAGGATGAAGTAGACGATGAACATTTTCAGCATTGCCGCGACAGTTTTGCCGGGTTTCGGCAATCGGAACTCCGGGCTCAAAACGTCGCTGTTTTCGGCGTCACCCGTCGTATAGTCGTTCATTTTGCCGATCCAGCCGGATACCGTGGTATGGGAGTAGTGCTCATAATGGTGCTTCAGGCGGCCGAACTCGCCTTGAGTCGTCAAGTCCTCATGGTATAGCTTACAGTCGTATCGCGCCATCCCCTTACGAAAGAGCACCTTCCTGTAGCCGTAGCCTGGGCGGTCCGATCGTGGATCGAAAGCGACGCCATACTTAAGCCATTTGCCAAAGAAATAGACTCGGTTCGGCGCCCAGAAGCCGTTGAACCGAACGTCCTTTCCGGAGAGTATCTCGTTCTGGATCTCAAGCGCCATTTCCGGCGAGACAATTTCGTCGCAATCGATTCTGAGTATCCAGTCGCCGGTTGCCTGCTCGAAACCGAAGTTGATGTTGGGATTCAGCCAGTCTTCTCGCTGCAGGAATCTCACGTTCGGATAGCTCTTCGATATCGCGCCGGTGTCATCTCGGGAGAACCGATCGACAACGACGACTTCATCGCACCACACGAGCGCGTCGAGACAGCGTGCGATTCTGCGCT
Source organism: Chthonomonadales bacterium (assembly GCA_038211235.1). Taxonomy (GTDB): domain Bacteria; phylum Armatimonadota; class Chthonomonadetes; order Chthonomonadales; family Chthonomonadaceae; genus DATGJU01. The sequence goes on along the minus strand of JBBQVV010000039.1, from coordinate 7,720 downwards.
CCTCGTTGAAGACGCAGAGCACGGCGGAGATGCGCCCTCTTGTCGAGTCCGTCGGAGCGCTGACCGGAGCGTTCTGGTCGTTCATCTGGCTCCTCCAACCAGCGCGCGGAGGCGCGCCTTAACGGCAACGCCCACATGAATGAACCTGTTCTTTGCCAGGCCGAACGTCATGACCAGGCGGTTTGCGATGCGAGCAGATGGCGCTCCGGTCTTACGGTAGTAGATTCGGGAGCTCTCGAAGAGCCGGGCCGTCATCGCCGCGGAGCTCTGGCGCACGCTGCCCATCCAGTGGTGCACTACCTCAGCCTGCGGCAAGTAGACCACCCGGTACCCTGCTCTCTTGATGCGCCAGCACCATTCCACCTCTTCGAAGAACATATAGAACTCCTCGTCCAGAGCTCCCACTTCATCGATGACAGTGGAGCGCACCATCATACATGCGCCAGATACGACGTCGAGATCGCATTCGACGTTGAAATCGTCTCGCATCCGACAGTACCGTTCAAATGCAGGTCGAGAGAGTTTACGAAGCTCCGTAACGATGAGAAAGTCGCGCCACGGGTGGGGAAAGCGAGCGCCGTTTGGCTGAAGCGAGCCGTCCGTATTCAAGAGCTTGGGGCCGACCGCGCCGACGTCCGGATGTGAGTCCAGATAGTGAACCAGCGTGGCAAGCGAATCGCGCTTGCACACTGTGTCTGGGTTCAGAATTACGCAGTGCCGGCTGCGCGCCCGACTGAGCGCCTGGTTGTTAGCCCGCGTGAAGCCCACATTCTCAGTATTCGCGATCAGGCGTACCGCAGGGAACTCTTCTGCCACAATCTCGGCGCTCTTGTCCGGAGAGTTGTTGTCGACGACCCAAGTTTCGCTCGAGATGTCAGGAGTGGCGGCGGGAAGGCTAAGCAGGCAATCGCGCAACATGTCGCGCGTATTGTAGCTTACGATAACCACGGTAAGGTCGAATGGAGTAAGTGCCTGCGCCATTGATGTTAACGGGACATCGACTCGATAAGATCCGCATACTTCTGAATGACGAACTTGCGCTTGACCTTCAGTGTGGGAGTAAGCTCGCCGCCGTCGACCGTAAATGGCCGGCTCACCAATTTGAACCGCTTGATCTTCTCGTAGTCGGCGAGGTCCGGAGCGCACCGGTCGATCTCAGCCTTGAACAGTTTCTGTACGTCTGGATGCGCCGCGAGCGTCACATCATTGTCTGCTGGAATATCGTTCGATTTCGCCCACGACTTCAGCTTGTCGAACACTGGAACCAGGAGCGCCATCACCGTGGATTGCCGATCCCCAAGAAGGACAGCTTCGCCGATATACGGGCTGTGCTTCAGAAGCGCCTCGATCGGCTGCGGGGCTACTTTCTTGCCGTTGGTGAGAACGATCAGATCCTTCTTGCGATCCGTGATTGTCAGATACCCGTCCGCGGATACCTCGCCCACGTCGCCGGTATGGAACCAGCCGTCCCGATCAATTGCCTCCTCTGTCGCCTCCGGTTTGTTCCAATAGCCCTTCATACGACCCGGGCCGCGCATAAGGATCTCTCCGTCACCCGCAAGCTTCATCTCGACCTCCGGCAGCAGCGTGCCGACGGTGCCGATTCGCTGTCTTCCCGGCCTGTTTACGGCGATGATACTGGTCTCCGAAAGGCCGTACCCTTCGAGCATCTGAATGCCGATCGCCAGAAAGAACGTGGCCGCCCGCGGGTCTAGTGGCGCCCCGCCCGAGACGCAGTAGCGGAGCCGCCCGCCTGTCACGCGCTCCCTTACCCGGGCCAGCGCAATCCTTTCGGCCGCCATACACAATATGTCGATGATCGGACCGAGCCGCTTTCCCTCCGACCTGCGCCGGGCTGCCATCGTGCCGACGTTGATCCCCCACTCCACCACGCGACGCTGCCCTGTCGGCATCTTCGCCAGGCCCTCGTAGAACCTCTCGAACATGTTCTCCCAGAGCCGTGGAACGCATAGCAGCATATCCGGCCGCACGGACTGAGTAAGCTCTTCTCCGAACGACGAAAGGCCCTGCGAATAGGCTATACAGGCGCCAACTCGGAGTGGCAGATAGTGGCCGCCGACTCGCTCGGTGATGTGGCTGAGCGGAAGGAAAGAGAGAAACGTGTCATGATCAGTCAGGCGGGCAATCGGCTCGCTCACGACTGCATCTGGTGTGTGCAGGAGGTTGACATGGGAAAGCATCGCGCCCTTGGGATCGCCCGTCGTACCCGACGTATAGATAAGGGTCGCAACGTCGTCTGGATGGATGCTTTGCGCGACGATGTCCAGATCGGCAAGCGCCCGCCCGGCTTCTCCGCGGCCGTTAATCGTCTCAAAGGCCAGTGCGCCTTCGGCATCCAGGGTCTCCTGCTCACCGTCCATCGAGATCAGGGATTCCAGCGCCGGCACGGAATCGCGGAATTCGGCGATCTTTGCCCTCTGCTTCGAGTCGGATGCAACAACCGCGCGAGATTCCGAATCTCGCAAGTAGTACGCTACCTGGGCCGCCGGCAGTGAGCCGTAGATCGGCACGGTGATCAGGCCTAGAGACTGCGCGGCAAGGTCCGTAACGGCCCACTCTACACGGTTGTCGTGGGAGATAAGTGCGATCCGGTCGCCTTTGCGCATGCCAATAGCATCTAATCCGCGCCGGAACGCCTGTACACGCGCGTCCAGCTCACGATAACTATATGTCGTATATGAAGTCTCTTTGCGCCTCTTGAACCGTACGGCAGGCCGGTCGCCATGCACGCGTACGGTCTCTCTGAACATTGCGTAGAGGGTCCGTCGTTCCAAATCTGCTCCCCCGAATTCTGATGGTCACCGATGCGATCCGGGCCACCTATTCGACAATCGCAACCGGTTTGCCTGCAGGTAAGTCCCGCTCACTGGGATGTATTCCGACCTAACGGGACCGGCGGTTAAGGTCGCTGAAAGACGATTTCAAAGTTGGACGGTCTGGATTCGGGTATACTGTTTGGGGCAAACGTGAGCGTCAGACGGTCGCTCCGCATTGGCACGGGATCGACCACAGTTTGTAACTACGCGACATCCGGGAGAGACATCGCTTTGATCAAAACGCTTTTCCTCAGTCCGCCTTCCTTTAATGGGTTCGACGGCGGCGCGGGCGCCCGATATCAGGCGAAACGCGAGATCACTTCGTTCTGGTATCCGACGTGGCTCGCACAGCCGGCAGCCATGGTGCCCGGAAGCAGGCTGATCGATGCGCCGCCCCACGGCCAGGACGTGGCTCATGTCCTGAAGGTCGCCAGGGAATACGAACTTGTGATCATGCACACCAGCACTCCGTCGCTTGCCAACGATGTCGAGTGCGCGCGACAGTTGAAAGCCCAGAATCCCTCGCTCAAGATCGGGTTTATCGGAGCCCACGTGGCGGTTCTTCCAGAACAGACGCTGCGGGACAGTCCAACCATCGATTTCGTTTGCCGGCACGAGTTCGACCATACCTGCAGGGAGCTTGCCGAGGGCCGCCGGTGGAGCGAGATCAAGGGTCTCTCGTGGCGCGATGCCGACGGTGTCTTGCAGCGCACCGAGGACCGTGAGCTGATCGAGGATTGGGACGCGATGCCGAGCGTCTTTCCGACGTATGCGGAGAACCTCGACATTACGAAGTATTTCATCGGTTATCTCCTCCATCCTTACGTCTCTTTCTATACGGGACGCGGCTGCCCCGCAAAGTGCACGTTCTGCCTGTGGCCGCAGACGATCGGCGGCCATAAGTACCGGACGAAGTCTCCAGAGTGCGTCGGCAAGGAGATGGAGATCGCCAAGGCAACATGGGGCGACCGGGTCCGCGAGTACATGTTCGACGACGACACCTTCACGATAAACGAGGCACGCGCCGTCGAGATCAGCAAGCACATGAAGCGACTCAACCTGACGTGGAGCTGTAATGCGCGGGCGCACGTGAAGTACGATACGCTCAAGACGCTGCGCGATAACGGGCTGAGACTGCTATTGGTGGGGTTCGAGTCGGGCAACCAGGAGATCCTCAACCGGATCAAGAAGGGCATCAAGCTCGACATGGCGCGCGAGTTCATGGCGAACTGCAAAAAGCTTGGGATCAAGGTACACGGCACATTTATCATCGGGCTCCCCGTAGAGACCCCAGAGACGGTGCGGGAGACGATCGACTTCGCCAAAGAGCTAGACCCGCATACGATCCAGGTTTCGATTGCAGCGCCTTATCCCGGTACGGAGTTGTACGACCAGGCGGTCAAGAATCAGTGGTTTGCCCGCCAGGACCTGATTGCGGGATCCGGTATCCAGACGTCTACACTGCATTACGAGAAGATGTCCACAACGCAGATTGAGGATGCCGTCGAGCATATGTACCGCGAGTTCTACTTCCGCCCCAAAGTCTATGCGCGCATGCTTAGCGAGATGCTGACCGACCGGCACATGCTGGTCCGCCGCCTACGCGAGGGCGGCGAGTTCTTCTCGTACCTGCGTGAGCGCAAAGAACAGGCTCGACAGCGAACGCGGGAAGCCGTCTCCGCCGTGTAGCAGTCAGTGCACTCAGGAGTCCGCCTGGCCCGATCGTCTGGCCGTAATGACCGCGTCTGATTGGATCAGGCGCGGTCCGTTTTGTCCCAGGTTCACTCGTATATGGCTTGGAGTCTCGTTCCTTCATCTAATCCTCATGTTGACACTGTATCCTGGTACCATCCTTCGTAAGAGAGAGGTACTACCGTGAGACAACACATTCGTTCAGTACGTGTCCTTGGAGTGGTTGCGGCCGGTGGGCTGCTATTTCAATGGGCTGGACAGGCTCATGCGCAGAGGGGCTTCCGACAGGCCGGCGGAATTCGGCCTCTGGCGAGCGGCGCCGGCTTACATTCCACCGGGAGCGGTGCTCAGGCAAGTGGTTCGGGGTCCTGCCAGTCGAGCGGAACCGCTCAGACCAGTAGTTCCACGACCGCCAGCCAGACCACAGCTGGATCAAGCGCGGCGGCGACATTATCGACGAGTAGTCAGGCGTTCGCGCAGCGGCCGACCGCTGCGACTTCCGCAGCCAATTCACAGTCCAGCAGCGCCTTCTCCGTACAGCGTACGGCGGTCAATCAGGCGCTTGTTCAGTGGTCGGGCTCCACGTTAAACGCCCAGAGAGTTTACGTTGGGGTCGTAGACTCACTCGGCCGCGTCATCGATCAGCAAGCCGTTACAGAGTCGCCCGTTCAGGCGACGCTGACCCTTACGAACGCGGCACGTTACTATGGGGTTCGCGTCTTCTATCCGAACGGAACCTATAGTACGTATTACACGCCAGTCCAGTAGCGCATCGAGTTCCGACGAAGACGCTGGAATCCGGACGGTTCGGTAACCGTAGACCGGCGCGACACGTTCCTGGCGGCAACAGGCATCGGTCGCCCTAGGTTATCGAATCGTCCGGGGGGGTTGCACAGTAATACGAGGCTTCACAGATGCGAGTACTGATAGTCGAAGATGAGAAGGCATTGGCAATCGGCCTGAAGCGCGGGCTGGAGCAGGCCCATTTCGATGTTGAGCTTGCTCCTGACGGAATCGTCGGCTTGAAGCGAGCCCTGGCGGAGGAATTTACGCTAATCGTGCTGGACGTGATGCTGCCTGGCATCGACGGTCTCCGCATCTTCGAGGAGCTGCGCGCGCGACGAAGGACTGTGCTTATACTGATGCTGACGGCGCGCGCTTCGGTCCCGGACAGGATCCGGGGCCTGGAAACAGGCGCGGACGACTATCTGCCCAAACCCTTCGATCTCGACGAGTTGCTTGCCCGCGTTCAGGCCCTGGTCCGGAGAGAGCGCGTAAACCGCGCGCGGATCATCAAAATCACCGACCTGGTGGTGGACACTCGCGCGCGCCGCGTCGTGCGCGCGGGGAGAGAGATCCATCTCACGCATAATGAGTACCTCTTGCTGGAGGCGCTGGCATTCCATGAGGGAGTCATCCTCTCACGCGAAACAATCCAGGAGAGAATCTGGCAGGATGACGAGAGCTACTCGAACGTGGTTGATGTATGTGTCGGCCAGCTCCGCAAGAAGTTAGACGCACTTTACGACGTCAAGCTGATCCAGACCGTCCGCGGATTCGGCTATCGTCTCAGCCAGCCGGACGGAGACAATCAACGAATATGAGATCGGGTCGCACGTGGATAGGCTGGGCTCTGTCCATGCGGGCCCTCCACAATACAAGCCAAACGACCAGTGTCATTGTCGAAGGCGAGCCGCTTCGCGTCCAAACTACTCCGGTCGTTTCACGCGGCAAGGTGATCGGCGCCGTGCAGGCGGCTCATCCCCTTTTCGATGTGCAGCAGGCTATTGCTAACGTGAATCAGACACTGCTTGCCCTCATTCCGGTTGGTCTCCTATTCGCGGGCCTGGCGGGAGCCGCGGTAACCACGCGCGCGCTGCAGCCAGTAGGGCAGATCGCTCTATCCGCCGATCGAATCGATGCGGAAGATCTCAGGCAGCGCCTCGACGTCGTCGGCGCCGATGAGTTCTCTCAGCTGGCCATGACGTTCAATCGCATGCTCGACCGACTGGAAACCGCGTTTGGGCGTCAGCGGTCGCTCGTTTCCCAGCTCGAGTCGCTGCTGGTGGAACAGAAGCGCTTCACTGCCGACGCCTCTCACGAACTGAAAACCCCCCTGGCTATCGCCAAGGTCCATTCGGGACTGCTCCTGCGCCTGCCACCCACCGCAAGCGAATACCTTGAATCCGTACAGAGTATCGACGACTCGGTGGATCGTATGAACCGCCTCGTTCAGGATCTGCTTCTGCTCGCTCAAGCCGATGCGGGAATGCCGTGTCCGCGTGGCACGTCCCTGGGCGTCCGCGATCTACTTGAGCAGGCACGCCATCTGAATAGAAGCGCGGCCGGACCGCCGATACGTCTGGACGGCATCGATCCGGCCCTGGCGGTCCCCGGCAACGAGGATGAACTCGTGCGCGTCTTCTCGAATCTATTCGCGAATGCGCTGCGGCACACGCCGCAGAATGGCGAAATCCGGGTCGACACGCGATTGCTGTATAGCGGGGTAATCGTCCGGATCATGGATACGGGTGATGGCATCGCGCCGGAGCATCTTTCGCACCTCGGCGAGCGGTTCTATCGCGTCGACTCGTCTCGGGCTCGAAATGAGGGCGGCGCTGGACTCGGCCTCTCGATCTGCAAGAGGCTGATCGAGCAGCACAACGGCTCCCTCGCCTTCGAGAGCATCGTCGGGGTTGGTACGTCCGTAATCGTTACGCTTCCCGCTCAAGGACCGGATGGGATTGGCCAGGATACGCTGTGACGAGCTTGGCTGCCAGGTCCATGCAGCGGTTTGCACACGCTGCAAGCCGGTCTCGCGCGCGACCCGGTTCACGTGGCGAGCAGGAAATTCCGTTCTGTCGGTGCAATATGGCCGCGTATGATCGCGCGATACGGTTGGTTCCGGACTAAGCTTCAGCCCGAGCGGTCGGTGACGGCGCGCTCATTCGACCAGCTTTGCACTGACTCCCGCATGAAAGGGCGAAACCTGACGATGACAAGAAGGATTCCTTTCAGCTTTGGCTCCGTTGTGCTTATAGCGGCGCCACTCTGCCTGCTGCTTGCCGCAGGATGTAATAAGAGCGACGAGACTTCCGTTGGCCAGCCGGGTCCAAATTCCACAGGGCAGGCGCCTCCAGGCGGACCGGGGCCAGGCGGACCGGGCGGACCTGGAGGAATGCCACGCGGCG
>JBBQVV010000038.1:0-25785 GCA_038211235.1 Chthonomonadales bacterium | reverse complement strand
CAACGCCGTACCAATCGACGAATACACGGCACTGGACGAATCTGATCAGGCGAAAATTATGTGACCTCCAAGAGCGGTCGGCAGCGCAAAAACCGCGTAAGCAACTTCGGGACACAACATAACGGTGAGCGCCACATAAGGGCGTTTATGTTGTTAACAACATAATCTGCCGATGACGAAGGGCTTAATCGCGCGCTCCGCCGGATTGTTGGAGATCTCCAGGCGCCCGTCCTGGAGGAAGCCGGCGAGCTTGCTCCATTGGTTGCGGCAGTAGGCGATCGCCTTGCCTGTAAGCGACTTGGGCAGTACCTTGGCTTCCATCTCCAGAAGCCAGGCGTGCATCTCCTGCAGCGCCGGCTGACTGCGCTTTTGTCTTGCGGCAAAGCGCTCCACAGGCGTCGCCTCGTACAGATCCCGCTCGATGGCAAAGAGCCGGTTGCAGTAGGCAAGCCCCTTGTGCGCCTGCGTGTCCGTCCTCCTTTTGTCCATGGGCGAGAGCACGGCGATGGCATCGACAAAGTAGCGACGCGCGTGCGACCAGCAGCCCACCGGCTTGACATCGGGCACGCTATCGTAGGCCTGATAGCCGTCGGTGTGCAGGAAGCCCGAAAAGCCTTTGAGGAACGCCCGCGGATGTTCGGAAGAGCGCGTAGCCTGATATTCGTACAGGACATCCGGAGACGGATCACAGCGCGATCGGCCTGACATTCGCGCGGGGCGAGATCACGAAGCTGTGGAACGGCGGAATGGTCATCCAGCTTGGACTGGCGCTCGATCCCGGTAAGAGCCGGATACCAGTGTCGGCGCACACCACCCTGTCCGAGGACGTCAAGCTCTACGGCGTCGCGCCTCATATGCAGCAGGTCGGCAAGGAGATGCACGTCTGGGCCGTCACACCGGAGCAGAAGCGGATCGAGTTGATCTGGCTAAAAGACTGGGACTTCAACTGGCAGACGGACTACTCCTATCGGGAACCGATTAAGCTGCCGAAGGGGACGAGAGTGGAGATGACCGCGCTGTACGACAACTCGGAATCGAATCCGCGGAATCCGAATCGTCCGCCAAAGAAGATCACGTGGGGAGAGCAGACAACGGACGAGATGTGCATCGCCTTCCTGTCCTACACGATCGACAGGGAGAAGCTAAGCCTCCAAGCGCCGGCCTGGCAATCCTGCGTCGAGGCGACCGAAAAGCCGCAGGAGAGTGCGCGGAGGTAGCGGGAGGCGCCAAAACCTTTCCGTTACCCCCGGCCCGCATACGGGCAAGCCTTCTCCCAGAGGGAGAAGGGCAACGATAGCTCCCACTCCCAGCGATGGACGAGCGCCCGGGAGAGTGATAGAACCCGTAGTGGGGGCTGAAGTCAGGGCATTTGCTCCCTCTCCCTCTGGGAGAGGGTTGGGGTGAGGGCCTGTCCGTTACAGTCCTGCCCGTACCGCCTCGTTCTCCTCCGGCGCTTCGTACACCATTGTCTGGAACTGCGCCTCGTGCAGCCGCTGGTATACGCCGCCGGCCGTGACCAACTCATGGTGGCGGCCCTGCTCGGTGATGCCGCTCTCCTCCACAACTACAATGCGGTCCGCGTTCTGAATCGTGGCCAGGCGGTGGGCGATGACCAGCGTCGTGCGCCCGACCGCCAACTCCGCCAGGGAGGCCTGAATAGCGCGCTCCGTCTCCGTATCGAGCGCGGAGGTCGCCTCATCGAGAATCAAAATCGGCGGATTCTTCAGGAACATCCGGGCGATCGCCAGTCGCTGTTTCTGCCCGCCCGAGAGCTTCACACCACGCTCGCCGATGATCGTATCCAGGCCGTCGGGAAGGCGCGCGATCATCTCGTCGAGCCGCGCGCGATAGGCGGCCCCGCGGATCTCATTCTCGGTCGCCTCGAGCCGCCCGTAGGCGATGTTCTCGCGAATCGTCCCAGCAAATAGGAACACATCCTGCTGTACAATTCCGATGTTTCTGCGCAGAGAGGCGAGCGTCATCTTTCGGATATCGATGCCATCCACCGTAATGCGGCCAGATGTCAGCTCGTAAAACCGGGGAATCAGCGAGCAGATGGTGGTCTTGCCGGCTCCGCTTGGACCTACGAACGCCACCGTCTCGCCCGGATGAATGGCAAGGTCGACGTTGTCCAGCACGTTGCGGTGAGGCTCGTATCCGAAGCTCACGCCTTCGAACCGGATGTCCCCGTGGAGATGCCCGACGGCAATCGCGTCCGAGGCGTCCACGATATCGGACTCAGTCTCAAGCAGCTCCGCATACCGCTTGAACCCGGCGATGCCTTTTGGGTAGGTCTCCAGCACGGCGTTGATCTTCTCGACCGGGCGGAAGAAGACGTTGACGAGCAGCAGGAATCCCATGAAGCCGCCGACGGTCAGCTCATGGTGGAGCACGAAGTACGACCCGGCGATCATCACGAAGAGCTGCACGATGCGCATCGTCAGGTAGCTGAGCGACATGCTCTTGGACATCAGCCGGTATGCGTCGAGCTTCGTGTCGCGATACCGGTCGTTGTCGCGCGCAAAGAGCGCCCGCTCATGGTCCTCGTTCGCGAATGCCTGAACGACGCGGATGCCCCCGACGTTCTCCTCGATCCTCGCATTGAAGTCGCCGACTCGCCCGAATAGCGTCCGCATCGTCCGCGTCATCGCGCTGCCGTACCGTGTGGAGATCAGCGTCATCGGTGGAACGATCAGCCCGGTGATCAGCGCCAGCCTGGGGTTCAGCTGGTACATCAGCGCGAAGGATCCGAGGAAGGTCATGATGGCGATGAAGGCGTCTTCCGGTCCGTGATGCGCGACCTCGCCGACATCTTCCAGGTCTTTGGTAACGCGCGCGACCAGATGGCCGGTCTTTTGATTGTCGTAGAATCGGAAGGAGAGCTTCTGTAGGTGGTCGAAGATCCTGCGTCGCATCTCGGTCTCGATCGAGATGCCGAGAACGTGGCCCCAGTAGTTGACAATGTACTGGAGACCGGTGTTCAGGAGGTAGATCCCCAGGAGCGCCGCCGTGGCCCCGAGGATCAGTCCCCAGTTCTGGCTCGGCAGGAGTCGATCGACGAACGACCTTACAGCCAGTGGAAATACCAGTTCGAGCAGGCCGGAGACGACCGCGCATGAAAAGTCGAGCACGAACAGCCGCCGGTGCGGTCGATAGTAGGCAAGGAATCTGCGAAGCATGGGTCAATTATACCCTGCCGGCCAAAGGCCCAGGTTTCGGAGCAGGCGATTGGCGGCGTGCAAGGGTCATTCAGTACTCTAGCAATGGCCCATGCGAATGGAACCCGCTCTATTCATCAACGGCGGCGGGGGACAAGCCACCCGCCCTACGTGAATCGGCGGGGGACCCCTACGGGTAAACCCATAAGGGCTAACAAAGCCGCCTGCTCTCCACCTGTCGTTATGAATAATCCGGGTGGAATTCCTCGACTATGGAAAAGGAGATGCGCGGCCGGCAAGGTTTAGGGGCTGCGTCCGGGCGGACCGTAACTTCGGTTCGGACTAAATGGCGCTCCGGATTGGCCGCGGAACATCGGGCGTATCCCGATGGCCTCGGTCGGCTCTCCGGCATAGTATTGAGGAAACGGATAGCGGAATAGTATATCAAGACCGCCCGGCCTCTTATCCGGCGCACCGCCCGTGAACGATCGCTTGTTCCCCACGCTAAACACGACGAATCCGCTTCCTTCGCGCCGGTATCGAATGGAGTTGCCGTCGAAGGGATCGACGGGCGGAACGGATATCGCCTCTTGGAGCGCCATTGGCAGTGCGCCGTGCCGGGCCCTCCAGGACAGAATCGCCGCCGCCGCCCGCGTAACTTCGAAATGCGCCTGCGACGCAGCCTGGAGATCGGCAGATCGACCGTAGTTGTTTGTCAGCACCAGGTGAAGCACGTGGAGCCTGTCCCGGTCCGGATCGACAGCCTCGCTCATGGCGCTCATAACCGGCTCCGACTGTAAGTACGGGCGATCGGCGACGGCGATCAGCTTGCGCTGTTGGCTTAGCAACAGTACGCCGTTTTCGTCGAGCATTGTATTCCATTCCGTCGGCTCCATGCGCAGCGGCGGAGAGGAGTTATCACCGACAAAGAGGTTGAAAAAGGCCGGGCCCCGCGTGCGAAGCCTCTGGATGTCCACAATGTCGGTTCCGGCTTGATCTTGAAGAGCGGACGCGAGACTATGCGGCTTCCACCGAGTCTCGACCGTGGAGCGAACGGCATCCGCGACGATGCCGTTCGCTCCCGCAAGATAGAGCAACTGCTGCAGGCCGTGCAGCGTCATGATGTCGATTTCGATCGCGTTCTTGTGTCCGTTGAGGTAGGGTTCGGGCGCGACGTGCCGCGCAATGTCGAAGCCGAGCGCCTGATTCCGCACGGCGTCCAGAACCTTCCCATCGTGGGCCAACAGCAGACTCTCCGCAACGAGAAGCCGAGCCGCGCTTCGGATCGCACCGCTCTCCTTGATCTCACCCGAAGTTGGAAACGACCAGTCTCGTACGAAGACGCACTGCGCGCGTGCCACTGCCTGGTGGATGCGGCCCGCCAGTGTGGATTGTCGCTTCAACGCCGAGCGCACGCGGTCAAACTGCTCCGCGGACGGCATCTCGTGCACCGCTAGCCGTTCGATAATCCCATCCTGGTCGATCAGTGGGTGCGCTGCAAGCATGGCGGTGATCGCGGAGTAGATTGTCGCCGCATTCTGTTCGGGAGGTGGAAGCGCTCCCTGAAGCGCCTCCGCGGTGACCGGCATGCCTGCCAGTCTCGCAGCTTGAATCTCGTCAGCGTAGCTTCGGTCTCCTGGTCCTGAAATGCCGCCTGAGGTGTTCCAACCAGGATGAAGGACCCAGTAGAGCGCGCAAAGGCATGCTATGATCGCCACCGCTACGATTCGCCTTCGCATCCAGGCACGTCTACTGAGCTGTTCACCGGTGGGCATCTCTAGACTCCATGGTTCGCTCGTCGGGGCAGCAACCAACCAGCGCCCGCCCCTGGTGACACTCCCGTGTTACGGTCGATGGACGATTAGGACGGCGGCCCGCCAGATAGAGCGCTCGACAGGTCATAATGTTTGTGAAGTAACTCGTCCGCCGCCACTTACGATCGGGAAGAACCCTTGAGCCTCGCGCCGACTGAGCCCAACGGGCGCCCCCATACTGTCCACGAAACCGATGAGCAGCCCGTCTCTCGTGCTGCCGTCCGGCAGATCGCTTCCTACTTCCTTATCGTAATGCTGTTTTATACGCTCGGCACGCCCGGCAGCAATGGACTCGCCAATATCCCTATTCAGTTCTACCTGAAGGACCGCCTGAATTTCAGCGCGCCGCAAACGGCTACATTCAATTTCATCGCGGGCCTGCCGCTGTACGTCGGATTCCTTCTGGGCTATGTGCGAGATCGGTGGCGGCCGTTCGGCAAAGGCGATCTCGGTTATCTAGTCATGACGCCACCTCTGATCGCCGCAGGATACCTGTGGTTGGCTTTCAGCCCGCTTACCTATCCTGGACTGGTTATCGCCACCGTTCTCAGCACGATATTCGGCGTGCTGCTCGGAGCCTCGATCCAGGGAATGTTGACGCAGATTGCCCAGCGCGATGCGATGGCGGGTCGCCTCGCCGTCGTGATCATGCTCACGACCAACATTCCCTCGATCATTGCGCCATGGGCGGGCGGATGGCTTACGGAGCATCGCACGCCCCAGTTTACATTCCTTATCGCAGCAGTAGTCGTGATGGGCGTCACGGCTGCTTCCTTCTGGCGGCCTGCAGCGGTGTTCGCGACAGCGACCAAGAGCACGGCTCCCGCGCTAGACATTCGATCGTTCCGAGCGCTGCTTCCGCTGCTGCGCAAGCCGTCGCTGTATCTTCCGGTGATCATCATGTTCTTGTGGAACTTTTCACCGGGCTGGACGACGCCGCTCCTGTATTATCTGACGAACACGGTGAAGTTATCATCCGAGCAATACGGGAACTTTGGGGCGATCCAAAACGCCGCGATGGTCGTCTTTACGCTCGTCTACCTCGTCCTCTGTCGCCGCCTTCGACTTGTATGGCTGCTCTGGCTTGGCACCGTGCTTGGCGTCATTGGCGCGCCTCTACTGCTGATTATCCATAGGTGGCCGGAAGCGGTGTTCGTCGCGCTGTTCACCGGCGCAGCAAACGCCATCGCAGTTTCCGCCTACTTCGACCTGCTGATTCGCGCATGTCCGCCAAAGATGGAAGGCACCGTCTTCATGCTTGGGTCGGCCATGTTCGCCCTTGCCGGCGCATGCAGCGATGTCGTGGGATCGAAGCTGTTCGAGCGTGGAGGTTTCGGGCTGGCACTGCTTGTTACGGCAATCATGACGGCCCTCGTTCTTCCAATGGTAGCCCTCCTGCCACGACACCTTATCGATTACCGGGACGGCGAGATGCACCGCGGTTCGTAGTGGCGCGCGGAAATCACGCCATCGGAAGGAAACCGTGCTGATATTCACGAATTGAAGCCGCATTGAGAGTTGCGCCCATGAACACTAGCGATCCGACACCTCGTTTCAGCCCTCGCCATTTTGTAGGCTGCTCCTCGTTGACGGCAATGGGTCTTATTCCACTCGGAGCGCTTATCTGCATAAGCTGCGCCCAGCCATCGAACCGCACTTTCTACGCTGCTCCAACGGTTCCTTCCGGGCCGGCATCCGTTATCGACGTGCGGTATGTCCATCGTCCCCTCGGTGCCGCGGAAGCTGTGGACTATGTCGGGAACGGGGCCTGTGTCGTGTGCCATGGCAAAATAGCGCGTCGCCACGCATTATCACGCCACGCCAGGACGTTTCGTCCTGTGACTCTCGCCGAGTTCGCGAACGAATTCGCACTGACTCCAACGCTTATAGACAAACACAAGGGGCTCCGGTATACCACTAGTATCGCGAACGGCAAGTGCCTGATGATAGGAAGCAGCGCGGAAGGTGGCGGAGCCGTTTCCGCGGACTATGCGATGGGCGCCGGCAAGACCGGGCATACCTTTTTCCACATTGTCGAACCAGGAACGTGGCTGGATCTGCGCATCAGCTACTATACACGGAGGAAGTGCTGGGATTTCGGACCCATGCAGCGTCCGGAGGACGACCCTCAGAGCGCCATCGGCAGGCTGCACAGCGGCGACGGTCTATCGAAGTGCCTGCTTTGCCATGTTACCGTGCTGCGTCAGACGAATGGTCAAATCGACATCGAACATTCCACGCTCGGAGTCGGCTGCGAGCGGTGCCATGGACCCGGCCGGGCGCACGTTGCGGCTGCCCGACGACCTTACGTAACCGTGAAGGATGTCCGCCAGTCTATCGACGGGTTGAGCCGCGTCGCGCCGGAAGCGCTCAATCGAATCTGCGGAGAGTGCCACCGCACGGCTGAAACGGTAGGAAAGGGCGACAGCCATCTGGAGGATGACCTGGCTCGCTTTCAAGGCGCCGCGCTTGCCCGCAGCAGATGCTTTCTCGAGAGCAGGACGCTCTCCTGCACCTCGTGCCACGAGTCTCACGCCAATGCGTCGCCAAGCCCGGAGCATTACGACGCAATCTGCATTCAGTGCCATGGCTCTTCGAGGCCCCAGCCTCACTTGTCGACACGGCCCGATCAACCGCGCATCTCCGCAGTTGCACGCAGAATATGCCCGGTCAATCCCCGTACCGGCTGTACTCATTGCCACATGCCTCGCCAGACGATCAATACACTGAACCACGCCAGCTTCGCAAACCACTGGATCAAAATCTGGAAACGCAAGTAGAAGATCCCGGAGAGAAGATCATGACCCGATCGAGCATTCCCGCACTCACTGCCCTCGCCATTGGTATGCTGTTGATTTTCGGAACGGATGGCCGATGTTCCGGTGCGGTCCCAGCCTCAGCGCAAGGAGGCAGGTCCAATGGGCCTGGCGCTATCCCTCACAACTTCAGCCAATGGGAGAAAGAGATCGCCGCATACGAAGCCGCCGACCGCACGAACCCGCCGCCGAAGGGCGCGGTGCTGTTCGTCGGCTCTTCCACCATCCGAATGTGGAAATCGCTTGCAACGGACTTTCCGGACCACGCCGTAGTCAACCGGGGCTTCGGCGGATCGGAGATCGCGGACTCCACCCACTTTGCCGACCGCATCGTCGTCCCGTACGAGCCTGCGCAGATCTTCCTTCGCGCGGGCGGCAACGACATTCACGCCGGTCGTTCGCCGGAAGAGGTCGCCGCCGACTTCGAGGAGTTTGTGCGCACCGTGCGCGAACGGCTGCCGCACGCGGAGATCGTCTACATCTGCTTTAGCCCGGCGCCTTCGCGGTGGGGGGAGAACAGCAGGCTGCTGGACCTCAACAGGCGCATCCATACGGTGGCGCGCCATATGCATCACGTCCGATATTTAGACGCCTACAATATCAGCCTGACTCGCGATGGCAAGGCGCGGCCCGAGCTGTTTCTCGCCGACCAGCTGCATTTCAATGCGGAAGGTTATAAGCTCCTCGCGGACCGCGTCCGGCCGTATCTCATGCCGACCAGGTAGACAACGTCCCCGGAGATCGCGAGTCCGCTTGGAAACAGAGCGCCAAAACTCCTCGGAATCCGCCCCCCGGCGACGCCGCGCAGTCGAATCGGCCCTCACGCTCCGCGTGCTCCTCGCCGCCCCCATCCTCATCGCGCTCAACGCCTGGTGGATCGTCGAGATTGAATACATCCGATATTCGGACAACTGCACGACCCAATCGCTCTTCTTCAATGCCGTCGCCCTGCTGCTGATCCTGCTTGGCGTCAACGCCGTCCTGAAGCGTCTTATCGCGCGCTGGGCGCTCTCGGCCGGAGAGCTGGCGGGCCTCTACCTGATCGTCGTCGCCGCGAGCAACCTCGCCGGTCATGACCAGCTTCAGATTCTCTTCACGACGATCAGCTATCTCTCACGGCACGCGACCGCCGAGTCCGCCTGGGCGGCGAAGATCGTTCCGCATGTGCCTCCAGGACTGATCGTCTCCGACAAGGAGGCGATCGACGCGCTGTATCAGGGAAACTCAACGCTCTACCGGTGGGATCACATCCGCCCCTGGCTCGCGCCGCTCGGAAGCTGGACGATCTTCATTCTGCTCGCGGCCTGGACGATGCTCTGCCTCGCGTCGCTCTTCCGTCGACAATGGGACTCGGAACGCCTCAGCTACCCGATCGCCGAGATCCCAGTCCAGCTGATTCGGGACCAGCGCCGCCTGTTCGGTTCTCGGCTCCTCTGGCTAGGTGCGGCGATCGGAGCGACCGGCCAGATCGTCAACATGATCCATTCGCTGGCTCCGGAGTTTCCGTCGCTCCCGATCGGAGTTCAGACGTTCCGCTCCGAAGCGCTTCCCTGGAGCGCCGCCGGCGATATTCCGATCTGCTCGTTTCCGTTCGCCTATGGCCTCGCGTTCCTCCTGCCGACTCAGCTCGGCTTCTCCTGCTGGTTCTTCATGTTCCTGAGCCGATTCGAGTTGATCGCCGCGGCGACCGCCGGATACGCCGATCCCGGCCACTTTCCTTATGTCGCTCAGCAGGGAGTTGGCGCCATTCTTGGCATGTTCCTGACCGTCGCATTCGCCGCGCGGCGCTCCTTGATTGGGGCCGTCCGGCACGCAATGAGCCCGCGAGCACGCCCGTCTCCTGGCGACGATGAAGAGGCGATGTCGTCGCGTATGGCGGTGTTCGGCGTGCTCGGGGGCGGCGCGGGGATGGTCTGGTTCGCCGTCTCTGCGGGGATGAGGCCGCATACGGCGCTGATATTCCTCGGCATCCTTTTCATCATCGTGATCGTCGTCGCGCGGCTTCGCGCTGAGATTGGACTGCCGACGTTCGAGCTGTACCAGGTTGGCGCCGACCAGGTGATGCAGCGGCTCGCCGGCACCCGCGCCTGGTCGCCGAACGAGCTGTCTGTGATGTCTCTCATGTTCTGGATTACGCGGACTCACCGGCAGTTTCCGATGCAGACACACGTGGACGCGCTCCGGATCGGTAAGCGAACAAACATCTCGCTCCGCTCCATCACGGCGCTGCTGATGCTGACGACTCTGCTCGGAACGATCGCCGCGTTCTGGGCGCTGCTGCATTCGGGCTATATCGTGGGACTGGAGTCGGCCAAGTTTCGCGGTCCCGCGATGGGATCGTTCGGAAGGGATCCGTGGAACCGGCTCGAGAGCTGGCTCTCCTCGCCGCAGACGCCCGACGGGGGATCTGCAGGCGCCTACGCGTTCGGATGCCTCTTGACGCTCTTTCTCGGCGGGATGCGGGCGCGGTTTCTCTGGTGGCCGTTCCATCCCGCCGGGTATCTGGTGGCCGGCAGTTTCGGCCTGTTTCGGCTCTGGCTGCCGATCTTCATAAGCTGGCTCTTCAAGAGCCTGATTCTCCGCTACGGCGGGCTGCCGGGCTACCGGACCGCGCTGCCCTTCTTCATCGGACTGATCCTGGGCGAGTTCGGAGCCGGCTTCGTCCGCACCCTCCTCGATCTCGCGTTCGGCCTTCACCTTCCTCCCTCGTCCGGCATCGGCGGGCTCTAGCACCGCCTATTCATGGCCGCGCTGCCGGGTGAGCGCGTGTGCGGACCGTGAAACGCGGCCGCGTGGAAGCCCATCGGTAGCTGTAAAGGATGGGTGCGCGCATCGTAACCTATCGCTCGACCGGCGCCCGGCCGCCCAGCACGCGACATGGCCGCCAACGCCAGTGTCAGGGCCGCTGTAGCGAAGCAGGACTCGGTGTGCGATCGCTCGAAGGTTTGCCTATCATCCGGCATAGGGAGACCATCACTACGTCGTTATCAGTGGGCGAATCGATCGGGCAATATCGGCTCGTGCGGCGGCTGGGGCTCGGCTCCTTCGCCGAAGTCTGGCTCGCTGAGCGCGCTTCGGGGCTGCTCACGACCCAGGTCGCTTTAAAGCTGCCTCACGATGCCGGCACGGATGCCGCCTCATTCCGTCGGGAGGCGGAATCATGGCGGAGCGTGTCGGGCCACATTAATATCGTTCCTGTTCTCGATGCGGACTGGTTCGATGGCGATGGGTTCATAGCGAGCGAGTATGTGGCCGGCGGAACAGCCGCCGAGTGGATGACAGACAACGGAGGCGCGGCGCCCGGGCTGGATGCTGCGATCGAGATGATGCGCGGCGTTCTGGCAGGCCTCGATCATTTGCATCACGGCGGTCTCATCCACCGCGATCTGAAGCCGGAGAACATTCTGCTTCAGAACGGCACGCCGAGGCTCACGGACTTTGGATTGAGCCGAATGCGCTCGTCCGGCGGAAGGACGTCCAACTCGGCCGGTACGCCCTGCTACATGGCGCCGGAGGCGTTCCAAGGCGAATACTCACCGCAATCGGACCTCTGGTCCGCGGGGGTGTTGCTCCACCAGCTCATCACCGGCTCGCTCCCATTTCCGGACACGGACATGCTTCCCGTAATCGTGGCGATCACGTCCGCAGACCCGCTCACGCTTTCAGCACAACTGCCGGATCGCCTGAGACCCGTTGTGTCGCGCGCGCTCGCGAAGTCGCCGGCAGAGCGGTATAAGTCAGCCGCGGAGATGGCCGTCGATATCGAGACTTTGCGGCGTCCCCACGCGCACGGCGGCAGATCGATGTCCATGCATTCCGGTCCGCGCGACGTCCCGGCCGCAGCCAGGAAGATCACCGCAGTCGAACCGATCGATGAAGAGGCGCCGCCCACCAACCTGCCGCTTCAGATCACTTCGTTCATTGGTCGAGCAACGGAGGTCCGGGAGGTGTGTGCCCTCCTGGCGCGGGAGCGACTGTTGACGCTGACGGGCGCGGGCGGTACCGGCAAGACCCGGCTTGCACAGCACGTCGCGGGAATCGTCCTTCAGGACTACTCGGACGGCATCTGGCTGGTCGAGCTCGCCACGATCACAGACGGCGAGCTCGTCCCGCAGACGGTCGCAGAGACGCTCGGCATCGCCGACGCCGCTGCAAGCGGCCATACGCAAGCGCTATGCGAGGCTCTGCGGTCAAAGCGGCTCCTCCTCCTATTGGACAACTGCGAGCACCTGCTCGACACCGTCGCGCTGTTCGCCGAGAAGGCGCTGCGCTCCTGTGCGCACGTGCGCTTCCTGGCCACCAGCCGCGAGCCGATCGGATTGACAGGCGAGACAGTTTACCGAATACCCTCGCTTACGGTGCCCGGCGAGGCCGCGCCGGGCGTTTTCGATATCGAGGCGATCTCTGCGGCAGAGTCGGTCCGGCTGTTCGTCGACCGGGCGCGGCGCATGAACGCCGCCTTCGATCTGACGCCGGACAACGCGCCGGCCGTGGCTCAAATCTGTCGCAGGCTGGACGGCATTCCGCTGGCCCTGGAGCTGGCGGCCGCGCGAATGGGCGCGCTTAGCCCGGAGCAGGTCGAGGCTCGGCTGTCCGACCGGTTCCGACTCTTAACTGGCCGCAGCAGGACCGCGCTTCCGCACCAGAGAACGCTGCGCGCTCTGATCGACTGGAGCTACAACCTCCTCACGCCGGCGGAGAAGCTTGTATTCCGTCGCCTCTCCGTGTTCATCGGGGGCTGGACGCTCACGGCCGCGGAAGAGATCTGCTCGCTCTCAGATCTCGCCGAAATTGAAATCGTCGACCATCTCGCAGCGCTCGTCGACAAGAGCCTGGTAACCTACGATGAACGTGCCGCAGAGCCGCGCTACCACCTACCGGAGACGATTCGCGAGTACGCGGCCGAGCTGCTCGATGAGACCGCCGACCTTCATGCGCTCCAGAGATCTCACCGAGACTTCTTCATGGCGGTCGCCGAGACCGCTTCGGAGCAGCTCCGCGGCAGCGAACAGCATGCGGCTCTCGATCGTCTTGCTGCTGAGCATGACAACCTCCGGGCGGCGATCGAGTTCTCCCGCGACACGGCCGGCGAGCTCGACAACGGCATCCGGCTGGTCGGCTTTCTCGCCCGATTCTGGTGGACGCGCGGCCTGTTGCGAGAAGGACGCGATAGGCTGGCGACTATGCTAGGTCGCGCCGATCTGACCAGCCCGAGCCGGCATCTTGCCTCCGCGTTCAACAGCGTCGGCGTGATCGCGTTTTTGCAGGGCGACTTCGATGCCGCCGAAGCCTTTTCGGGCAGAAGCCTGGCGATGTGCCAGCACCTAGACGATCGGAAGGGCACCGCCGCTGCCCTGAATAACCTGGGCAACCTGAACTGGCATCGAGGATCGTTCGATCGTGCGCAGGAGTTCCACGAGCGGTCGCTCGCGATCGTACGCGAGCTTGGGGACAGTCGAAACGTCGCGATCTCGTTGAGCAACATCGCCGCGATTGCATTCGAGCGAGGGCGGTATGAACACGCGCGAGCACTTTGTGAAGAGGCGCTGGCAATGCATAGGGAGGCAGGAAACCTGCTTGGCGTTGCGACCAGCCTAGGTAATCTCGGCAACGCGTTATACTGCCTGGGAGATCGTCAGCGGCCGCAAGCCCTCCAAGAGGAGAGCCTGGAGATCCTCAGAGCGCTGGGCGACCGCGAAGGCTTCTCGCTATCGCTGAAGAACCTTGGCATTCTGGCCCATGCTCGCCGTGAGTTCGTAGCCGCCGGAGCGTATCACGAAGAGAGCTTGCGTATCCGCGAGGAAGTCGGCGACAAACGCGGCACGGCGATGTCGCTCGCGAACCTCGGCACGAATGCGATGGCGATGGGCGATTGGCGGAGCGCCGGCACTACGCTTTTGCGCGGCTACTCCATTTGTCGGGAGATCGGCGATCGTTACCTGACGGCAATGACTCTGTCGGTCATTGCGGACGTCGCTCGCGCGGACGGCGACCCGGTCCGCGCGGTACGCCTTTTTGGCGCCGCGCAGGCCATTCATGATGCCATCGACAGCGCGCTTTCGCCGGAGGAGGTTTCGACACGTGACAGTATACTCGCAGGGCTTGAACGGGCCCTGGGCGCCGAGGCGTTCCAGCGCGAGTTCGAAACGGGCCGTGCCATGGACGAGAGGTCGGTCGATACCGCTGTCGCCCGCGTCGCCATGGGCTGAGACCGTTCCATTCTGCTATCGGCCAACCGGGAATATACTCTGCAGGGCTGGCGGCGAAACACGATCTATCCGGATTTCGTGAAGGCGAAGCAGCCAGTCAGAGGCGCCGAGGGCTGACTGGTCGTCGATACGAAGGGCGACCAGCTCTCGAGGCCGACAATTTCTACGGGCTTAGAAAAAAGCAAGAGGTAAGCGCCCTGGCGAATCACCTTATCAGTACGCGCGGAGTGCTGCACGGAAAGTTTATCCTCACGACTACTGGAGTAGATAGTGGATAGGTCCGGCCGGGCCTCGTCGCGCCTCCTGCCACCCGACGACACAAACGGAGGGGCTGCTTAGCCAGGGGAACGTGGGCCGCAAACAGTGGCCGAGAATCTACAGCTGTTTTTCAAGACGGTTCAACGCGAGGAGGCAATTATGCCTGGTGAATCGTGCATCCCGATCATTCCGAGCGCAGACCTGGAGAGAAGTCTGCATCTGTGGGTCGATGGTCTCGGATTCTCGATGAGTTCAGAAATGCACAAAGACAACAAGCCGATCTTCTGCATGCTTCGGAAAGACGACTTGTGTTTCATGCTGAACCAACGCGCGGGGACTCCAGTCAAGCCGGAAGACTACGAGGGCATTCGACTCTACTGGGCGCCGAAGGATATACACAAAACCAGAGAGCGGTTGAAGAGCCTTGGGTACGATGTTTCAGAACTCGAACATCGAGACTACGGGCAGACCGAGTTTTTCCTTACCGACGACGACGGCTACTCGCACAGCTTCGGCGTCCCGACACAAGAGTAGATCTTGCGTTGGAATCGAGTTGGGCTCCACCAGCGCCGCCTTATGAAACGGGACCACATCATGGCCACGGTACCTGTCGAACCCATAGTGCAAATCCTCAAAGCATGCCTTTTCGAAGTCGATCGGGCCGGTGACATCCTCGCCATCCTAAAGAAGAATTGCCGGATTGTAGTCCCCGTTGGAGAACACCCGAAGAGTCCCGATTGCGACGAGCGCCGTGGTCGACGATCACGATCCAAATCTATTCACAGACCAAGAGTATCGAGCAGGCAGTCCTGAATTTCGGCGAGGCGGTCATCCGTGAGTTCGCCAAGGCGGGACAGAAGGCGCGCTTTTCCGCGCACCTGAATCTGGTGGCACAACGCTACAGAATCCTTTGGCAGCCCACCCTCGCCCGCTGGAATCCTGCGCGTCGTCGGCAGGGCGAGGCGCTTCAAATTCGTAGTAAGCGGCAATACAACGATCGTCGTCAATGCGGCGATCAGGGAATCGTCCTGCATGAGGATTGCCGGTCGCTCTCCGGCCTGCTCCGGACCAGACGGATCGCCGAAGTCAACCATCCAGACTTCGCCTCGTTCACGCTCGATCTTCCAGAGCTAGCAGCGCGGCGCGCTCCTCTCCCGCCGATTCAGCGAGGGTCTCATCCTCATCGGCAAAATCGGCATTCGCCGACCGGATTACCTCTGGATCGAACTTTATCCTGGGTCGAGCGGCGCGTACGGCTCGCGCCAAGAGACGCCCCGCAATTACAGAGAGATCCTCGCCGTCGCGTTCGACGAGACGACGCAGTCCTGTTTCTGTTTGAGCGTCGACGCGAATCTGAATCGTAGTCATTGTGGTTGCTCCGGTCAAATCCGCCTCCATTCCTCTGAGAGGCGCCCTCGGCCGAGGCTGCATGGCCGCCGTCAGTAAGTCGGTCTTGAGGCTTGTGTTTCATCGTTCTGCATCGACGCATGCTCCTCCTTCTATCGCGGCCGGTGTGCTCGATGGGGGTGCATCTGGACCAACCAATCCGTCATTTCCAGATTGGAAGATGCCGACTACGACCGGCATTCGCTCGCCATGCTCAACCGGATCGCGATAGCAACGCCTCGGCACGTGGAAGTTCGCCTGGTCGATGGGACTCGCGCTGCGGCCGGCTAGCTGGCCCGCCGGAGGGCGTGTCGTTTTTGATACTGTCCAGAAAGTGTTCGATCTGACGGTCAAAGGCTTGATGCGTGTCTCACATGGTCAAGACGACGCGGAACTCTGCTTTACCGCTCATCATGCGATCGTAGGCTTCGGCGGCCTTCGCAAGCGGATACACTTCGATCATCGGACGGACGCCGGTCATTTCCGCGAAGCGCAAAGTGTCCTCGGAGTCCGCTGGAACCCCGCTCTACCATCCCTGTATCCGCTTCTTGCCGAAAATCATCGGCGTGGGAGACACTTCGATTGGGTCATTCGACGCTCCCACGATAAGCAATGTGCCGTTCGGACCCAGTCCGCCAACCAGAGCCGACATCGCCTTCCCGCTCGGCGCGGTCGCCAGAATCGCACTCGCGCCGCCGAGTTTTTGTAGTTCTGCAGCCGGATCTACCGCAGTGCTGTCGATATAGACATCCGCCCCAAGCTTTGTCGCAAGCGAGTCATTGTTCGGCCCTCGGCCGATTGCCGCAACGCGATTGCCGAACTTCTTCGCAAACTGCACTCCAAGATGGCGCGTTTTGATGCTGAAACAGAGGCGGGTTGGCAGACGGGAGGACAGCCGAGCATCGGACGAATGAATTGCCCCGGGCGGACTTCGTCATCGGTCAGCGGCGGGACGCCGCTGCTACGGTTATTGCATTACGCGTGCGGTGAGGAGGGGTCGTGACCTTGCCGGGCGATAGTGGACCGGGGCGAAACCATCTGTCGCTTTGAATCCCGCCTGAAGGATTCGTCGGCTGGCCCGTGGAACGATTTGCTCGCTCGACATTGTCGCGGTCCGGTTTCAGGGCTCCTGGACCCGGGCTGGCCGCTCCAGTCAAGTCGATGAATGCACTCATCCCCCGAACACATCCTATGGAGAATCGCCATGTCCCCTGATTGCAGCATCCTGGAACGAGACTTCTACCGGCGCACGGACCGCGCCATCCCCCGCGCGTGCAGATTACGAAGGCGCTCTCCGAGCGGTCCTGCTGCCGGCGGCCCGATCCGAGCAAGCCGCAGTGCATGGATTGCGCTGTGCATTCTCGTCGCGGCTTTCTGGCTGGCAGCGGCTGCGCCTGCGTCTGCGGCGCCGCCGAAGAGCTGGGGCAGGGACGGGAGCGGACAACTTGGCGATGGCGGGACGACGAACCAGACTTCGCCCGTTACGGTGGAGGGCATCAGCGGCGTTGTTTCGCTCGCCGCCGGCGACGAGTTCAGCATCGCGCTCAGGGCCGATGGGACCGTTTGGAGCTGGGGCAGGAACAATGTCGGTCAGCTGGGTGACGGCACGTTCACAGATAGGCCGGCGCCCGTACAAGTGACCGGACTCACGGGAATCACTGCGATCGCCTGCGGTGACGCGCACTGCCTTGCGCTGAGGTCCAGCGGTACGGTATGGGCCTGGGGCGGAAACTTCACCGGGCAGCTCGGAGACGGCACACAAACCAATCGTGCCAGTCCGATCCTCGTGCCAGGGCTGACTGGCATCGTTGCGCTTGGCCAATCGAAGGGCGATCACAGCGTTGTACTGAAAAGCGACGGTACCGTGTGGACGTGGGGTTTTAACTTTGACGGCCAACTCGGCGACGGCAGCTTCACCGATCATGCCCATTCGGTGCAGGTCGTCGGACTGACCGGCGTCAAGTTCGTTTCCGCAGGAATAAGCCATACCCTCGCGGTTCGAAACGACGGAACAGTATGGGCCTGGGGAAAGAACTCAGAAGGACAGCTTGGCGACGGCAGCACGACGGACAGAAACAGTCCCGTTCAAGTCAGCGGCCTTACGAGCGTAAAGGCGGTTGGCGGCGGCCTCAGTCACAGTGTGGCGCTTAAGACTGATGGCACGGTCTGGTGCTGGGGATCGAACTCTGGCGGCATGCTGGGTGACGGCAACAATACGGACAGCCCGACCCCGGTTCAAGTGGTCTCTCTCGGGACAGTATCGGCGATCTCCACCGGCGAGTTCCACACCAGCGCACTCGTAAATCGATCGGTCTTCAGTTGGGGCGGAAACTTTGCCGGGCAGCTCGGGAACGGCAGCACATCCAACAGCAATACTCCCGTCCAGGCGGTTGGACTGTCCGATATCCAGGCGATCGCCTGCGGAGCGAGTCACTGCCTGGCGAAGACCTCCGCATCGAACGACGACTTCGCGTTCGCCAGAGCGATCGCAAAGGCGTCCGGAATGGTTACGGGCGACAACCGCGGGGCCACGCATGAGACCGGCGAGCCGTCTCACGCGGCGCTAGGCGGTCCAAGCATCTGGTTCAGATGGGTTGCGCCGCAAACAGGCAACTATACCTTTACCACGGCATACTCGAATTTTGACACGCTGATGGCCGTCTACACAGGATCATCGGTCGATAACCTGACGAATATCGTGGCAAACGATGATGTCCAGACCGGCAAGCACACGAGCCTGGTCTCCTTCAACGCCACGGCGGGCACGACCTACTCCATTGCGGTAGACGGTTTCGAAAGCGCGAAGGGCGATGTGACGCTCACCTGGCTGGAGAGTCGCGCGGACTTCAACGCAGACGGCCAGCCGGAGTTCGTGATACAGAACACCAACACGCATCAGGTCTCGGCCACGTTCCTCGGTCTCTCTCGCGTGACGATCGCAAGTTTCCAGGTGCTGAAGACGCTGCCGTCGGGCTGGGTGGTGAGAGGCGTCGGGGACTTCAACGACGACAGGCTGCCGGACCTCGTGCTGCAGAACACCGGCACCGGACAGATATCCCTCGGGATCTACAACGGGTCCGTCATTACGAGCTTTCAGGTTCTCGGCACGCCGGCAGCCGGGCTGATTGTCGCAGGTGTTGGCGACTTCGACGGCGACGGCAAGCCCGATATCGTCCTGAACAACCTGACGTCGCGGCAGGTAACGATCGCATTCATCCACCTCACAACTATCGGCCGCTACCAGAACCTGATCGTTCTTCCCGTCGGCTGGCAGGTAGGAGGTGTCGGGGACTTCAACTTCGACGGTCGGCCGGATCTTCTTCTCTTTCACCCGAGCACGCGTGATGTGGCGATCGGCGACTTTACGGGCACGACAATCACCAACTTCCATGCGGTCAGGACGCTGCCTGTAGGCTGGCGACTGGCGGGCGTCGCGGATTATAACGAGGACGGTCAGCCGGACATGCTCATGGAGAATCCGGGTATGCGACAGGTAGGATTCGGTTATCTGCGCGGTTCGACGTTTAGCGGGTACCAGTTGGTCGGGACGCTGCCATCAGGCTGGAGCGTTGTGGGTCCGCAGTGAGGTCTGCTGAGCTCGGGTCGAATGAGCGAACGGGCGCCGTTGCCGGCGGGAACGTCGCGAATTAGATCCGACCGATGCAGGCGCAGAGGAGCGCGGCGCCGAAGATAGATGGAGCATTCCGCGCGCCGTGATCATCGTCGCGCGGAAACTCAATGCAATGAGGCTGTGCAATGAAATGGGACAAGATCCTCCCGGATGTGTGGAGATTCCGGGATAGCTGTAATGTGTATGCCCTCGAAGGCGTCGAGGGCATGTTGATTGTGAACGCCGGCACGGGCCGCTGGCTGGAAGACCTCGACGCGCTCCCGGCGGCGCCGACGGCGCTCGTGTGTACACACTATTTTCGCGACCACTCCGCCGGGGCAGTCCGGGCAGACGAGCGCGGAATCGCTATCTACGTTCCGGAGGGCGAAACGGAAATCTTCGCGGATCCGAACCAGCACTTCCGCGAGCGAGAAACCTACATCATCTACGACAATCTGTGGGACCTCTACGCGCCGATCGAGCCGGTTCCGATCGCCGGCGTACTCCGTGACTACGATCACGTGAAGCTCGCTGGAATTGAGATAGAAGTGGTGCCGCTACCAGGCGTGACGATCACGCAGATCGGCGTTGGCGTTCGGCTCAGCAACGGCCGTCGCGCCGTCTTCTGCGGAGAGGCTATCCACTCGCCCGGCCGCCTGGCACGGATAGCGCCGCTGCAGTACAACTACAACGACCTGAGCGGTGCCGTACAGTGCGCATTCTCCGCGCGGACACTGCTGCAGCGAAAACCGGACGTGCTCCTGCCGAGCCTGGGCGAGCCGATCCTTCAGCAGACGGAACGCGCGCTCGAACCGCTGCTTGAGAATCTTCGCGCGCTTGTTGCAGTTCGCCCCGGAATGACCGACGAGCTAGACGCGCTAGACGCCGAACCACTGCAGCGCGTTACGGATCACGTCTGGATGGATCGCCAATCTGTGGCAAATACCTGGTACTTGATCAGCGAGTCGGGTAAGGCGCTGGCCATCGACTACGGCTATAACTCGGCAACCTGTTCATGGCAGGGCTACTCCCGGCCCGCTCGCCGCCGCGCGCTTCTGCACGGCCTTGCCGGGCTGAAACGCCAGTTTGGGATCGATAAGATCGACGTCGTTCTGGTCAGCCACTTCCATGACGACCACGTCGCCGGCATACCGGTGCTGCAGCGCCTCCACGGCACGGAGTGCTGGGCCGCGGACACCTTCGCGGATCTGCTGGAGCAGCCGGATGCGCACTGCTTTCCATGCTGCTGGCCCGTACCGGCGCGTGTCGATCGACGCCTTTCGATCGATGCGCCGTTCCAATGGGAGGAGTACTCGTTCCGACTGGGCGCCATGAGCGGGCACACGCGCTTCGCCGCATTGATCGGGTTCGAGGCAGACGGGAAGCGATTCGCGCATACGGGCGATCAGTACTTCTTCACCGATGGCGTCAAGCAGTTCGAGACGAACGGCCGCTCGCAGAACCACGTCTACCGCAACAGCGCGCTGCTTGACGGCTACGCGGAGAGCGGCCGGTGGATGCTCGAGTGGAGGCCGCAGATCGTGCTGCAAGGCCACCAGGACGCGATGTTCACGGACAGTCACTTCTTCCGGCACATCGCCGCGTGGGATGAGGACTATGCCGGCACGCACCGGCGCATTATGCCGCTCGACGATGGCGAGGTCCATTTCAACATGGATAGCTGGGGCGGCTGGATCTGGCCCTATCGCACGCATGTCCCATCGCCGGAGCCGATCTGCTTGACGGTCACGGTGCGCAACCCTTTTCCGAAGGAGACCATCCTGAACGTGTGCCTCGTCGGTCCGGCCGGATGGGAGGGAAGCTCGACCACGGTCACGGCGGATGCGCGAGCCGAAGTCTGGTGCAAATTGTCGATCCTGCCGGATGGACCCTGCCGGCGCCAGCCAATTGCCGTCGAGCTTTCCACGGAGGATCGTATCTTTGGCCAGGTAGCCGAGGCGCTCATTACCGTCGGCGGAGATAGGTTCTAGCGCACCAATTCGCACGACGGCTCTGGAGCTTGCGTCCGACTGAAATGACCGATTAGAATGGCTCTGTCGGCTTCAGATTAATCGCAACCATCAGATCACCGCACGGCGTCGGTGGATTATGCTTGAACTCTTCTCCTAGCCTTCCATCACACTACCGAGAATCGGATCTTCGGGCAGGTCGCCGAGGCGCTGATGCCATCGTCCGTAGCAGACGGGCCGGCAGAACATTCGTAACAGAGTGAGATGGGTTTTCTGAAGCCGGAGGCGCCTATTCATGTGTTCAGCGAATCGTGTGTTGTTCGCTCAATCAGGGTTGACATTTTTTCTCTGTCTGCTCGCTTGCCGTCCGATCGCCGCTCAACCTCAGTATACCATTACCGATTTCGGTGCGGCCCGCCAAAATGGCGTCGGAGTTGTCAGAGCCAGTTTGATCAACAATCGGGGCCAGGTCGCGGGAACCGTGCTCACGCGACAGGGCGATACACATGCCTGCTTGTGGGAGCAGGGCAAGACTACAGACCTCGGCACCCTCGGCGGGAACTATAGCGAGCCGTTCGCCATCAGCAATATTGGGCAGATTGTGGGGATTTCGAATAGCGCCCACGGAGACCAACACGCGTTTCTATGGCAGCAGGGCGAGATGAGAGACTTGGGTACTCTGGGAGGTAGAACCAGTCATGCCTATTGTATCAACGATTTAGGGCAGGTACTCGGTTTATCCGAGGCCGCGGATGGAAAGACTCACGCCTTTCTCTGGCAACAGGGCAAGTTACAAGACCTCGGCGGAGTCGGTGCAATGTATGGCGGCTACTACCTCAACAATCACGGCCAAGCCCTCTTCTCCGAGGCTGACGGACCTGCGGGACCCGAACATGTCTACTTATGGGAGAAGGGACACAAAACGGATATTGGGACGTTGGGTGGCAAGTTTGTCTATCCGATCGGGTTAGATGACATGGGGCGTGTTCTGGGAGATTCTTCGTTGAAGAACGGTGAATTCCATTACTTTGTCTGGGAGGCAGGGAAGATGACCGACATCGGCGCGGTGCCGCGAGTGAAGACGCGCGTCGGCAACGGGTATGCCGTGTTCCTTCACGGCAATAATGCGCTTGAGGCAGTAGGATCGTTGGGAAGTGTAGACACCACAATGCGGGCGGTCGTCTACCGGCATGGCGTTGTGATCGACCTGAATACCTTGATTTCGTCTCACTCTGGCTGGACATTGACGTTCGGAATGAGCCTGAATGACAACGGTCAAATCATTTGCAGCGGTAAGTTCCAGGGCAGTGTACATACGTGTCTGCTCACTCCGATCGCAAAGTAGTGGCGCCACAAAGGTCCAGGTCTAGCGCTGTTCTCGCGGGCAGGTTTCACTCCGCGCCTGAAGGAACTGGCTGCGAAGCAGGAGCCGTCATGGTTGCTTCTCTACACTCTTGAGGATCTTTACGGCCTCTAGGCGGCGTTGTCGCACCCTTCACGCATAGGCGATGTACTTCATAGCTGACTCGGTATGTCGTGAATTGCCCGCTGGACAGCGATGGTGAGTTGATATCAAGAGGTGCGTCCGGATACGGATGAAGCAACCTGCCACAGATCGAGGGAGAACTATATGCTGGACAATCTTGCGGTGCTGCGCGAAGGGCGTTCGAAGCGGTGTTCGAGCTGGGACAGGTCCGGCCGGAACGCCGATTTCTGGCCCCTCGGCGCGGGCGAAACGAAGGTGCTGGCGGACATTCAAGGACCGGGTGTGATCCGGCATATCTGGTTCACCGTCGGCGCATCCGACCGATTCTTTCTCCGCGAAGCGGTCGTGCGGATCTACTGGGACGGACAGGCGCATCCCAGCGTTGAAGTTCCCGTCGGCGACTTCTTCGGCATCGGCCACGCGCGAGTCGCCTCCTACTCCTGCGCCGTGATGAATATGAGCGCGAACTCTGAAGGTCCCGCCTACCCACACCATGCAGCCATGAACTGTTACTGGCCGATGCCGTTCGCGCAGGGCGCGCGCATAACGGTTGAAAACCAGGGCGACAAGCCGATCCGAGCCTGGTACTTCTATATCGATTACGACGAACTGGATATGCCGCAGCCGAACTCCGGGTACTTCCACGCCTGGTGGAATCGCAGCAATACCTGTTTTCCGCCCACGCAGCAGGGCGACGATGTCGATGTCAACCTGAGCGACCGGGACAACTATCTCGTACTCGATGCCGTTGGACGCGGCCATTTCGTCGGATGCAACCTGAGCATTCACAACCTCTACGGCGGCTGGTGGGGCGAGGGCGACGACATGTTTATGATCGACGGCGAGAAGTGGCCGCCGGACATGCACGGCACCGGCACGGAGGACTACTTCGGACACGCATGGGGAATGCAGAGCGAGAACGCTTTCCCGTACAACGGAGTCTCGTACCATGAGAGGGCGCCCGTCCGCTATAACGAAAAGCTCACCGTGTACCGTTACCACATCTGCGACCCGGTCATTTTCCACAAGAGCCTTCGAATGAGCATCGAACACGGCCACGCAAACGACCGGTGCGACGACTACAGCTCGACGGCCTACTGGTATCAAACGCTCCCATCAAGACCCCTGCCTGCCCTGCCAGCCGCCGCCGACCGCCTGCCGCGCGAGGACGTGATCATCCAGCCGGTGAATCTGCCGTTTCCTGTGACCGGCCGCAAACGAAGTGGTTCGCCGATCGATCCGCGGTTCCCGAGCGGGCAGCGAGAGTCGGAATCTGGCGGATAAATGTGAGGGTCTCAAGAGACCTAGTTGCGCTGTTAGAGCGGCGACATGTCGCCTAACGGCAAAGCGGCGTCGTGCCGCCGCACTCTATAGGCCAGTGCGGCTATGCGGGGGTCGATCCTTCGTCGCCATCGCGGCGGCGCATTAACGCCGCGGGAAGAAACGGCACGGCGAAGAGCACCAGAGCGGTCGAGCCGGCGTTCAACCATACGAGCTGAAGGATGTCGAGATGATATTGATCGTGAAGATAGGCGCCCGATACATCCGACATAGCTGCCGTGAAGTTCCAGACGCTCATCATGAGGGAGTAGCCGAGCGCCTCGCTGCCCCGTGGCGTGGCGCGAGCCGCAAGGTCGTATAGCGGCAGGATCGCCAGCGTCTGCGCCACGCCTTCGACTGCAGAGATCGCCAATGCCGCAAAATACGATCGGTATCCCAGGTAGAACAGGGTGCCGACTGTGTGGATGATGATGCTGATTGTCAGCATACGCCAGAGCGGGATCCTGCGACAGTAAAATGCATATATCCCAGCGCCGCAGACGCCGAAGGCGCCGCCGATCAACGCCAACACGCCGATCTGCCCCTTCGTGAACTTCAGTACGTCCATCTGGTAATAGAGCAGAGGCGTGCCGAAGCCCGGGGCCGCCACGACCAGAGCCACCAGTCCGGCCGCCGCCCAGAGCGTCCGACTTCGTGCGAGCAGCTTCGCCTGCCGCCAGACCTCGTTGAGGACTTCCGAGCGGATGGATGCCGGCGCCGCAGGTTCGCACAGTTCACGCCGATAGAGCGGGACCAGAAGTCCGTAGGTCGCACCACAAAGCAGCATGACCCACCGGAACGGGTACTGCGCAAGAAATGCTCCCAGCGGACCCGCGATTAGATTGACGCAGCGGACGATGCCGACGCGCTGCGCGCTCAGCCTGCCCATGGCGTTGTATTCGCGGCCGGTATCGACCATCAGCCCGCCAAGGACCGTGCTGACGATCACTCCAAATGCGGCGACCGCGACGTAGAAGCCGAGAAGGAACGCGTACCGGCGAGGCGAAAATCCGAGCGCGAATGCGGACAGCGCGCAGAGCGCCAGCCCAAGAATGAGATAGCTTCGTCGCCGCGACCCGAATATGGGAACGCTGTCGGAGAGAACGCCCGCGAGCGGCTTGATGTAGATCGGGATGTTTGCAAGCGCAAAGAAGGCCGCGAGCTCAGTCGACTTGAGCGCCAGCTCGCCTTTCAGGAGGAACTTGAGGGGATAGTCCGTAATTCCGATTGCGAGACCGCTCACGAGCCAGCCGACTCCGATCAGCCGCATGCTCCGGCGTAGATTGTCTTCAGGAACCGGGAGCATGGGGCGGGCTTTCTAGCTCGTGCGGCGGGTCACAAGCGATCCGCAGATGACGCAGATAAGAACGGATGGAAACGCACAAGAGCGCGGCGAGCCGATTAGGCGCGGTCCATTCGAAGCGAGTGGTCCATCGGCGTCCAACCAGGCTTCGGCGGGCCCTTCTTGGGTTGATAGGGTCTGTCCGGATTGGGCATCACGGCCGTATTCATGCCGATTCGGACGGTTGCGGACCGATTGGCGGAGCCGCTGTGCACCAGTAGAAAGTGCATGAAGCAGACGTCGCCGGCCTCCGCTACGATGGGGACGGGGTCCGCGTAGTCCAGTTCCGGTACAATTGCAAATGGAGACTCCGGCACGTGCCCGTCCGCAAACCACTTTTCGAACACCTGCCGATGCGAACCCGGCCGCACCAGCGTCGCGCCGCCAAACTCCGTTACATCTGTCAGGTATGCCAT
>JBBQVV010000037.1:0-25818 GCA_038211235.1 Chthonomonadales bacterium | reverse complement strand
CGATTGCGACTTCGATAGCCCCCGTGAGTCTGAGGGAACTAGGTTCGTGTGTCAAATTCGCACGCAGATGAGCGCCCGAGATCTGAGTTACGATCTCCGGCCGGGAAGCCTCAATGTCTGACCAGCGCCCGTTTCTATCCGGATACTGCCACGTGGTCCAACGATCGTTGCGCCCCAGCCATGTTAATGGCAAGTGGCAATTAGCCGTCGGGTACACGCGACTGCTGCTCAGTCTGACTGCAATGCGGTCATGGGAATGGTTACTACTACCCGTGCGCCCCCCTCAATGCGGTTCTTATAAGTGACGCGGCCCCGTAAGTCGTATCGCGCCGCGCTATCTATCAAACTAAGACCCGTATTCGCCTGCGTTTGCCAGTCAAAATCGGGGGGAAAGCCTGGGCCGTCATCGCAAACTTCCAGACGTACGTTATCTTCTTGCACGCTCAGGTATATTTCGATGTCGCCACTTCCATGCTTAACCGCGTTACTGACCGTTTCGGAGATTAGCAACGCTAATGAGGCCCCCGCTCGGATAGGCAGGCGCACATCCTCAACCTGATAGCGGATGCGCCTCCCTCCAGTCGTTGCTTGGAGGAGGGGTACGAGTTTATCCATCGCCTCTTTGGTAGAAATCAGATGCGTATGGGCGTCGGCTTTAGCCTGGTTTGTTAGAAGGTCATGGATGGCGGCCAGCGTGCGTGTGTGCTGCCCGATTCTTTGCATGGCAGAGGCAGGAATGGTATCCTCACCGTCTTCGGTCTGTAGTTCCGCTAGAGCCGAAATAACTTGCAGGTTGTTCTTGACCCGGTGATGCGTCTCCTGAATGGAACGCTGCAACCGGGCATTCAATGTTTCTATCTCGCGCAGGTGCTGCATGCGCTCTGTGATGTCGCGGGCGATGGTGGAAGCGCCAACGATTTCCCCTTTACTGTCATGCACGGGCGACACGCTTATGGAGAGGTTGATTCGAGTTCCATCTTTGCGAACCCGGACAGTGTCATAGTGCTCGATTCGCTCACCCGCCCGTATCTTACGCAGAATGTGTGGCAACTCTTCGGGCATATCTGTGGGGATGAGGAGGGACTTGCTTTTGCCAATGATCTCCTGAGCCGTGTATCCGTAAATGCGTTCAGCAGCCGGGTTCCAGGACGTGACGATCCCATTCAGGTCTTTACTGATGATGGCATCATCGGAGGAACGAATAATGGCGGCCAGATGGGATAGAGCCTTCTCCGCCTGACGTTGCTCGGTGATGTTTTCGTGGATCAAGACCACTTCGCGGATCACTCCTGCCTCGTCCTTGACTGGGTACATAAAGCCTTGCGTCCAGCGTTGTGGATTAGGATCGGTCGTCCGGTCGGGGTGGGCAGTTTGTTGGGGATCATGGAGAACAGGCGGGATGGCGACCGGCTCGCCGCCAAAGGCTCTCTGGATAAAGGGCATGATGCCTTTGTCCACCAACTGCTTATCCTGCAGCATGTTGTAGTCACGAAGGTCGTCTAATGTCGCCCCCCACAGTTGCTCCCAGGCCCTGTTCACTTGCAGCATTCGACCGTCCGGTGCCAGAACCTGGATGCTTAGAGGAGATTGCTCTACAAGCAGGCGGAAACGTGTCTCCGACTGACGCCGCTGCTCCTCGGCCTGCTTTTGACGGCTCATGTCACGGATGAAGGCGCTAAAGGTTGTTGCATCTCGTGTGCGAATCGAAGTGATGGTGAGTTCCACGGGGAACTCTCGGCCATCGCGGTGCAGGGCCGTGATCTCGATACGTTGGTTTAAGATGGGCCCCTCTCCCATCTCGAGGTAATGCTGCATTCCCTGACGGTGAGCCTCACGATAGCGGGATGGAATGATCGTCTCTGCCAATACTTGTCCGACAGCCCCCTCGCGTGACCACCCGAATGTCTGCTCTGCCTGGGCATTCCATTCCAGGATGCGGTCGTCTTCGCCGATTTCCACGACAGCGTCAAGGGCCGTCTCAACCACGAGGCGCAGGCGCTCCTGGCTTTGTTGCACAGCCTGTTCCTTGCGGCGACTCTCCGTCACATCCCGAAAAATCAGCACGGTTCCCACCAGATCACCCGCCTCATTTCTGATCGGAGCGCCACTGTCTTCTATCGGATACTCCTGTCCATGCCTTGCCACGATGACAGTATGATTTGCCAGCCCGACCACGGTGCCTTCGCGCAGCACGCGGTCAATCGGGCTCGGCACCTCAACGCGAGTCTTCTCGTTTACGATGCGGAATACATCTAAGGAATCTTTGCCCGTCGCCTCTGCCAATGTCCATCCCGTTAGTAGCTCCGCCACACTATTCATAAACGTGACGTTTCCGGTCGCGTCGGTCGAGATTACAGCATCTCCAATACTGCGGAGGGTAATGCGCCATAACTCCTCGCTCTCGCGCAAATCCTGCTCGGCGCGCTTCCTTATGACCGTTTGCGCAAGTATATCCGCCGCGAGTGCCAGCGCATGAAGTGTGTCTTCTGGGATCGGTTCACGCGAAAACATCGCCATGACACCCACGACCTCGCCTGCCACGAGGAGTGGATACCCCGCGAAAGCGACCATGCCCTCACGTTTGGCCCACTCCTGGTCACCAACGCGGGGATCTCCGATCACGGAATTGGTCAAATGCGCCGTGCGTTCCTGAGCAATGAGGCCGATCTTGAATTGACCTACGGGGACGCGGCTGTGGGGGCCGTCCAGATGCGTGTACAGTCCGGCGCTTGCCTCTAACTCCAACGTTCCTGCCTCAGAATTGAGAGTCCATATACGCGCAAACGCCGCGTCCAGGTGATTTACCATCGCTTCAGCGCAGGCTTGCAAGGCATGCTGGAGCGTGTCAATTTTGCCTAAAGCGGCTCCCACCTCCGCACCGAAAGCAGTGCGCCGCTCTCGCCAGCGTCGTTCCCGTTCCTGCACCTTCTGATCGGTGATGTCTTCAATGTAGACGGCAAGCCCCTCGGGGGACGGATAGGCGCGTACTTTGGCCCATGTCGAAAGGGGAGGGAAATTGAACTCAAAAGTAGCTGTCGTGCCTTCTCTGGAGGCGCGGTAGAATTCCTCGTAGAAAATTGTGTGCACTGTATCAGGATACTCACTCCAGATGGACTTGCCGAGCAAGTCCTCGCGCGAGCACCGCAAAATCTGTTCAGCCCGCTGGTTCACGTACGTGAAGCGCCAATCCCTGTCGAGGGCATAGAACGCGTCAGTAATACTCTCAAGCATAGCGCTATTGCGGGAGTTGGCCCGACTCAACGCCTCGGTTGAGGCCACGCGCTCCGTAACATCCATGCCCAGTCCCACCATGCGGATAGGCTGACCGTTCTCGTCGTAGAACGCGCGACCCTTCCCCATGATCCAGTGAACGCTGTTGTCGGGCCAGACGATACGGAATTCCACGCGGAAGCCGGTCTTATTCTCAATGCTCTCCCGGATGGCTTGCTGAAACGAGGCGCGGTCGTGCGGGTGTAGAACCTGGAGGTAGCCTTCGAAGGTTCCATCGAAGGAGCCCGGAGCCATGCCATGAATCGCTTCGAGGTTGTCGGACCACTGGATGTCGCCGGTCTGGATATTCCAGGCCCACGTTCCCATCTGAGCAGCGTCGAGCGCGAGGCGCAGCCATTCGTCGGTCGTTTCGTCGACCGAAACCGTTCTGGAACCACTATCACGCTCTGGTGTGTTCGGCACGAAATTCTCCTGCCGCGGTGACTCTCAAAGAAGTCACAGGGCATTGCAGTGGATGTTTTCATCACTCTGCACAAATCATTTCGGCGAAAGAACGCACGGACAAATCGCGCGTCCTCACCCTGTCAGT
Source organism: Chthonomonadales bacterium (assembly GCA_038211235.1). Classification (GTDB taxonomy): domain Bacteria; phylum Armatimonadota; class Chthonomonadetes; order Chthonomonadales; family Chthonomonadaceae; genus DATGJU01. The sequence goes on along the minus strand of JBBQVV010000037.1, from coordinate 21,998 downwards.
GGATAACAGGCGCTGTGTCAGGGTTCGCCGGACGTCTCAGCCGGAAACGTGACAACGACACGCCCACCGCCCAGCTCCTGGGTCTCGTAGTGGAGTTCGCCGCGCAAGTCCCATCGTGCCGTGCTGTCAATCAATTCTAGCCCGGTGTTGGCGGCTTTGCGCGGATCGAAGTCGGGAGGAAAACCGGGGCCATTGTCGCAGACTTCTAGCCGAACGGTACTGCCCTCCACACTAAGGCTGATCTCGATGTCCCCTGGCGTATGTTTGATGGCGTTGCTCACGCATTCGCTGACGAGCAGCGACAGTGAAGTGGCTCTTTGCACTGTCAGCGTTACATCCTGAATGTGCGCATTAATATGCCTGCCGCCATTGGTTTCATGTAACATGGGGATGAGTTGGTGCAGCACATCGCAGGCGCTGACGGAGAACGTATCCATGCCCGATTTGGCCTGCTGTGTCAGGAGATCGTGAATTGCAGCCAGAGTGCGAACGTGCTGCTTGATCCGATGCGCTGTGGAGTTGTCGCTTACCTCGTCAGTTTGCATTTCCACAAGTGCGGCGATCATCTGCAGGTTATTCTTGATGCGATGGTGCGTCTCTTGCATTGCACGTGCGAGGCGGGCGTTCAGAGCCTCGATCTCCGTCTGGTGTCGGCGCAGGGCGTCCTCAGATTGCCTCTGCTGAGTGATGTCCGTGTTTGTACCGAACCAGCGGATGACACTCCCGGCATCATCTCGAATGGGGAAAGCGCGTGAGAGGAACCAGCGCCACTCTCCGTCTTTGCTGCGGAGCGGAAAGGTATCTTCCCACTCTCGCCCCGCGCATAAGTGCTCCGTCCACCTCTCCGTCACCGGGATAATGTGGTCGGGGTGATGGACACTCTTCCATCCCCAACCCTGCATCTCCTCAAGCGTCGTTCCAGTGTAATCGAACCAGCGGCGGTTGTACCAGAAAATCCAGCCCGCTCCATCTGCCATCCACGCCAGTTGCGCGATGTTGTCGGCCAGCGCTCGAAATCGCGCTTCACTCTCGCGCAAGGCATCCTGCGCCATTTGGCGCTCGGAGAGATCGGCGAAGGTAACGGCGAAACCATCCTCCGCCTTCACCGCCATAAGGCGAATATAAACGTGAACCTCGTCGTGGTCGTACCGTAATTCCTGGGTGAAGGGCTCACCTGTCTCCACTACACGCACGTAGGCGTCGAACAGCCCCTCTTCGAGATTGCCCGGCATTTCCTGAAGCATACAACGGCCACTGAACCACTCGCGAGGACGCCCAATGATGAGGGCCGCCGCCTCGTTGGCGTAAGTCCACCGGAAGTCCTCAATAGCACCGGTCACATTGCGAACGGCTTTCAGAGACATGAAGCCATTCGGACTTGTATCCTGAACGGCGCTGAAGCGGGTTTCGCTCGCACGCAACGCGCTTTCGGCCTGGCGGTGCGCGGTAGCGTCACGAAAGATTTTGAGGTAGCCTAGCAACGTGTCGCTGTCATAAACGGGATGGACAAGCCCGCTGCCCCAGAAACGGCTTTCGTCCTTGCGAATGTGCCATCGTTCATCTTCCGCGCGTCCCTGTTCGCGGGCAAGTTGAAATTCTCTTTCGGGAGCGCCAGCGGCTCGATCTTCCGGCGTGAAAAAGAGCGCGGCAGGCTGCCCGACGATTTCGGCCTCCTGCCACCCCAGAACGTTCTCTGCGCCAGTGTTCCAGAGGACAATGCGCCCTTCGGTATCCATCATCACGATGGCGTACTCACGGGCATTCTCAATGAGCAGTTCCAGCATTTTCGCGTGGTGCGGCATGCTGTGTATTGTGTTGCTATTTTCCGACATAGGAGAACAAAACCTCCTGGCGTAGGTTACACACCGGTAGGTTATTTTCATGCACGGCGTTATCTTCCATGCTCATTCATGCTCATTCTTTGAGTTCGCTTCCCCTATATTGGAGCGGTTTGGTCGTCCATCTCTTAGCCGAACGAAGTCGAGAAAGCAACCGAAAGGCCGGGCCTTTCGATCCGATACCAGGAGGGCGCGACTACCTGCTGGGCGCGGGTGCGGCGGCCTGAAAAACTGAACGAGCACGTGGCCTTGCCCATGCGCCTCGGCAGGGCAGGTCCTTCAAATCGACACCAGGCATGAGTTCATGAAACCGCGATCGGATCTCCTTCTCGATTACGAACATCTCCTCCGCGGCCGCGTCCACGGCCCCATCGACCCGGAGAGTCTGAGTAGTCACGCCGATTTGTGTCTCCACCCTCAAATATGGCACCCGCGCCGTCGGGCATTGGGAGTAGACTGACGCAGATACGCAAATGGGCTTGAGACCTCACGGACCATCGGATAGGCCGTGACACGGGAAGTCAAGCACTCACAGAGTTTTCACATTCCGCCGTTTCTCTATCGAGTCATACTGCTACATTCAGGGCGGTCAGGATGGACGATAGAAGGTTCCGTTCCCTTACCGCGCATGGACGGCGCATCGCGGGCAGGGAGTGAACAACAGCACGCTTTACGCCTGTGGTGGTGTCGGTCCGTACTTTGGCAAGCGCACTGGTATTGAGTCCAAACTCCTTGATGGATTGCAGATCTCGCCGGTCGTAAGCCTGGAAACCGAAGCGCAGTTTACCTGGATCTCCCCAATACGATCGGTGGTGATGATTCGCTTGGCGGCCTTATGATGCCTAAAGTTAGTAAGCTCGCCAGACAACTTTCCATTACGACAACCGTAGCGATGTAAATCCCCCTGAAGCAGTTCGTCAATCCCCCTAGTCGATAGTCGTTGACCCTGTGGACGATCATGTGATCGCGCCCGCACGCGTTTTCTGCCCATGAGCCGCTCCACCTCGGGGCTCCAGCACCCCACCTCGGTACTGACCGGCGAGGTTCGTGCACAAAGGATCTGCACATGTCATCAGTACTCCTGTTCTGGATCGTGTCACTTCTCGCCCTCGTTGTGACCATCTGGCTCGCTGCATTTCGCGGTGACGGCAAATGAAGCATCGTTCGCCTGAGTGCTCGCTCACCGTTCCGAAGCTGCGGCCACGAAGCAGACATTCAGATGAGCGCTGGTGAAATCGTCATACTTGTCTTCATTGTTCTTGTGCTATTCGGAGATGGCCGCTACTCGTGATTTCATTCGTGATGGCATGTGCAACCGTTCAACCGTAAACGACTGCGGAATTGCGTAGCGTAGGTCCGTGGACGACCTTATGAAGGCTCGGATTCACGATCTATGCTCTCGGGAGGGAGGAGGTTGCATGCATCGGCGTGTCAATTCCTGGCTCATAGGAGGTCTTACGGTTTGCGCCTTGGCTGGTAGTGCGGCACTGCTGCGGTCATCACGCCAAGGCGCTGAAGTCGAACCGGCCCTAACTCAAACGGAGTTGGCTGTTATCCCTGCCCGCCGTGTTGAAACTCGTACGAACACACGAAACATTGCTCGCGTTCGACCTGTCGTAGTCGCTAGCATGACGGCTCCCGAACTCTATTCGGCGTATGACAACGACACTGTGGCGGCAGACAGGCAATACAGCGGTCAAACTCTGGACGTGACGGGCAAGGTTAGATACGTCGAGATCGGCCACCGGCAAAATCCATTTATTACGCTCGACGCTGGAATTGCGGTAGACGGAGTCAAAGGCAGTAGATCCCAGTCGTTCATACAGGATTCTTTCTTACTCCATGGCCAGGTGCACTCCAACCATGGACGATCAACAGTTTTGGGTTCAGATTGTCAGACGATGGTAAGTCTCAGTTTGATCCACAGGATACTGTGCGATCGTCCTGTCTTCGTGAGAACCGCATGAGAATTCAGTCACGGTGCGGGGCCGTGCTACGATTGATGATTGGAAGCGAGGCGGTGTGAATGGGAAGGGCAAAGAATGGAACGAGAGCGTTACACCACGATGTTCACGTTCACACAAGGGTCGGGAGAGCCAAAACTTCGTGGATGTCAAAACAGGAGCGATCCTTATGAACCGAATAGCCGCATATGCTGCTGCGACAGTCGTTATCTGCTTCCCAACCGGGCTCTTCGCGCAACAACCAGACAAGCTGGGACCAGAACCGAACACCCAGGCCCAACTCCAGGAGGAATTTCTCTCGTGGAAGTTCGGGATGTTCATCCACTTCAACCTGGGAACCTTCGTCGGTCGTGAATGGGCAAATGGCTATGAGGACCCTGACCTGTTCAACCCAGGGAAACTTGACTGCGGTCAGTGGGCCGACGCCGCCACGGCCGCCGGAATGAAATACGCGGTGCTCACTGCCAAGCATACCGAAGGCTATGCCCTCTGGCCCAGTAAGTACACCACCCATAACATGTCCGCGTTCAAGAACTACAAGGGCGGAAAGGGTGACATCGTCCGCGAGTTCGTAAACGCTTTCCGCAAGCGCGGTGTAAAGGTGGGCTTGTATTACTGTTTCCCTGGGGATTACTCGGGGAGCGGTGCCACCAGCACACTGCCTGCCGGAAAGCCCGATCTTCACGGTGTGCCCCCAGAAGGTCAAGGCGACTACGTGGGCTTCGTGAATAAGCAACTGGCCGAACTTCTGACTGGCTACGGCCCCATTGACCTGCTCTGGATTGACCAGCACGACAACCCATACACCGGAATGAAATGGCAGGAGATTAAGGCGCACATCAAGAAGCTCCAGCCCAATTGCATTCTCCTCGCCAATAGCAATCTCGATTTCAAGGTCGCGGACATTCACAGTTACGAATACCCCTGGTTGAAGGAACACGATCCCGACCGGACAAAACCCAAGGAGGACAACAAAGCGGCGGCGGAACTAAACGACTGCATTCTCATGACTGGAAACTGGTTCTGGCATTCCGATCAAAAAGAGTCCTATCTCCAAAAAGCTGAGGATGTTGTCGCTATGCTTCATCTGTGCAATGCGCGCCGGACGAACTACCTACTCGACGTCCCGCCCGATAACACCGGTTTGATTCCCGCGTATTCCGTTATGCGCCTCAAGGAAATCGGTGTCATGCAGGAGTCCAAGGTCACCCCAAAATTGAAATGAGGGCCGAACCGAGCGCTACACCTCACCCGGCCCGCATATTCGCTTCTGGGACTTGATGGCAACCCGTGCGGGCCGGGTTAAATGAGCTTGTTCGTTCTGCAGCGCGTTCTATTTCATTTCGAACGCGCCGCAGCGATCTGTTTCCGACCGCCTCGTGGCAAGGGGCACAACGCTGCGGAATGCTTCGAAACCTCAGTGACGTAGCTGAAATCCGTCGCCCTTTCTGTAGTCGCGTGATCGTGTTGGTGCACCGTGCCAGAAAGTACCTGCCCTCTCAGCATCGAGGCTCGACGCGTTGGAACATCAGATCGCCGACCTACACCGGTTTCGAGATGCCGTCCCCACTGGCACTCCGAACTGAGCGCCGAGAGCACCATTGTGTTCCGGTGCTCAGTGAAATCGATGGGACAAAAGGCGGCGTTGGTATTGTTGTCTGCGGAGTATATCACTTGTTCCACGTATGGGAATGATCGCGGTGGAACCCTGCCCTCATCGGCCATGCTGCGCGGCAGGGCGCATCCCTCCGCCTGGCCCGTATGGCGCGTCGATGGAGGCTAGCGTTAAAGGTTAGGTCGTCCGTGGAACCCAGGAGGTAGCTATGCATGCCGTTGAATTCTGGACGTTATCCTATCCCCACTGGTACTCCGAACTGAGCGCCGAGAGCACAATTGCGTTCCGACCCTCATTGAAGAATAAGTCTAGAGACGGTGTTCCGATCAGGAGGAGAGAATCAGTGCTGCCCAAGAGTTGTTCGCGGCGCGGTTGCGGCGGCGTGTATTAATGAAAGGACATGTCGCTCTTCCAAAGCCGCCCATGGTGGCCCTCCATAATGCAAGGTGCATCGAGTTCTTGAAGACGTGCACTTGTTACCAGGTGCACTCTCACGATTAATTGCCGCCGCAACCGCGCCTGCGGCCACTTCGACCACTCGATCGAGGTGACATAAGCAAAGACGCTGCTATCATCCGGCATCCCTTCGCGACCTGCTTAGCGAGGGAAGCGATCCCATCGCGCCGGAACTTCCACAACTGTACGAATCCGGCACTATCCGCGCCGTGTTGGCACGCATGTAATAGGTACTGCCTGATTGATATCGGGCCGCCACCGCATTCGGAGTCAAGGAACCTGAACATTCCTTAGCTGATTCTTAAGATTTCGTGGAGGAAAGCGCAACCATCGCGAATGTGCACGAGCGATGACTTCAACTCGCCACCTGGACTATGGTATTCTAAGGATCACGAAGCAGAGTCCTCTTAATACGTAACCGGCTGCGGACCGGGAGATGCGGCAGATTTCCGGGCAACAGAGCACGTTCTGTCCTTGGCAGTATCGTCACGATAAGGACCTGTGGAGAGTCTCTTCTTACATTGCTCCATCTAATTCTTCACCGCCTCTTTGGCGTGAGTCGGTTGGGCGGTCGGGTCGGGACTGCCCGTTCGGGCACGCACGCGAAAGTCACCGGTACACGGGCCAAGGAGGTCATATGCGAGAAATGCCAGTTCGCTTATGTTTACACCATTACCCGACATTCAACTGGCGCACTGAGCAGCCCGACGGGGAAGCAGTACGAAACCGTCGAACACCAACTCGAAGTCCTGCTCCACACGTCCATTGATCCAGTCCCTTGTCCGTCGTGCGGCTGGATGCAAACAGACATGATCCCCATTGCGAAGGCAACCTACAGGACGTGGATGAACTCCGTCGGCGGAATCCTATTGACTGCGTCTGTGGCCGGAATGTTCTTGTCTCTCCTGACGTTTGCCGTTAGCGCAACTCAGGTTGGCAGGGCGGAGATCGGCGTAAGCGTTGCGTTGCTTGTCGGTAGTCTTAGCCTTTACGCATCCCGTGCTTATCTCGTCCTCCGATTCGATCCTAATGCGATTGATCCAGGAATCCAGAAAGTAATCGGACAACGCGCTTCTATCACCAAAGGGCAATACGAAAAGGTACAGGCAGACGTGAGGAGTGCGAAGACAGATGCGCGAGAACGAGCCAAGCGAAACATGGCAAAAGGGTATGGTCTGCCTGTCCCAGCAGACGAATTCGTAAATTGTCGATACTGCGGTCATCGCCAGGTCGGATCAAAGCGGAAGTGCGAGTCGTGCAGGAGGACACAGAACGACGGTTAGGGATTTGATCTGTTCAGGTACATTCACTTCGAGTTTCGGTATGTTCGTTCGAGTCTGTATGAAGCCAGTCGCATCGAAGTTACGGTGAGCCTTTGGTCGAAATGAAGCCCGGTCACAGTTCGTTCTTTGCGTCCTTCGTATTTAGCATTGTAGCCACCGGCACCACAGCATCACGCACAATCAATGGCTCTGCCGTCGGTAAGCAAATTGAGTTCGCCCATGCGCGGCTGAACGGAGCCAGACTGTGGAACTGGACGATCATGAATACCTACGCGGAATGTGTCAAGAACAATATTCCAAATCTCGGATACGCGACACGATGCTGTTTTCGTGAACCACACCATTGAGGATGCATTGCCACAGGGCGTTAACGCCTTGTCGGTGGACCTCGGGTCTCCCACACCGTATGACTGGGAACTGCAGTGGACAGATGGGGAACTCTTTGGATTTAGAGGACTAGTAGAACTGTTCCAAAATGGTGTCGCAACGACGTTGCCAGCAGACGCATTCGACGTGTCTGAAATGCGGTGGTTTCGCTTAGAGCATGTGTTCTCACTTTGATTTCAGGATCTGGATTCCTATATTGATAACCACGACTCGATATTGACCGTATTTTGGTGGTCATCTTCGCTGCGGCATAAGGGCACCGCGCGCAACATTTCGTCCGCACTGGCAACGATGCCTCCGTTCGCCGCTCGCAATAGCTGATTCTCCTTTGCTGCCGGCCGGGTCGAACCGCGAACCAATAGTTCCGCGGGTGCAATTGAGGCGATCTGTTCACGCAGCGGCGCTACATACGGAATGGATAGTACGTGCGCGTGCGCCTGTCGCAGACACCGCCACAGAATGAACGTCGCGAGAAGGCCGCCGAACAGCCACGGGCCGAAAGTGTTAAGAAGGTCGAATATCGTCCAACCGCCGGGACCGCCAATGAGACCGCCATCGTCCGGAGGCGGTGGCGTGTTCCAGTCTCGATAACCTCCCCAGGCGAGCGAAATGCATATCGTCAGCACGGTGAGCGCGGTGCTGGCGAGTGCGAGCAGACCGGCAATAACGCATGTGGCCGCGATGAGATTTGCTGCGGTCTTTTCCCAGAGGTACTTCCTCCGCCTGCCGATCGCGTCATTGGTCAAGACTTCAAGCCTCCTGTGGTCAGCCGGTGCGTCAACGGATGTCTCGGACTGTGTCCTCACGGTGTGTAAGAACGGACCGTGATATCGCCCATAAGAACCTTGATGTTGAAGAGAGTACTTTGCATGACAAAGTCATTATGCCACGCACGCCTGGAAGCTGTCAAGCTGCGCGATGCCGCAGTTTCGGTCGTCGTTGGAGCGCGTGGAGTGCTATCCGGGATCATCTCTACTTGGTGCGCTTCCGCATCTCATCGTCCGCCCTGGAATCGGCAATGAAGACTCCAGTGGCAATCTGACTGATGTCTGGAAACTATTACAGTAAAAGTGCGTATTCCCTAAAACAGAATGGTCGCAAATCGTTCTTCGCCAGTCTCTTCGACGGCGTCCTCGACCTGTGCCGGTTCCTCGGAACCAATAGGGAGATTGCTCATGTATGCAGAACTTCGAATCGCGCATCCCTGCCTGCTCTTCAAGCGTGCGCTCGTGCCACTGCTGCTGCTGGCGGCAACGGCTTCTCAAGCACAATCCACCTATTTTGGGTCTGGTGGTTCCTCAAACGCGGCGTTGGATATATCAAATCTGGGCTTCGGTTTCCAGGCTCTGGCGACCAACACCACGGGTATCCGCAATACCGCGACCGGTTATCGAGCTCTCGGGAGCAATACCATCGGCAGCTGGAATACCGCGAACGGGTACTTTGCGCTGAACTTAAACGTCGAAGGTATCGGCAACACTGCCAACGGTTACTTCGGACTCGCCAACAACACCTCGGGAAGCTTCAACACAGCAAATGGAAGCAATGCGCTCGCCTCGAACACAACCGGCGTCTATAACACGGCCAACGCTTGCCAGGCTCTGTTCAACAACACCACCGGTTTAGGAAATACGGCGGACGGCTTCCAGGCGCTCTTCGTTAACACTACCGGCTCACTGAACACAGCCGTCGGAAATCGCGCCCTCGCGGCCAACACAACGGGGCAATTCAACGCGGCGAACAGTGCCTACTCCCTGTTGAACAACACGACGGGGTCGTTCAATACCGCGAGCGGTGGTTATGCCCTGCTGCACAACACGAGCGGGAGTTTCAACATCGCGCTCGGCTACGGATCCGGTCAGCTGCTCACGACGGGCAGCGACAACATTGAGATCGGGAACCGCGGCACGTCCTCGGATACCGGGACCATACGCATCGGAACGGATGGCAGCCAACAGGCGACCTACATTGCCGGGATCAACGGCGTTACGGCGACCGGCGGAGTTGCCGTATTTATCAACGCGCAGGGCCAACTTGGCACTCTGACGTCTTCAGAGCGGTTCAAGAAGGATATCAAGGACATCGGGGCTGTCAGCGATAAGCTGATGCTGTTGCGCCCGGTGACGTTCCGGTACAAACAGGCCGCGCAGAATGGTGCCTACCCCGTTCAATATGGCCTGATCGCGGAGCAGGTCGCGAAGGTCTTTCCGGAACTCGTCCAGTATGACAAAGCAGGTAAGCCGTTCACCATCTACTATCACCTGCTTACTCCCATGCTGCTCAACGAGGTTCAGAAATCACATCGTCAGATTGAGGCCCAGCGTACGGAGATCGCGGCGATAAAGACGGCTCAGAGCTCCGAGATCGCCTCGCTAAAGACCGAGTTGGCATCGTTAAGACTGGCGCAACGGCAGCAGTTGGATGCTCTCACGAAGCTTACGACCCAGATGCAAGCTTCGCACACTGGCGCTCAGGCGCAACACGTGGTCGCAGTTCGCCAATAGCCTTGGCAAATGTGCCGCTGGTTGAGAATGCGTACGGCGATAACCGTACGCATTCTCTATGTGTACCGAGGATGGTATGAAATTCGCGATCCGTATTCAACTACGCGGCACTCGCCGCGGGACACGACAAGACAAAAGAACGCCGTGAGATTGAACCGTGCTATCATGAGAGGAGCTAGCAGGCTCTCTCAGTCCGCAGTGAAGTGGACCAATCTGTTCGAGTCCCTGGATCGAGATGTCCTGCCTATAGCATGAGGTCCCAATGCGCCGGCACGTAGACCGAGCAAAACTTGAACGGTTCATGATGCACATTGGACGTCGCGCGTCGACGCCAGGTACAGTATTCATTACTGGTGGGTCAAGCGCTCTAATCCTGGGGATTAGAGACCAAACGATCGACGTCGACATTAAACTAGATCCGGAACCCGGGGGCGTTTTCGAGGCAATTGCCGAGCGTGATCTTGCGGACGTGCGGGCAATGAGCCAACTGGAGTTCATCAACAGCTCGGAACTATCAAGGCTATCGGAAGCCATTCTGCCGTACTTCATCCGCTATCCGGCAATCGATCCGAGCGCATTTAAGCGCAAGGTCCAGGCATTCTTGAGAACGGACGCTGAAAATCGAAAAGGGTGATCCTTTGAGGGAACAGTTGAGCGGATTGCCCGGCGCGGATCTCGTGCTTGCCGGACTGAACGAGCTTGGCGAGGCCGTGCCCGGTGAATGCGGATTATTGGTCTTGCTCGCCTCGCCTCGGCTAAGAAGCGTGGGACTTCAGGTCCCCGTCAGAATTGATATTCGTCGGCCTGTTGAACACCAGCTGTACGAGCTTCTTGAAATGTCCCATGGCGAAAACGCCTATTCTCGCTACAACTCACTGCTAAGAAGAATGGCGAGTTTCGCTCATTCGCTGGAGCAGCAGCGCAGCCAGGAAATGACGGATACCGTCGTCTAAATCGCCGCTGTAGGAGTCTGCAAGCTCCTCTCATACCTCAAGCCTCGCCCAACGGAGACGTTGCGAACGCCCCTCGAAGCATTGCAATGCTCTTCGGGACGGCGGTATCGGCGTCCTCCTTGCCCTCAAACTCCAGGGAGATATATCCCCGGTAGTCGGCCTTGCCAAGGATCGCCGCCACTCTTCGGTAATCGAGGTCCAGGGTGTACCACTCCCCGCCTCCGAAGTAGGTCTTTGCGTGCACATAGGCGGCTCGCGCCGCCAACCGCTCCAGTTTCCCGTACGGCGCCTCCAGGAAGTTGCCTGTGTCCATCAGCACGCCGAGCCACGGAGACCTGATGGCGTCAACGATCCGCAGAACGCCCTCCGGCTCCCGAGTCAGGCCCCAGTGGTTCTCGAGCGCGAGCAGCACGCCGTGGTTCTCTGCTGCCTCCAGGCACTGCCCGGCAGCCTCGATGCACCATTCGAATGCCTCGTCGTCGGTATGGCCCGGGAGCGGCGGTTCTTCCCCACGCAGCTTCATCAGGCGGTCGAAGGACTCCACCGTCCCCCAGCGCCCGGAGTTCAGTCGGATGCACGGAATGCCCATATCGTGAGCTGTATGGATGCAGCGGATCGTATGTTCCACGTTCTGCCGGCGCACCTCCGGCTCCGGCGACACAAAGTTCTGATGTATCGAGAGACAGATCAGGTCAACACCGTTGAGAAAGGCATGTCGCTTCAGCCGGTGGAGGTACGAGCGTTCCTCGCTCTCCATCTGCTGGTGCAGTACCTCAACGCCCTGGATTCCCAGGTCAGCTGCGCGCTGGATCACGGTTTCCAAAGAGTATTTCGGGCCGCGAAAGTGCCAGAACGAATAGCTTGACACGCCGAACTTTACCTGTGCCACTTGGTTCACCTCTCCTCTCCACATTTCCCGCAATCTATCGGCCTGTACTTGGCGGCGCTACGGCCAAACCAGCGCTACGATGCATTAATGCGTTCGCACAGACCAGATCAACCCGCGATGACATTCGACTCCCAACCATCAAAATCCCTGTGTCCTTCCGCGCTGATATGTTGATGCCCGCATACAATTCCCATCTCGTCTCGTATCTGATGCTGTGGGTTAAGCCGAAACCGAAACGTGTCCATCGTGGGGCGTGGAGGGTCCCGATGAAGCGCTATACGTCAAGCCTGGCAAAGCGAGTAGAAGCCAAAGCCTTGCTGATCTTTTTCATCGTTTTCGTCGGGATGTACACATACTTTCTGCACGATGCACTGACGAATCCTGCGCACTCCCATATGGTGACTGTCGCCATCGGCGGGATCCTGATCTTCGGGCTGATGGAGTACTTGTCGATTTGGATGCTGATTGAGACCATGACGGTCTACGAACTAGACGGTTCAGAGATCGTTCAGCTCGCCGCCTTTCGGAAACGCAGCATGCGCTGGCGGGACGTTGTGCGCCTCGATGAGGGCAAAGTCACGATGGCCGGCGAACCGATACGGTTCAGGTCACCTACCTGCCCGGGAAGCCTTCTGAAAACCGGCTGACCGCGCTCATGGACTGGCATGATATGGCGCCGGCGCTGGCTGCCACGATTGCGCTCATATTCGGATGTCCGCTCCTGATCCCTTACATGGCGTGGATGCAGAAGCGCAAGGCAGTCGAACAGACTCGGGAAGACAGTGCGGCATCGGCAGGTGGCAAGCCTGCGCCAGAATAGTACGCAGAGGACGTAATGCAGCGCAGACCACAAGGCGGACAGTACAACCGTTTAACGAGGCTTCAGGTCCGGCCAGCTATTTGAATGGCTTAGCTGTGCTCCTCCACCTTCCGGACGCTCCCACCGGTAGTGGATGGGGCATGAGGATGCAGGTTTCGGAGAGCTGCCAGTCCCGCAAATGCCGGCAGCGGGCACAGCCAGAGTAGCGCAGCCGAACCAAACTTCTGTGCGATAACTCCACCGATCAGCGGCAGGGGCACGAGCAGGCCGGCGACAGTATTGGAGAGCCCGACGTAAAGCGGCCTCTCAGCAGGAGGCGACATCGCCAGCACGAGATCGTTCACTCCAATAAACAGGCCGGTCGTCGCCAGTCCCTGACAGGCGAAGCTTGCCGCGCAGCACGCTTCGCGTATCCACTTCGCGGCCGGAATCGATCCTGCCAGCGCAACGAGCAGGGGAGACAGTATGATCGAAACGGCTACGACCGCAAGCACGGTCCGGCTGTCCCGCCGGCGCGCGACAATTGGAAGAAGCAGACCGCCAACCCCGACGCCGACGCCCGCGGCAGACACGAAGATGCCCGTGACATCGAGAGGAAGCTTCAATTCGCCGAGCGCGTAGGGAGTGTAGATCCCCTGTGCGATCGCGGGCACGCCTATCAGCAACTGCACACGCATGAGGCGGGCAAACGGACCGCCGTCACCAAGAAGACGTCGCAGCTGCTCGATCGATCCGAGACGCGTACCGGCCCGCGGTTCGCCGCTGCCGGCCGGCTCGTCCAGCCAGAAGAATAGCGTAACCCCTACCGCCAGCGCCGTGAACGCCAGAGCGAACAGCACACCGTAGTTCTGGGGAAAGTGCCAGCGCGGACTATCGAACAGCGCCTTAGCCAGCAAGCCGGCGGCAATTCCCATGGTCGATGCGCCGACCATCATCCCCCCGAAAAAGCCTGGACGTTCGCCGCGGGGAATCACCTTTCCCAGGATGTCCCACCAGGCGAGACTGCCGAAACTGTTCGCGACGGCGAAGATCGTTAGTGAGACGTATAGCAGTCCCAGAACCATGGCCGCTGACGCGTGGGGTTGGAACACCAGTAACAGCGCCGTTGCGGCGACTGGGAGGCTGCGAATCAGGCACCCGGCGATGAGCCACGGCTTCTTTCGCGCATGCGAGCGCATGAAGTGCGCGGCAATCAGCTGTGGCAGCAGGTTTCCGCCCGAGCGGATTGCGGGCAAGAGGCCGATGAGGATTAAGGAACTGCTGTAGCCTCTCACGAACGCCGGCAGAAGAGTTCGCACATCGAGCACGCTCGAGGCAAACATGAAGAGAGTCACTTCGGCTAGGAGTATGGTTCGATTGCGGCGTACACTTACCGGGCTCAGGCCTCGTTCGCCGCTGCCGAATGGATTGTCACCACTCATTTCGCCTGACCGATCGCATTTGCCAACGTGCACAATTCGTGATCGAGCGTGTAACTAACATGCGGCAAGACTGCCTCGAACCGTCGACGAGGAAAACGTGAGAACGCGCTTCGGCAAAATCCACGCTCCCATTGTACCGCCGAACGGTCCCGGACGACCCATCGCCGGGCCGATACCCCTCGACAGTGAGTCGGCAACTTACGGCGGCAGGAGGATTAGTTGGTTTGCCGTTGAACGATACCATGGCGCACGGCCTGAAGAGTACCTGGCGACGCTTTCAAGGTCTGTGGCGGAAAATGAGAACACACTGTTCCGGCCGGGATACGGCGATCGGAGCGACTGGTAAACACATGGCAACCGTAATCGAACAGACCAGCAAAACCGAGACATCGAGTCACTATCAAGTCAGCCAGCCGGAGCCAGTGAAACAGGCGGCGGCTAAGAGCTCTACGCGGGCAGAAGAGCAGCGAATTCAACTGCTCACCGACGAATTCGCGCGAGAATCGAGACTCCAGCACCGCTTGCAGTTAGTTCTCTATGGCAGTGTCTGGCCGGTGATGGTTTTCATCTGCGTCGTTATGCGCGAGTCATCTCCAGTCTTTTCGCTCGCACTAATGTGGTTGTTCGTGTGCCTTCCGCTCTTCGCTCTTGCTGCAAGCATCCCGTTTCCCATGCCGTCCATTAGGCAGCGCGTTATCGTCGACGAGCTGCTGCGCGGCGAAGACGTGCAGGAGATGGCAACATTGTTGAAAGTACTAAAGTATCACCTACCGACGCCTGATCGAAACGGTCGGGCTAAGAAGCAGATTCCTCCGCCTGGCGGGCTGTTGTGCGGTTCTCGGACGCAGACAAGAGATGAGCTTATCGGCCTCTACTGCAAATTAAGTCCCAGCCAGAAGATCGTTCATCGGAACCTTTCCGGCTCCAGCCGCAACGATCTGCTCGTCGCGGCCTGCCTGCATAAGCGGATTCGATTGGAGAGTGCCCGCGAGGATCTATTGCGCGCCTCCCAGAATCCGTCCGTTCTGGACGATGGTCTCCTTAGACCGGTACGCTGCATCGCAACCGATCCGGGAGAGTTTCTTCGGCCGAGCTCCAAGGCAGGGTTGGGGCGCGACGCGGCAAGCCGATTGTGCTGACGGTGCGATCCGGGAAGATGCCATCCGCGGAGATCGCGTTCTACTCCTCCGACAATGGTGTCTGGCTGACGGAATAGGTCACGCTGGAGTATTTCACCTACCCATAGCGATGCAAGAATAGATCGCACCCCATCAGATGCTCTTCCGAAGGTTCTCGGCGACAAGGAGTGGAAAGGCCCGGGCTGGTGCGTTGTCTTCGGGGCGGAATGGCGGCAGGGTCGAGTCTTTGGCGGCGGCCCGAAGATACTTCCGCCTGGTGACACGCTGATCGTGAATCCAGTAGCGCGGGTATCCGCGACGCAGGCGGCCATTTGGATTCCATTCCCGCTCGATGCCGTACTGCTGACCATCGTGCCACTGCTTTTCGATCGATAGATGTCCCGGCATGCCCGAATGGAACCACCACTCGTGCCCGTGTCGCTTGCCATCCCGCTCCTCATAGGCTTCGGCCAGATTGATAGTCCCGTCCCATTCCTCCCACCAGAGGTCCGTCCCCGTGCCATGCACCATCGTATACGTGCCTATCAGTCTCCCATCATCGGCCCACTGGTAAGCGGTACCGTGTTCGACGTCGTCAACGTAGCAGGTCGTCGACCTAAGTTTGCCAGGCTCATCCCACCGGTAGTGCCACCCGTGCCTCTTGCCGTTTCGGTGCGAATACTCTACCTCCAGGTCGCCATCTCTTGACAGGAAACGAATCCCGACCAGATCATTATCTACGAAGTACTCTACTCGTTCCGGACTGCCCCCTTCATGAGTGCGCGTCACGGTAGCGATCGCATCTGCCGGTACGCCGGATACATAAGCACAATTCCGGTCCATCCATCCTCCTGTCGACGTAAAAGCGCGATTCCGAGCCGGGCTTTTCCTCCCTATGTCGCACCCGACACCGCTACCGGTAAAGGGCTGGTGCGCGAAGGAGTCGCCGCTGCACGCGTGCGGTCCCGAACCGGTCGAACAGTACAGTGACCTTCGACCGAGCAGTTGCGGGCGCGCTTGAACATTCCGGAGACTGACGCGCGGCAACTGGAAGGAAAGCGGGAACTGCCCGGCGAAAGGCATTGCAGTTCTATCGTATGGTCGGGGATTCCCTTGCTCCGACAAGTGTTGGGGAACGCCCATTTTCATGGGGAGAAAAGGAGTACGCCAAGGATGTCTGCTGTCAACCTGCCACAGTTCCTCGCCGGCAAGATTCGCAGCGCCGGGACCGCGCTGCACGACGCCGTCGCCAAGATGCCGGACGATCGAATCGGGTGGCACCCGGAGACCGAGGGAAACAAAGGCCGCGATGCGCTGGACCAGGCGCTCGAATGCGCCTATTTGAATGAGTGGGTTGCGCGCGGCTATCGAACCGGGCAGATGCCGCCCATCAGCTGGGATGAGTACAAAGTGGCCACCGACGCCCGCCGCAATAAGGCGGATTGCCTCGCGTGGCTCAAGTCGTCAACGGAGTCGCTTGCGACCGCGATCGCAAACTTCCCGGCCGACAAGATCGGCGATGCGACGATCGATCCAGTGCACGATGGCAAGGCCACCACGTGGGCGGACTTCGCCATCGACCTGTTCTACTGGAACACCGTGTATCATGAGGGACAGGTGAACTATATCCAGGTCCTGTACGGAGACATGTCGTAGGTCGTCGGTGGTCTCGTGCCTCGGCAGTTGCCAAGCGGTACGGTATTTACCGGCCCCGCGAAGCAGCTGCCGATCGCTTTCACGTAGGTGGAACTACGGATCGCCGTAGTCCGGGCAAGGTTACCGCAATACGGGTGGATTCTCTCTCATATAGGCGAGCAGTTGGTCCGGATAGTCGGTCTGAATTCCATCTACCCCCATCTCTATAGCTTTGCGGAAGCCCGGCGGATTGTCATTTACGCCGAGGTTATCGACATAGACCTTAACGCCCATCGCATGGCACTGATCTACAAGTTCCCGCGTCCACTCCGTAAGGCTTCCATCGAGCACTTCTGCGGCCAGCGTCCGCTCAAAGTCGGCGATCCCTCCTCTCCGGCGATATTCGTCGGGCAAGGTGGGCATCACCGGAATATGCGGCGCGATGCGCTTCCACTCGTTCAGACCCTCCGGACCGTTGTAGACCACGACCTCTTTTTCCATTCCGAATCGCTTGATCGCGCGAAACACCTGTTCCGACGGCGCCTCCTTGTGGTCCACATAGACATTGACCTTGCCCTTGCACACTTTGAGCGCCTCCTCGAATGTTGGAACCTTCTCGCCGGCATACTTTGCATCAAACTTGCTGCCCGCGTCAAGCGCCCGAATCTTCGCCAAGGTCAGATCCTTGACCGCTCCACTGCCGTTGGTGGTTCGATCGACACGGCCGTCATGCATGATCACAAGACGGCCATCTTTCGTCGCGCGGACATCGAGCTCGACGTAATCGACGCCAAGAGTGATTGCGCTGCGGATGGCGGCCAGGGTATTCTCCGGTGCGATTCCGCGGCCCGCCCGGTGCGCAATGACCGCGATTACATGCTTGAGCCGCGGAAGTGGAGCGAACGTCGATGGCGGACCTGCCGATGCATGTGCCATGAGTAATGGCGCGATCAGGAAAGCCACCGCGACCGTGATTGTGGGCATTGCCATGGCCTCGCTCTCTTGCTCTTGGGCGACGGGTTCAACCGACACCGCGGGGCAACCGCCCACGCAAGCGGCCGATTCCATGACATCCACTGCTTTTCCTTCAACGTTGGTACGACAAGACAGTCACGCAATTGCGAAGGAATACCCTGCCACCCGCCGGAATCTAGCCAGATACCTCCACGCTTATTGTCACCGAAGGGAATCCGTATGCAATGAATTCCAGCCGCTTCTGCCGGATCCTGGCGATCGTTGTCGTCGTGTGCGGCTCCGCTACCGCGACTGCACAGCCGGGCGACCCCGCGAGTAAGCCGGCGCTATACTACATCCCGCACACCCACTGGGAGGGAGCGGTTTTCAAGACTCGGGACGAGTATCTGGAGATGGGACTGCCCCATATCCTTCAGGCTTTGTCCCTACTAAAGAGATACCCGGAATTCAAGTTTACGCTGGATCAGGTCGCCTATATCAAGCCGTTCCTTGAGCGGTACCCGGAGGAGGCCGTCTCGTTTCGAAGGTTTGTGTCACAGGGGCGGCTTGAGATTGTCGGCGGCATGGACGTGATGCCAGACGTGGTAAAGCCGGGCGGCGAGCTGTTCGTCCGTCAGATGCAGTACGGCAAACGGTTCTGTCGTGATCAGCTTGGAATCGATGTCACGGTCGGCTGGCTGCTGGATACCTTTGGCCACCACGCGCAGCTTCCACAGATGCTGCGCCTCGCGGGCTACAAGTCGTTCTGGTTCTGCCGCGGCGTTCCGAACGACGGGATTCCGTCGGAGTTCAACTGGCGCGGCATTGACGGCACAACCATTCCCGCATTCTGGCTGCCGGGATTCTACGGCCTGTTTTACGGCCCACCGCAAGAGCCGGCGCCGTTCGCCACGTTCTTCAAACAGAGATACGATTCGTTGACGCCGCACGTGAACGGCGCCGAACGAGTTGGCCTCTCCGGCGTAGACGTCTCCGAGCCGGAAGAGTACGTCCCGCCGCTGATCGGGCAGTACAACCGTGACCCGGACAGGCCGTTTACGATTCGCTATTCCGTTCCGACCGATTTTGAGAGAGTTGTCGCGAAGCGCAAGAACACGCCTATCCTATCCGGCGATTTCAATCCGATCTTTCAAGGCACCTATAGCAGCCGTGCTGAGCTAAAGCAGGCCACCCGTTCCATTGAAACGCGGCTGCTCACCGCCGAGAAGCTTGGCGCGCTATCCGCCTGGCTAGGTGCGCCGAGCGATGAAGCGATGATCTGGCGCGCATGGGAACCAGTGCTGTTCAACCAGACACACGATCTTGCATCCGGCGTAATGACCGATCACGTTTATGAGGATGTGCGGCGCGGATACGACCTCGCAAGCCGCCTGGCGGACGAAATGACCGCCACTCGATGGCAGTACATCTCGGCGCGTATCGACACACGGGGCAGCGGCATTCCGGTAATCGTGTTCAATACGCTTGGCTGGAGCCGCGCGGATTACGCGGAAGTTGAGGTCGGCATCTCGGAACGCGGCGTCCGATCCCTGGAGCTGCATGGTCCGGACGGCGCCGCCGTACCGGTGCAGATCATTTCGACCACTCGGTACGGTGACGGAGACATCAAGACGGCCACGTTCGCGTTCATCGCCCGCGACGTCCCGGCGCTGGGATATGCGACCTACCACATCGTGCCGAAGCGCGCAGGCGGCGCGGAGTCGCGGACGAACGTCGAGAGCACGCGTGAAAGTGTCATTGAGAACGAGTTCTACCGCGTAACCGTGGATCGAAACACAGGTGCGGTGACGAGACTGTACGACAAGCTAGAACAGCGGGAATCACTCGACGGACCGGGAAATGTAGTGGCTCGGCAGGAGGACAAGGGCGATCTGTGGGAGCTCTACCACGGCCTCGACGGCGCGAGCTATATCGCCGCCACAAACCGCCAGCCGGTCCCAACGACCGCCACGCTGCTGCTTAGCACCGGCCCATCGGGAAGTGAATCGTCCGTCGAGCGTGGACCGGTCGTTTCCGAAGTCCGAGTCTCCCATCCATTCGGCGGCGGCACGTTTGCAACCCGCGTTCGTCTAATATCCGGTGTCCATCGCGTCGATATCACAACTGAGCTCGTGAACAATGAGAAATATGTTCGGTACCAGGTCCTCTTCCCTACTCCGGTTCATGGTGGAAGGAATGTGCAAGAGATACCGTTCGGCGCGATTGAAAGGCCGATCGGGATTGAGTTTCCGGCGCAGCAGTGGGCGGACTACAGCGACAAGAGACATGGTGTGGCTTTGGTGAACGCCGGCATGCCCGGCAACCTGGTCAGCGAGGACACCCTGATGCTCTCTCTGATGCGGTCGCACAGCATTGGCGGCTACGGATTTGGAGGCGGATTTGAGCCGGGAATGACCTCGGAGAGCGGATTCGAGCTTGGCAGGCCGCTCCAGTTCCGATACGGCGTGATCCCACACGGCGGGGATTGGAGGGACGCTCGGATCTACCTGCGCGGACTGGAGTTCAACAATCCTCTGCTCGTCCATAAGGCCGAGGCACACTCAGGGTCGCTACCTCCACGCTGGGGATGGCTCAAGATATCACATGCCAACGTCGTCCTGACCTCCTGCAGGTCCGGCCCGGGCAAGAGCACCGTCATCCGGGTTTACGAGGCATCCGGGAAGGCAACCACCGGAGTGAATCTGAAACTTAATGCGGGGATCGAGTATGCGAGCGAGGCAAACCTTCTCGAGGAGCCAGGCGCGAAGCTGAGAGTGAAGCAAAACACGGTCGAATTCGATCTGCACAGATTCGAGATCAAAACGATCCTGGTACGGCTCGCGCCGGCCGGCGCGCGGCACTGACAATCGGCGCGCAATGGGACCCGAATCCGCGTCCTAACCTGCATTCGTAGTGAACATACCGACAAGCGTCGGCTGTTCATTCATCCTTGGGCTGGCCTTGCCCGATGGGGCGCTATTAATGAACCCAGTCGGCGGGGGAGCCATACGGGTAAACTAAGCCCTAGCCCTACTACCTCGTCGAGGCTGCTTGCCCAGGGTCTCGTTGAGGATTGCGGCAAGCCGCACTCCGGCGAGCACCGCCTGCCGCTTGCACAGAGCGATCTGCGCGACCGCGTAGTCCGGAGTCGGCGCGTGGTCCCACTCGATCCCGGCGTAGACGATCAATTCCGCGAGCGTTGCGCCCGTGCGGATCCATCCCATCACGCGGAGGTTCCCGGCGTCGGTCGCGGACGGCGAAAACTCCTTAATCCAGCGACGCGATACGTCCTCAGTGGCGGGCGAGAGATCGCGCTCGCTATCCGCGGCAATGGCTCGACGTATACCGGCATCCCAATATCCGTGGAGCCTGCCCGGCGTGTGCGAATCCTCGTCCTGAATTGGAAAGAGGTTTCCGCCAGCATCTCCACCGGCCAGTGTCTCGTAGTTCGAGGCACAGTGGAGCGGCTGATGCAGATCGCCGGTCAGGTGCTCGACCCAGGCGAGCCACCACCACTCCATCCTTCGATCGGGAGTCGCCGTTCGTTCGAGATGCTGCAACTCGGAACGAGCCAAACCAAGCGCCTTCAGAGCGTTCGACTCTTTCGGTCCGTGACGTCCCGTTGCCCGGATCGGCAAGTCGTAATAGTGCCACGTCTTGCAGCGCAAGTCCTCACTGTCTGAAAGGTCCGGTCCTCTGCTTCGAAAGAACCTCGCGTTCATTGCTGCGATGATCTCTTCGTAGAGCGCGGACTTCGACTGCTTGATGGCGTCTGGGAAGGTTGCTGCGCCACGGAACGCATCGCGAACGTCCTCTTCGCTATCGGTCGCCGGACGGAATCGCGGCTCGCCCGCGCGCAGGATAGCCGCGATCTCCATTCTCGCCTTCAGATTCAGTCGGGCCCACGCGATGTCTGCCACCTGCCGATGGCCCACCACGTCCCATGCGGCTGCCCTGCTAGTTCCGCCGGCAACAACTAGAACCAGTGCGAGCACTCGAATGGCAATCCTCAAGCTGGTCTCCCGCAGTCCGGACCGCAAACGGTCATCATGTCGCGCTTCCTCGGTCAGCCTCGCGAGTGACGAACCCCTTAGCCTACTCTCGTATGTAACAGACCGCCTTTCGCCTGTTACTTTATCCTTGGGTCCGGTCCGCCGGATG
>JBBQVV010000036.1:0-25932 GCA_038211235.1 Chthonomonadales bacterium | reverse complement strand
CGGACCGGTCATCGATCTCTATGGGCCTGAGGTCGTCCCCTCGGGTCCGATATCGCTTGGTAGGGTCTCTCTGAAGAAGGGCGACAACGCCATAACGGTGAAAGTCATCGGCAAGGACGATCGATCCGAGGGCTACCTCGTCGGCATCGATGCGTTTGTGTTGAAACAGGTTCCGTAGCCTGGAGGCTGACGCAGATGGGATTGTCAATGATTTGTTCGGTTTCGCTCGTGTTCGCCGCGGCGCTAACGTCTTCCAGTGTGGTGAAGGCAGGCATGCACGTCGCGCGGCCGGGCGCAGTTGTGGAGGGCGCTAGATTGAAGCCGATGGAACCGATTGCGCTCTGGCCGGGCGCGGCGCCGGGAGATAGGGTCGACATCGGCGATGAGAAGGACACCTCGCCTGCCAATGAGGACCGAACAGCTCCCAATTACGTTATCCGACTTGGAAACGTATCGCAGCCGACTATCACCGTATATAAGCCGGCGAAGGAGCGAGATACCGGTGCCGCGGTGGTTGTCTGCCCTGGCGGAGGGTACAGCATTCTTGCGATGAACCTCGAGGGTACCGAGGTCTGCGAGTGGCTGAACTCCATAGGCATCACGAGTGTACTGCTTAAGTACCGGGTGCCGGCTCGGAAGGAGCTGGAGCGCTACGCCGCGCCCCTTCAGGACGCCCAACGCGCTATCGGACTCGTTCGGCAGCATGCCGGGGAGTGGGCCATCGATCCTAGGCGGGTCGGGGTCCTCGGTTTCTCTGCCGGCGGGCATCTCTCCGCGACACTCTGCGCACACTCAGCGGATCGCACGTACCCCGTCGTGGATGACGCCGACAAGCAGAGCTGCCGGCCAGACTTTACGATCCTAATCTATCCGGCATACCTGGCAACGGATGACCTGACCAACCTGGCTCCGGAGGTCAAGGTCACCGGCGCCACGCCTCCGACGTTCATTGCCATGACACAGGACGATCCGGTTCACGTCGAGGGGCCGCTTCTCTACGCTCTTGCGCTCAAGCAGGCGAAGGTGTCATTCGAGCTGCATGTCTATCCGGAAGGCGGACATGGTTATGGACTTCGTCCATCGAAGAACCTCGTATCACAGTGGCCTCAGCGCGTGGAAGGATGGCTCAGGACTCGCGGGCTGCTCAGTGCGCGAAAGTAGAGAAATGACAGCTCGGTCGATTGACGCGACCTGGTATCGCCGCCCTCCCGACGCACGGGATCGCCGAGGCGCCGGCGGAGTTGTCGTCAGTAGGCATGGCGGCCAGTTGCTGGTGGCGCTCATCCGCGGCGACGGACTGCCGGACTACCTGTTGCCTAAGGGCGGCGTCGAAGCGGACGAATCGGACGAGCAGGCCGCTCGCCGAGAAATCGAGGAGGAGGCGGGGCAGACCGATCTTGTGTTTGTGGCGGATCTTGGCGCGCGGGAGAGGCTGAGCTACGATCGCGACCGGTGGCAGGTTACACACTACTTCCTCTTCCGCGCGAATGAGATTGGTGGCCTTGCGACGGATACGACCCATGCTTACCGGACAGAGTGGTTCCCGATCGATGATCTTCCACAAATGTTCTGGCCGGAGCAGCGAAGCCTCATTGAAGACAATTTGGTGGCTATAATGGATATGTTCAACAGCTAGCGGTCTCGCGGGGCCGGGGCTTGTCCCGGCCTCGAGTGGTCTGGCCATGGAGAAACATGAATCGTTTCACCCTGTGTGGGTCGCTGCATCTACTCTTGTTCGCGGGCGCTGTCCTTGCGGCGCCCACGAGACCACCGGGTCCGCCCGTTCACAGATTACAACGCACTGAAGCGGTTGACTACGACCGCGACGTCCGGCCCATCATTGCAGACGCCTGCTTCAAGTGCCACGGTTTTGATGATCGCCAACGGCAGGCGGGCCTGAGGCTGGATACGCAGACGGGCGCTTACGCCAGGCTGGCGTCAGGTCGGACCGCCATCGTGCCGGGCAAGCCGTCGGCCAGCGAAGCGGTGCGACGCATGCTCGACACCGGGCCGATTCATATGCCTCCGTCTGGCTCCGGTAAGCGAGTGTCGACTGCACAGGTGCGCCAGATCCAATCCTGGATCTCGCAGGGCGGACACTACACGCACCATTGGGCCTTCGTTCCACCAGTACAGCCGCCTCTTCCGCACGTCAAGGCATCCATCTGGGTCCGCAATCCGATCGACAGGTTAATTCTGGCGAGGCTTGAGAGAGAGGGGATGAAGCCGTCACCGCAGGCGGATCGAGCGACTCTACTCCGCCGCGTTGCCCTCGATCTTACGGGTCTGCCGCCTGCTCCAGCCGACGTAAACGCCTTTCTGGCCGATGGAAGTCCGGACGCATACGAAAAGCAAGTCGACCGGCTCCTGGCGAGCGCCCATTACGGTGAGCGCATGGCAGCCGCCTGGCTTGACCTCGCACGGTATGCGGATACGCACGGCTATCACATCGATAGCCAGCGAGAAATGTGGCGATGGCGCGAGTGGGTCATCAACGCCTATAACCGGAACATGCCTTACGATCGGTTCACCGTCGAGCAGCTTGCTGGGGACCTTCTGCCCAACCCGACGCTCGATCAGAAACTCGCGACGGGATTCAATCGCAACCATCCGATTAACTTCGAGGGCGGAGCAATCCCCGAAGAGTACCAGGCGGCCTACATCTTCGATCGAATCGATACGACCGCGACAACCTGGATGGGGCTTACGATGCGGTGCGGCCAGTGCCACACGCACAAGTACGACCCGATAACCCAGCGGGATTACTATCGGTTCTACGCCTTCTTCAACAACATCGCGGAAAACGGCCTCGACGGCCAGAAAGGCAATGCGGCGCCGTTCCTGAAGGCGCCGACCGTTGATCAGCAGGCGAAGCTGGACGACGCGACCCGGCAGGTTGCCGATGCGGAGAAGGCGCTTAAGGCGCGCGAAGCAGTGGCCGGGCCGGCGCTGGCTGCCTGGGAGACCAGAATGCGCGCCAGGAAAAACGATGCCGCCGGGGTCGGAACTGGATTGGTCGCACAGTATGCGCTCGATGAGAACGGAGGGGCTGAATCCAGGGAGGCGCAGGCGCGGCAGCCCGCGGCTCAGATTAGAGGCAAAGCACAGTTTATAGCGGGTAAGTTTGGCAACGCACTCCAGCTTGATGGCGCTACGTATGCCGAGATTGGAAACGGCATTTCATTCGAACGAACCGACAAGTTTTCCTACGGCGCATGGATCTATCCGACGGATGACGGCGCCATGACCGTTGTCTCCCGAATGGACGACTCGAATAAGTTCCGCGGGTGGGACCTCTACCTCGGAGATCGCAAGGCGTATGTCCACCTGATTCACGAATGGGAGACGAACGCAATTCGAGTGAACACGAAGGATCAGATCGATCTCAACAAGTGGACACACCTGTTCGTTACGTTCGATGGGTCTGGTAAGGGCAAGGGCGTCAGGATCTATGTCGACGGCAAGCCTGTTGAAACGGACGTCACTCACGACAGCCTTACCGACACGATTCGAACGCCCGTTGTCGCTCGCATCGGCAGTCGCAACGGCGCGGCATTCTTCCGTGGACGGATCGACGACGTCCGAATCTACGACCGTGAAGTCACGGCACCAGAAGTGCGGCAGATCGTCGAGTCGGATACGATCAGCCAGCTCCTCGCTCTCGCCCCTGAGAAGAGGAATCGGGACCAGCAGCAGGCGCTCCTCACGACCTATCTCTCGAGCGAAGACCCGGCCTACCAAAAGCTCAGCAAGCAGTTGGCGGATCGGCGAAAGGCGGCAGCAGACCTGGACGCGGTGATTCCGACCTCGATGGTCATGCAGGAGATGGATAAGCCGCGCGACACGTTTATGCTGGTTCGCGGGCAGTACGATAAGAAGGGCGACAAGGTCGAGCCCGGACTGCCCGATTTCTTGTGTGAGAACATGAATCCCGGTCTGCCTGTCCGAGTTCAGGATCGTCCGGCTGGCGGTGCTAGGACTGTTTCCCAGTTAGAAGGCGCGCCGGCCACGGGACCTCACCGACTCACAAGGCTGGATCTCGCGAACTGGCTGGTGCGGCCGGACCATCCACTGACGGCGCGAGTCGCGGTCAACCGGTACTGGCAGATAGTGTTTGGCGTCGGCCTGGTCAAGACTGCCGAGGATTTCGGAACGCAGGGCGAGCGTCCGTCTCACCCGGAGCTTTTGGATTGGCTTGCGACGGAGTTCATACGAAGTGGATGGGATACGAAGGCGATGATGCGGCTGATCGTCACCTCGGCAACCTATCGCCAGTCATCAAGGACGACCGCGGCGATGCGGGAGCGAGACCCTGAGAACCGTCTCCTGGCGAGAGGTCCGCGCTACCGGCTGCAGGCGGAGTTCGTGCGCGATCAGGCGTTGGCGCTTTCCGGGCTCCTTGTAGAGAAGATCGGCGGTCCTTCCGTTCATGTCTATCAGCCGCCCGGTCTCTGGGAGGAGATCGCGTTCGGCGGCGGATTCTCCGCGCAGTCTTACGTGCAGGACCACGGGGAGGATCTCTACCGGCGCAGCATGTATACGTTCTGGAAGCGCACCGTGCCCCCGCCGTCACTGCAGACGCTGGACGCCCCTGAGCGCGAGTTCTGCATGGTTCGTCGATCCGTTACAAACACGCCGCTGCAGGCCCTGGTCCTGATGAACGACCCCGGATTTGTCGAGGCCGCGCGCAAATTTGCAGAGCGCCTGATGACTGAGGGCGGAACATCGCCGGCGCAGCGGATCGATTACGCCTATCGCCTGGCGCTGCTCCGGCGACCCGGCGACGAGGAGCAGAGGGTCGTGACGCGCTACTATCAGCAGGAGCTAGCGGTATTCACCAGGGACGCCGCCGCCGCCATGAAGATGCTCGCGGTAGGCGAGGCGAAGCGCAATGCGTCGCTGCCGGTCCCTGAGCTAGCCGCATGGGCCGCAGTCGCCGGCCTGATTCTGAACCTGGACGAAGTCGTCACTAAGAACTGACGCCGCAAATGGATACGGCAACAAGAACACGCCGCCTCCTTATATCCCTGGCCAGGAAGCGTCAGCGGCCTGTCAGCGGGAGCGGTCGCGGCTTCCTGACCCGACGGACAACGCGGATGCAGTTTCCCGACATTGGTCCTATTCTGGGACCGATACCATGGAGTCGTCGGCGCAGCGGCGACTCGGCTCTACATGCCGGAGCGCGTAACCGACGATCTGGACGTCCTGCTACATGATGATGATGCCCACGTCGCTGCTCTGAAGCTCAGAGATGCAGGCTTTACACATCAGGGACCAAAGAGCATCGGCTGTGATCGCTGGATATCACCGGCAGACTTTCCAATTGACGTATTGTTTGGCAGAGCGAACTGGGTCAAGGACGCTCTAGCGGAGGCGCGTACAAATCCGGACGGGCAGGGGTTGCCGGTACTGCCGCTGCCGCACCTTGTTTTGATGAAATTCGTAGCGAGTCGCGCACAGGATGTGGCGGACATAGCTCGGATGCTCGGCCAGGCTACAGAGGAACAGCTGGGCCAAGTGCGTGCCGCGTTCGCACGATGGCTGCCGGGAGAGGACGAAGACCTTGAGAGCCTGATCTTGCTCGGGCAGCTTGAATATCAGAACTCTTGACAGGAAGCTGTGAGATGCCCGAAGCGCTTGCAGTAGCTATCGTCATCCTATCACATCGTTGACACGTGCGTACTGTGGGAAAGAAACAATGGATCCGAACCGAGAACGCGAACTGCTGCTGACACGCCGTCAGTTGTTTGGACGAGGAGCCCTGGGCCTTGGTACGGCCGCTCTTGCCGGCCTTCTGCAGGAGCAGGGCTTTGCGGCGAACGCACCGCTCCCGTCGATTGCGAAGAGTTACGGCGCGCTGAAGGACCTTCACCACACTCCAAAAGCCAGGCGAGTCATCTACCTCTTCCAATCGGGCGCCCCGTCCCACATCGATCTGTTCGACTGGAAACCACAGATGCAGAGGCATCGCGGGATCGATCTGCCCGATTCCGTGCGGATGGGCCAGCGGCTGACGGGCATGACTTCCGGGCAGAAGAACTTTCCGGTCGCCCCGACAATCTTCAAGTTTGCACAGCACGGCAAGAGTGGTGCGTGGTTCAGTGACCTGCTTCCCCACACAGCGGCGATCGCCGATGACCTTTGCCTCGTCAAGTCCTGCTGGACGGAGGCCATCAACCACGATCCGGCCGTGACGTACATTCAGACCGGCTCGCAGCAGCCCGGCCGCCCGAGTATCGGCTCGTGGCTCTCATACGGCATTGGGAGCGAAAACCACGACCTGCCATCCTACATCGTCCTTATCTCTCAGGGATCCGGCAATCGCAACGACCAGCCGCTATTCGGGCGGCTCTGGGGGAGCGGCTTTCTTCCATCGGTGCACCAGGGAGTCAAGCTGAGGTCGGTCGGCGACCCAGTACTGTACCTGAGCAATCCGCCCGGATTCGATATCGCGAGCAGGAGGCGGATGCTGGACGGGCTCGCCCAGCTGAACCACCTGGAGGCGCAATCCTTCGGCGATCCGGAGATTAACACACGTATCGCGCAGTACGAGCTCGCCTATCGCATGCAGGCGTCGGTGCCGGACCTGATGGACCTTAGCAAGGAGCCGGCAGCGACATTCGAGCAGTACGGGCCGGATTCGCGCAAACCCGGCACGTTCGCCGCGAACTGCCTTTTGGCGCGCCGACTCGTCGAGCGGGGAGTTCGGTTTGTGCAGCTGTTTCATCGCGGCTGGGACCAGCACGGCAACCTGCCGCAGCAGATCAAGGGCCAGTGCATGGACACGGATCAGCCGTCAGCCGCTCTGGTGAACGATTTGAAGCAGCGGGGATTGCTGGAAGACACGCTGGTCATCTGGGGTGGAGAGTTCGGACGTACGGTGTACAGCCAGGGAGCCTTGACTGCGGACAACTACGGACGCGACCACCACCCGCGCTGCTTCACGCGCTGGATGGCCGGAGGAGGGGTCAGGCCCGGAACGGTCTACGGAGAGACCGACGACTTCTGCTACAACATAACCGCCGATCCGGTCCATATTCACGATCTGAACGCAACCACTCTGCACCTTCTGGGAATCGATCACGAGCGCCTGACCTACCGGTACCAGGGCCGAGACTACCGCCTGACGGATGTCTCCGGGAAAGTCGTTGCCCCGCTGCTCGCGTAGGCGGACCCTATCAAAGCTTCTTCGCGCCGTCTTTCGGCGGATCGACCGCGTGCTTTACCAGGTCCTCCATCCGCACCCACTCGAGCGCTGAGACATGCGTCGCGGCAAGAACTACAGCCGGAGCGCTGTTGCCCTCCAGGGCTTCCTGCCACCGTGATGCGCAGAGACACCATCTGTCTCCCGGCTTCAGCCCTGGAAACTCGAATTGCGGCATCGGCGTGCTGAGATCATTGCCGCACGTTTTTGAGAACTCCAGAAATTCGCGCGTAACCTGGACGCAGACAACGTGCAGTCCCTGATCGTCGCGGCCAGTATCACAGCATCCATTCCTATAGAACCCCGTCATTGGCGCAGTTGAGCATGTCTCCAGCTCTCCCCCCATAACGTTCATTGCTTTCGACATCGTACAAGTTGCTCCTCTAACGCCGTTCGGCGTCCATCTGATCCTGCGTCGGACGCGGAGGCAGAGTATTTACGGGGTCGCACTGCAGGTTGTCGTGGCCCGAAAATTGATTCACTGGGCCAATTCGACGCGGACCGCCGCATCGCCTGCCGGACGCGTCGAATCGGTCGTGGTACAATAGCGGTGTCATTTCCGAGCGATCATCCGGTGTCGAAGGAAGCCGAAGAGAAAGCCTGCCTGCTATGGACCCGCCTCGCCTCACCGTCTTCTCGACGCCGCTCATCTCCACGTTTGTCCTCGACGAAACGCACCGCATCCTTTTCGACGCGGGGGACGGCGCGACGGCACTCCTCGAGGGCAAGATCCACAAGGCCCATATCATCGCTCTGTCGCACGCGCACCGCGACCACGTTGCCGGCCTGCCGCAGCTGCTAAACCTGCGTGGAGGGGTCGCAGCGGCGAACGGACAGCCTCTCCGCGTGGTTCACCCTGAAGGCAGCGGATCTATCATGGCGATGAGCCGATTCTTAGCCCATTTCGACCAGGCGACGTCCGGACGAGTACGGTGGCAGCCGATGCGAGCCGGCGACCGGATCGAACTTGAAGGCAGGCGGTATCTCCAGGCGTATGCAACGCGCCACATTCCGTGTGAAGAGCCGGGACAAGCGCGCAGTCTCGGTTACCAGATCGCCCGGACGGTAGATAGGGTTAGGCCCGAACTGAGGAGCCTTCCACAGGTCGAGCTGGACGCGCTGCGCGCCCGCGGTGGACGTGACTCGATCACTCAGCAGGAAGACGAGGTCCTGCTGAGTGTCTCAGGCGACACGCAGGTCCTGCCCGCCGACTCGGTTCGGGGAACACGGTTTCTGCTGCACGAGTGCACGTTCCTGGATAGCGATCACGATCTCTGCAATGAAGCGCGCGAGCGAGGACACGAGCACGCTTGCCTGAACGACGTTCTGGTAATGTCGAAAGAAGCCGGAGTCGGGCACCTCGCCCTTTATCACGTCTCTAAGCGCTACACGGATGAAGAGATCGTCCGGGCAGTTCGCGCCGATTGCGCGAAGTTGGGGATTCCATTTCGTGTAAGCGTCGCCCTGCCTGGCCGCCTCTATCACGACCTGTTTTCGCAAACAATCTGGCGCGGGGAGCGCGACGCAGAGTAAGGCCGCGGGTATCGTTCGCTCCTGGGTGATTCCGCCGACCCGTAGCCTGCACTCGTAACGAACATACCGACAAGCGTCGGCTGTTCATTCATCATTGGGCCGGGCTCGCCCGATGGGATGCTATTCAAGAACTACTCGCCAGTACCATCGTAGCGTCAGGCTTGCCCGTATGGGCCTCCGTGCCCGTCATGCATAATCCGGGGTAGGACCCCTCAGACCCTTCCAGTACGGCTTTCTTACGTGCCGAGCTTAATTCCGGGCCGCGCCTTACGGTAGATCCTGGTCAGCAGATCGACGGAGAGTCGCGCCTGGCGGCCGTCCACCAGATGCGACCCGCCCGAAGCAAGTGCCGAGTAAAAGTCTTCGATCTGTGCCTCGTGGCCGCTCAGATCGATAGCCAGGGGTTCGGCGCCACCGCCGGTGAGTGTTCCGCGATCCGGCAGCGTCTCCAGCATATCGCGGCCTCCGATTCCGAACTGCGTTACACGCGCATCGTCGAACGCGGCGGATCCGTTCGTGCCGAAGATCTCTAATCGTGTTGCGAGATCCGGCCTGCAGCATGTGGTTACCTCGATCGTCCCGCGGGCGCCACTCGCAAATCGGACGACCGCAATCCCGAAGTCTTCCGCCTCCATCCGGTGCCCCGCGGTCTCGATGTGGGCGTACTCGACCGCCTCGACCGGACCCGCCATCCATACCATAAGATCCAGAGAGTGGATGCCCTGGTTTGCGATCGCGCCGCCGTCAAGCATCCAGGTTCCTTTCCAGCTGTCCTTGTCGTAGTAATCCTGAGACCTCCACCACTTGACCGAGATGCCGACGGATAGGAGTTTCCCCATTCGGCCCGCCGCGATCGCCTCCTGAACCGCGCGCACTCCCGGGCTCATCCGCTTCTGGAAGATGCAGGCGAGGCGTACGCCGTGATCGTCACACGCTGCGATCAGGCGGTCTACCTTCCGCAGGTCGATGTCAAGCGGCTTTTCAGAAATGACATGAATGCCCCGCGCCGCGGCAGCCAGTCCCTGATCGGCGTGGTGGCCGCTCGGAGAGCAGATGTGTAGCACGTCGAGTCCCGATTCCGCGATGAACGCGTGGAAGTCCGTCCAGTACCTGGTGTGATGCGCCTCGCCCATCCGGCGCGCGCGATCGGGCCGCTCGTCGCACACTCCGGCGATCAGGACATCCGGACGCCTGGCCAGGATGTTCAGATGTTCGTTGCCCATGCCGCCGCACCCGACAAGCCCGACTCGTACTCGACTATTCACGCTCATCTGGCGATTCGCCCGCCCCTTCCGCTCGTTTTATTTCAACGTCTCGCCGGCTCACGTTCCGTTGTCTGGCCTCCGCAAGGTTCGGCCCGATCCCCGAGAATTCCTGTGGGACAAAGGTCGTAAGGTACACTCCAGTCATGATGGAACTGGAAGCGCGAGGGATAAGCGCCGGGTACGGTTCTGGTCCTATTCTACACCACGTATCCCTTTCGCTTAAAGAAGGCGAGCTCGTCGGGCTCATCGGACCAAACGGCTGCGGCAAATCCACGCTGCTGCGGTGCCTGTCCCGGGTCATGCGAATCGATTCCGGTTCCGTAGTGCTTGATGGCCGCAATATCGCTTCCTGGACGCCGCGAGAGATTGCGCAACGACTCGCGTTTGTGCCGCAGCATGAGGGCGCGCTGTTCGAATTCTCCGTCCGAGATCTCGTGCTGATGGGTAGACATCCGCACGTGGATCGATGGAAGGGAGAGACGGACCGTGACTATCGGATCGTGACCCAGTCGCTGGCGGACGCGGATATCCTCCATCTGGCGGAACGGCCCGTCACGCAACTGTCGGGAGGCGAGCACCGGCGAGTCCTGCTCGCTCGCGCGCTGGCTCAACAGACGCCGTTACTACTCCTCGACGAGCCGACGGCGCATCTTGACGTGACGCACCAGGCGGAGCTGTTGACTCTCGTGCAGAGACGCTCTCGCGCGCGAGGACAGGGAGCGCTTGCCGCCCTGCACGATCTGAATCAGGCCGCGCAATACTGCGACAGGCTTATCCTGATGTGTCGCGGACAGGTTGTATCCGAGGGCGCGCCGGAGACCGTACTATCTTCCGGAAACCTCAGGACGGCATATGCGGCGGACATACAAGTCGGCTGCAACCCTGGCACGGGCCGGCCCATGCTGCTGTCCGTCCATCCGACCCGCGAGGCTGCGAGCCAAGCATTCACGCACCATGTCCACGTCATTTGTGGCGGCGGTACAGGCATCGGAGCGATGGGATCGTTGGTGCGAGCGGGGTTTCAGGTAACCGCGGGCGTCCTGAATCGCCTGGACAGCGACCATGCCGCTGCCGAGGCGCTGGCAATCGAGACCGCGGTCGAGGCGCCTTTCTCGCCCATTGGCCCGGACGCACGTGAGGCGTGTGTAAAGCTCGTGGCGCGGGCGAATAGCGTGTTGATCACGCCGGTCCCCATCGGCAGGGGCAATCTTGCCATGCTCGAGCTTGCGCTGGAGGCGCAGAAGCTTGGTAAACTCGTGATATTTGTCGGCGACGCCGATCCGGCGGGGCGCGACTACACCGGCGGCGCCGCCGCGTCGCTTATCGAACGCCTCATGGCCGGGGGCGCGGTCGCGTATGCCGACACGGAGGACTGGATCGCCTCCATGTTTCGAGGACTCTGATGGACGGGCACGCCGGTGAACATCGGGTGCGATACGCTGCGTCTCTTATGCGGGTGACCAACGGAGCGAGGCATAAGGTGTCGGGCAAGGGGGCCTGGAATCGCGCAAGGGTATACTGAGCGAATGGAAGGAGCAGACAGAGGATCATCGCAGGGAGTAAGAGCCGCGATCACTTGCCTGCGCGAGGCGACGAAGAACACCGAATTTGCGGGCCGCCTCTATCTTGTCGGGGGCATGCTTCGTGACCGCGCTCTTGGCTTTCCGCTCTCAGGGGACCTCGATCTCGTGCTGGAAGGCGACGCGATTCGGCTGGCGACGTTCCTCTATCAGCGGGGTCTCTCGCGCCACTACCCGGTTCTCTACCCGCGCTTCGGGACTGCGATGCTGACCGTCGAATGCGACGGCACTGAGTGCCAGGTCGAGCTCGTGACGGCGAGATCGGAGCGTTACCATGCCGATTCGCGCAAGCCGGACATAACTCCTGGCAAGATCCAGGATGACGTTCTGCGCCGCGATTTCACGGTAAATACGCTTCTGGAGGAGCTGCACACGGGCGAGGTTTTGGATCTGACCGGCCTCGCCAGGCACGACCTGGCCAATGGCATACTGCGGACGCCCGTCGAGCCACAAGTTACGTTCTTTGACGATCCACTGCGCATGCTTCGCGCGGTCCGATTCGCAGCGCGATTTGGATTTTGGATCGAATCCGCGACATGGGACGCCATCTGCTCTGAAACGGCTCGCCTGCGTCCGCCGGCGATTGCGTGGGAGCGCATCCGGGACGAGTTCGTGAAGATCGCTTGTCTGCCGGCCACCCGGTTTCGGCGTGGTATGGAACTGCTGCTTGAGTCCGGCCTCATGGCGGAGTTTCTTCCCGAGATGCTTCCAATGGTCGGCTGCGCTCAGGGCGGCTGGCATCGATTCGACGTCTGGACTCATACGCTGACCGCGCTCGATGCACTGCCCGATGCGGCCCGCGCGGAGCTGAGACTGGGGCTGCTGTGGCATGACATTGGAAAACCATCGACCCGAACCGAAACTGCCGAGGACTCGCGCGCGCGATTCACGGGCCATGCAGTAGTCGGAGCGGATATCGTGCGCGCGGTGACGGGCAGGCTCAAGTTCTCGGGAGAAGCGATCCGGGACGTGGCGGCGCTGGTATCGCTGCACATGCGGTTGGGCGAATACCGAAACGACTGGAACGACGCAGCCGTCAAGCGGATGATTCGGGACTGCGGAGCCTACCTGGACGAGTTGTTCGACTTGACCCGCTGCGATCAGTCCGCCATGGACCTTCCGCCCGAACATCGCGAACTGCTCGACTCACTTCGTACGCGTGTCGATGGTCTCAACGCATTGTCGAGCGTATTGAAAATAGGCAGTCCGCTCGACGGCGTCGAAATCATGAAGCTCCTGGGAATCAGTCCTGGCCCCGCGTTGCGCGAGGCAAAGGAGTTCCTGACGAATGAGATTATCGAGGGGCGCATTGCCGAAGGCGACAAGGCGGCAGCGAGCGAACGGATTCTCGCCTTGTGGCGTGAGCGCAATCGTTCCGATTAGAGTGAATCTGCTTCAGGACCGGTAGAATGCACGACCGAACGCAGTACCATCTAGCGATTGCCGGACTGATCATGACGCTGATTGGCCTGGGAGCGCTCTTTATCGTTCCTCTCGCCGTGGCAGCTCGCCTCAAGAACGACTTTGACAAAATCGATCGGCTTGAACACGCGCGGCTGGCAATTACAGAGGCTATTGAAGTTGCGAGCCGGTCCGACACGTTCCTTACCCATCGCTACATGGAGCCGGGTGCGACGAACGGACGATATGTGGTGGCAACCGAGCACCGTCAGCTGCTCGCCGCATGGGACAAAGCGATCGCGAATCCCGGCGAACTAACTGCGCTGGATCGCGGCGCAATGGCCGAGTGGCGAGCGGGTACCGCGATCGTCACGCGGTGGATCAACGGTTATCTCGCGGACTATGTCAAGAACGGCAATCCGGGATCGGCAACGCGATTTGAACGAGAGGAGCAGCAGTTCCGCCTGGGTCTTTTCGCGCTGTCCAACGCGCGCTCAGAGGCGATACAGCAGCAGGACGACCTGAGACAGAGGCTTCAATGGCTTAATACGGCGCAGCTAACCGTTATCACGCCTATGGCGATCATCTGCTTCGCGCTTGCTTTCCTGGCCTGGATGAACGTACGCACGCTTCAGCAGACCTGGTCGCGTGAGCGCTCGGTAAGCGCCCAGCTTCAAGTCGCCGTTCAGGAGAGCAATCACCGGATCAAGAACAACCTGCAGGTCATCGGCGCTTTGATCGACATGCAGCTTCAGGAGCCCGGAACCGTCGTTCGCAAGTCGGCGCTGGAAAACGTTGTTCATCAGGTCCGCGCGGTCGCCGCCGTACACGACTTCTTCAGCCATGAGCTGCGGTCCAGCCATGTGATGGGCGATCAGATGCTGCGCCGCCTGATCGAGCTGACAGCCTCGCCCATCGGGTTGAGAGTGGACCTTGAGACGGAGGCGATCGCCCTGGCGGTCAAGCAGGCGACGGCTGTTGCGCTAATCACGAACGAACTGCTGCTCAATTCAGGAAAGCACGGCGCCACGGAAGCGCGCGTTGTGATGAAGGCGACGGGGTCGATGGCATGCTTGCGCGTGAGCGACAACGGCCCGGGCTTTCCGGATGACTTTGATGGCGTGCAAGATGCAAACCTGGGACTGGCGCTGGTGGACAGCCTTGCCCGGCATGATCTGCAAGGCCAGCTGATCTTCTCGAGCGATGCCGGAGCACACGTCGAGATTACTTTTCCGTTGGCCGCCGCTGCATAAGTCGACACGCACCTGACTTTCGGTCCGCGTCTGTTACTGGTGCTTCTCCTCGTCATACGTCTCGCCCAGCGGCACGGCGGTGCGCCTTCGCACGGGGCCTCCATTGGGATCCGGCGCGGGCCGATCGATCTCGCCGGTCGGTTGCGCCCCGGACTGCTGCGCCGAGTAGATCAGGGCCGCCAGTTGGCCGGCTTCGCGGACGTGCCGAACGTCCTCATCCTGGATCACCTTACCTGCCGGGACAAGCACATTCCCACGAATGTCCGTTACCTCGATCCCGGCCACGCACCGGATATATCGGCGCGCCTCGATGTAGGTTTCCGAGTCGGCGAGATTCTTCCGATCCTGGCCCTCCGGAGTCTTGTCGTACTCGCCGTGGAGCCGCTCCTTGAGATCCTGACTTTGCGCGGCCGCCGCGGCCGCCATAAGCGCAGGTATCTTTCCGGCGCCGGACGCCTTCGCGATGACTTCATCGTCAATTACTCGGCCCGCTGCCACAAGCAGGTTTCCAGCGTCGTCCAGAACATCGTGCGCGGTGGTCTTGCCGCGAAGCAGCGAGGCTCCCTGGCGGCCGAACACGCCGGCGGCCTTGTTTCTAAATCGGTCCCAGAGGCTTTCGCCCAGCGGGGCAGTATCCTTAGCCATGGAATGCTCCCTGTTCAATACGTCCGTGTCAGGCTCTTGCTCTTTCCAGTTGCAACTGTCTTTGGAATCCGCAACTTCAGGCGACCACTCGGCCCGCCCGAAAGTCGTACGAGCCATTGCGGTAGACGCCGACTCGGTTGACGTCGGTCGCGGAGCCGCACGGGTAGACCCGGAAATTGACGGAGACGCGGGGCTCATTGGTGAGGTTCGGCGTTACGCGGTGGTACACATGTCCGTGCAGCAGGACCAGCGTCCCGGCAGTCGGCGTGAGCACCACCTCGCCCTCGATTGCCTCCTGATTGCCGCCAGCGGGAATTCGGCCCAGCCGATGCGAGCCCGGCACAATGACAATTGCCCCGTTCTCCCTCGTCACATCCTGCGTATATAACAGGCGATTGACGTTGTACTGCGTCGTGGCGTCCGGCGGGCAGTCCTGGTGCCACGCCTGTCCCTTGCCCTTGCCGATCGATACCATGACCATACTGCCCTGCCCCTGATACCCCGCGCCGACGCACTCCTCGGTGACGGCCGCCAGTGCGGGGTCGTCGCGTAGGGCGATGAACGATGCATTTCCCTCCTCGCACGGTCCCCACGACATCACTTCGCACTCAAACTGCTGGAAGCCTTCGCGAGCATTCGTATGAATCATCTCCGGGCGGCCAAGCAGCGGTGCGAAATGCCGATCGATCTCTTCCGCTATGTCCACGAGCGTAGCGTCGTCGAGACAGTCCGGCAGCACGACAAAACCCTCACGGTCAAACTCGGAATGTAGTCGCTCCGCGTTCCATCTTCGACCAGTTCGGGTCATGTCAATCCTCCCCGGCAGAATGCACCTTCCGGAGGGACTATTCGTCGAGTAGGGACTCCCATTCCTCCTTCGATTTCATCTCTGCGTGCGTGCGACCCTCTGACGCTGGTACGGAACTAGCCCTGCAACCGTCAGAACACGCGTGTCCGGTGCGGACGTGCCATCAGCTCCAAGTATTATTAAGCTGTAGCGGGCAACAAGCGGGTCCATTGGGACCCTTAGCACGGATATCGCTGTGTTACGTAAGCATGGATGTGGTGGACGCGAGAATGGCTACAATGGTGGTCCCAAGACGATAGAGGGGCGCAGGCGGATCGCCGAGCGCAACCGACCAGGACGATACTCCGAGCAGGCAGCAGTGCGGATCATATTGGAAACGTGACGGCAACTCGAGCCCCGCCTTCCCTGCGATTGTCGTATGACACCGCTCCCCCTAGTTCGTAGCCTCCGGTAGCCTCGATCAAGCTAAATCCCGTGTTCGCCGCTACTTTCGGATCAAACCCTTCCGGGAAACCAGGGCCGTCGTCACACACCTCAAGGTGAGCCACGCCGTCGTTCACTTCGAACGTTAATTCTATGTCCCCTTTCCCATGTTTCACTGCGTTAGAGATGAGTTCGGAAACTAAGAGGGCGATCGAGGTGCCATCCTGGACGGGCAGGAGCACATCCGCAACCTCGTAGCGAATGCGACGGCCTCCGGTGGTGGTGTCCAAGAGCATGAAAAGCCGGTCCATCATCTCCTGGGACGAGATCGTATCGATGTTGAGGTTGACTTTGGCTTGCTGAGTAAGGAGATCGTGCAACGCCGCCAGGGAGCCCGCGTGCTGCCCTATCCGCTTGAGCGCCGACAAGGGTACGGAGGCATTGCCTTCTTCGATCTGCAACTCTGCCAGCGCACTGATGATCTGTAAATTGTTCTTTACCCGGTGATGGGTTTCTAGAATTGAGCGCTTTAGCCGCTCGTTGAGAGTTTCGATCTCCCGTATGTGTTCCGTACGTTCGGATATATCGTAGAAAGCCACGACACCAGCCACGGTCTTGCCGTTCCGATCGCGGATCGGACCCGCGTTGACGGATAAGGTTTTACGCGATCCGTCACCACGCTCGACCATATAGACCTCATCCTGTGTCGTTTCTCCCGTGGCAATCGCACGGGCCAACGGGTAGTCTTTCGGAAGCATCAGGCTCCCATCGGGACGATACGCCTTCCAGTTCGTCCACTCCTCGATCGATACGGAAACAGCGTTAGGAACGTCGTAGATACGTTCCGCCTCCTCGTTGGCAAACAGCACATTGCCGGCCGGAGCCTCTGCCAGGAAAACACCGGCAGGCATCTGCTCCAGAACTATTTGCAATCGGGCTCGCTCAGCCTCCACTTGGATCATCAGTCGCTCTCGTTCGGACTCGATGTACATTCGCTCCGTGACATTTTGTGTCACGCCAATGATGCGTATAGGCGCATTGCCTGTATCATAGAGCGCGGTGCCGTGCGCGGAGATCCAATGGACGCTGCCATCTGGCCAGCAAATCCGGTAGTCGGCATTAAAGTCATCATAGTTCTCAATGGCCTGCTTCATCGCCTGACGCACTCGATCTCGGTCGTCAGGGTGGATCATCTCGCAGAGCGTTTCATAGGTACAGGGCGCATCTAGGGCGAGGCCGAAGTTCGCTTTGCATTGCGGTGAGACGTCCAGTTCGTTTGTATTGAGATCGCGTTCCCATGAGCCCATCTTCGCGCACTGTAGTGCCAGCCGGCCTCGCAGTTCGCTGTCCCGTAGGGCCTCGGTCCGCAGTTGAAGCAGCAGTGAGGATTGCTTCTGCGGCGTGATGTCTCGAAGAACACTAAGATGCCGATTGTCGGCAATCCGACATGCAGAGTATGAGGCTGTGCGCACCTGCTTGTCTGTGCGGAGAAACGTGAACTCCCCTGTTTCGCGGCTGGTGTGGAGGTAAGTCTGGTACTGTTCCGCAGCACCTGGGCCTTGAGCGGTAAGTAAGTCACCGACCGACATATCGAGCATCTGTTGGCGCGAGAAGCCGAATAGATCGCAGGCTGCTTGGTTTACATCCACATAGTTGCCCTGATCGTCGGCGATCACCATTGCATCTATGCTGTGCTCAAAATAGCTTCGAAACGGATCTTCGCTCACCCGTGATGCCTCCCACTCGTTTTTCGAGACTTTCTTGCTCGCACGACGGTGGGAAGCGCTGAATTGTTTCCGTAGGCTCCGTTAGACCTCCCATGAGCCAGGGATTGACACGCCGTTGGATGCAACCTCCATGCCCTTACGAACGGTATCACGAGTAGCCGCCGCCTCCGAATAGCACAACAATCGTAGCGGGAGACCCCGGTAAACTGAGTCTTAACTCTGAAAACGTTACGTTGTGACCCCCGTCTATGCTTGTGACCGTAGAAGCGACGAACCCGATGCGAAACGTGGCGAACGGGGAGCGAGATCCTAAAAGCCGGCTCCTCTAATTTAGTCGTTTCGCGCTTTGCGCCGGTGTTGACGGCACTCGGCAACAAGCCCCAGAAGGCAGCCGGGATAGATCCCGATCGGCATCGTCACCTTGTAGGGCTACTTCGACTTTGCTTGGTCGATCTGCGCAGCGCGATTTCGTTCCTCGGCATAGGGTACGCGATCAAAACCAGCGATGCCACCTTGCTCCCGCCATTTCTTCTCCCATTTCTGTATCACCTCACGTTCTTCAGGGCCGATCAGCCGAGAAGCGAGTTTCTGTTCTCGGATGGGGAACGCGTAGGTTCCTCCAGACTTCCCATGTGGCATTCGGAGCCGTACGGACCAGGCGGTGACAATAATTTCCTCATTGGGTTCAAAGGCGGTCTGTACTTCCAATTCGGCTCCTGGCGACATTTGCCCGGTGTCAGCGACCTTGAGCAAGGCCGCATACTCCGCATCCGTCACGTCGGGTTCGGATTTGACGGCACATGTCCAGCGAATGGCCGCGATGACCTCGTCTTCACTCAAGGGTTGTTGGGTTTTGCCGATGATTTCCTTTGCAGCCTGTGCGTTAAACGTGTGAATTGCTCTGGCGAGGCCACTGAAGGTTCTCCTCCTTGCTTGCGCCTGAGCAGGAACCTGGGTGAAGCAGGCTGCGCCGCCAGCGGCTGCCAGCGTCAGGGTCTCTCGCCGAATCAAAGATTGCATGGTCATGTCTCTCCGTTTCGCCTAAATAGACGAATTCATTGGTACGTTGGTTACGAGTCTGGCACGGCGGGTACGCTCGCAGTACGTCCGAAGCGCAATGGTTCGCCCCAGCTGGCCTTCTCTTGTGATGGTGGTGGACTATTTCTACTTCACGCCACAAGAACGATGCCTATTCATAGGCACATGACTTGAGGTTGTTAGAGCCGTCAGGAATCACGATCGAGGGAGCGCGTGCGCTGGAGGCAACGGCACGGCAACTGGCAGTTAGAGATGTCAGTGACCCACTTTCAGATGCGGCTTCATTGTATTCTGCGCCTGCGGTTATCCGTACGCTCCTGACGGTAAGAACCCCAATAAGCGCTTCAGTCTCGGAGTCGCGTTCTCATAGCAATGTGGCGGCATGACGTATCCCATGAACGGCGCATACTTATGCCCCACCAGACGGCGAGCATAGGATATTTGTGTCATGTATCGAACGCGATCGCTCAGGTTCGGCGCGCCTCTGTGCCAGACCTGGTTGTTGAACATCACGACGCTGCCGGCAGGCCCGCAGCAGGAGACAACCCTGTCATCCCACTTCGTTCCGACCATATCGACCGGCGGGCTGGCGCCGAAGAGGTGTGAACCCGGTATCGCCTGCGTCGGCCCGTACTCCACGGTCGGCACATCGGTGAGGTAGTAGTTCGCGGTGAAGAGCAGCACGGGCAAGCGGATATTCGTTGGAGGCTCGCCGCTCGTCACAAGGAAATGTGGCGGATCGTCCTGGTGCCATGTGGCGATGCCCTTACCGATTGGCGAGCGAAAACTGTTGTTGTGGACGACATGTGTCGTGGTAGCGATCAGCTTCTCCGCGAAACTCACGATCGGTTCCAGGTCGAACAGTCGCAGGTTGGCCGGACTCGTCTCGAACATGCGGTGATGGAGCTGTATGACACCGTCGCCTTCCTCATCGTTGGCCTTGAGTTCCCGATCGAGATCCGACCGAAGGTCTGCAACCCAATTCGGCGGAATCACGTTCTCAATGAAGAGAAACCCGTCACGGTGAAACTGCTCAACCCACTCCTCGATCTGCTCTTCTGAAGCACTCCGACCCGCCCAATACGTATCTGCGCTCATCAGGTCTACTCCGTTACGCGGCGAGGGCACGGTACGCGACAAGGACCCTCATCGTCTCCTGGCCCTCCGGATATGATTCGCACAATATAGTCTGCCTTCAAGTCTACCGCATTACGTCACGATTGCCGCGCCATGTTGTCCCGCCTCGGCCGCTCCGCGGCCAATCGCAACATCCCTGCCGCGCCCGGTCTTGATCGTCTCCATTTTCCGGTATCGTTCGCATGGTCGCGCTCCTGGATCGAGTAGCCATCGAGCCGCCCTTTGCACGAGGAATCATGCAGGCAAATGTCGAATATCTGAGTAGCGATGACTGCCGAACTTATCCCGACGATCGAGATTCAATCGACAATGAGCAGCGCAACTCAAACGCAGCCAATCTCATGGAGAATTAATATGCTCGGCGGGCTCTCCGCGAAGCATGGAGACCGCATCATCACGAGTTTCCGTACCGAAAAGACCGGCCTGCTGCTCGCGACCCTCGCACGGGAAAGCCACGGTCCGCTGAGGCGTGATGAACTTGCGGATCGCATCTGGCCGGACCAAACGACGGAAGCGGGGCGGAACTGCCTGCGGGTGGCGCTCAGCGCGCTCCGCGCGCTTCTGGAGCCTGAGCCTCAAGACCGGGGAACCGTCTTGCAAGCGGGCCGCCACGACGTTCGTCTCGATTCGAGCCGGTTCACGACGGATACGGGTGAGTTCGAGGCCAACCTGCTGCGAGCGGCGGGCGCGCGCGACGATGTCGATAAACTGAGTTTCCTCGAGGCTGCGGTGGAGCAGTATCAGTCCGACTTTCTGCCTCAGTTCGATGACGTCTGGAGTACACTGGAGCGCGAGAGACTTTCCGACGCCTATCAGTTAGCGCTTCGCGGACTCGTCAGACTTCACGTCAATCAGCGCAGATACGATTTGGCGCTCGGCGCATCGCAAAGGGCGGTAGCGGCCGATCCCTATCGCGAGGAGTCGCACCGGCTCCTGATGCGGGTATATACGCTCATGGGCCGGCCGGCCGCTGCCCATAGGCAGTACAAGGAGCTCGAACGCCTGCTTCAGCAGCGCCTGGGCACGTCGCCTTCTCGATTGACGCAGGAGGCGTTCGCACAGATCGGCACGTTTACGGACCTGAGCGCTAAAGGCGGCCACGGGCCCGGGCGAACTCCCATCTCTCCACGCGAAGTTTCAGGCGCGTCGGCGAAACGGCCGGGGGGACGACTGCCGGCGCCGATGACGCGCCTCATTGGCCGCGAGGAAGCGATCCTTCAAGTCCTGGAGATGCTGGACACTCCAGAAACCCGGCTGGTCAGCCTGACGGGAATCGGTGGAGTCGGCAAAACACGGCTCGCAATCGCCGTTGCCGAACAGAGCCGCAGGCATGGCACTCCCGTTCGGTATCTTTCGCTTGTAGACCTCCGCGATCCAGATGAGATCGTGACGACGCTAGCATCCGCCTTGCACGTCTCATTGCGGCCCCGCGGAGATCTTTGGCCTCGCCTCGTTGACGCGCTATCAGACGAGGCGGGCCTGCTGGTGCTTGACAATCTCGAGCACCTGCTTCCGCTCGCGGGCGTAATTGTTCACCGCCTCCTCGAGTCCGTGCCCGCCCTCACGTGCCTGACGACATCGCGGCAGCTACTGGGAGTCAACGGCGAGTATGGTTATCTGGTGAAACCGCTTTCGGTCCCGCTCGCTCACAAGGACGCGGCGGAGATAGCCGCCAGCCCGAGCGTCCGCTTGTGGCTGGACCGTGTCCGCTCGCTCTCACCGGACAAGACGGTCACTCAGGCCAACTGCCAGCATATCGCGGAGTTGTGCACGGCACTGGAGGGCTTGCCGCTCGCCGTCGAACTGGCTGCGGCGTGGGCGGGCGTGCTCAATCCCGAGCAGATCACCGTTCGGCTTAACTGCCGGTTCGACATGCTCGTAAGCCGCGGCCCGCGCATCGACGCCCGCCACGCCTCACTTCGCAGCGCTCTGGACTGGAGTTACAACCTCCTGGAGCCGAGAGCGCAGCAGTTCTTCGCGCGCCTGGGGCGATTTCGATCCGGTTGGACGCTAGAAGCGGCCGAGATGG
Organism: Chthonomonadales bacterium; assembly: GCA_038211235.1. Taxonomy (GTDB): domain Bacteria; phylum Armatimonadota; class Chthonomonadetes; order Chthonomonadales; family Chthonomonadaceae; genus DATGJU01. The sequence goes on along the minus strand of JBBQVV010000036.1, from coordinate 3,889 downwards.
TGTGCGCGGAGCCACAGGCGCTTGATCTGATGGCGCAGCTGATCGAGCGTTCGCTGGCTACCGTCGAGGAGACGAATACGGGTACGCGATATCGTTACCTGGAGTCGGTAAGAGAGTATGCGGCGTCGCTCATGTGCGGCGAGACGGCAACTGAGACCGACCGGCGGTTTTGCGATTACTACCTGAAGTTCGTCGAAGCGTCGGCGCCGATGCTTTCTGGACCGCGGGCGGCAGACAGCCTGGAGCTGACGACTGCTGAACTTGACAATCTGAGATCGGTCGTGGAGCTTGGTGCGGCCGATCAACCATATAAGGATTGGATGCTGCGCCTTAGCGCGGCGATGTATCGCTACTGGTACATCCGGGGGGCGCCGCAAGAGGGGCAGCAGTGGATCAGATCGGCCTTGACGTTTTCGCCCATCGACGCTCCCGAGCGACCGAAGGCGCTCACGGCCCTTGGTAATCTCTCATACGCCGAAGGCGACTTCGATGCGGCCGAGCAATGTTACGAGCAGTGCAAGACCTTGTCTATTGCCTCCAGCGACACGAAGGGTGTTGCGGGGGCGCTCGGCAATCTTGCCAATGTAATGCAGCGCAGGGACGATCCTCGCCATGCGCTCGCACTTGCACAGCAGAGCCTGGCACTATACGAGAGTCTTGGTGATGAGCGCGGACAGGCGCTGGCAAATGGCAGCTTGGCGCTCATTTCCACGGACATCGATGACAACCGGTCAGCGCTTGAATATGGACGCCAGGCGATCTCGCAGTTCCGAAGCATGGGTGACGGCTCCAACCTGATGACGGCCCTCGTGAACGTCGGCAGAAGCTCGATTCGCCTGGGCAGGCGCGCGGAGGCGGCGGCGTTTCTGCTAGAGAGTCTCGAACTCTGCTGCAAATTGGGCGCAAGAAGGTTTCTAGTACTCATCCTAACTTGCACAGCAAGCTTGGCTCGATTCGCCGGTGAAGCGGAGCTCTCTGTACGCCTGCTGGCCTGCGCGGACGCTGCGGCGGAGCGTCTCCAGATAACAACAGTCGTCCAACGTCCTGGCGATCAGGATGATGCGTTCCGCGAACTGCGCGAGATACTGGGTGATGAAGTCGTAGAGCGCGCGCGGAGAGCTGGAACCTTGATTTCGGAAGGTGACGCCGCTGACCTTGCGCGCGACCTATGTACGCGCCTGTCCTGACAGATTACTCCCTCCAAACCCGCATCATCATCCCGCAGGTTCGATTTGCGTCCGTACCTCCGCTCTTTCACCGAATTTACCGCCGCCGTACACGCTGTAGAAGCGTGAAGTAAGTCTCCAGCGTGGTCAACGATTACCATCCCGAACCCCGACGATTTGCAGTTTTTCCCAGGATTATTTGTGAGTTTTGCTGCCGAGTCGGCTGGTTTGGTCCGAATCGGGCAATTCCTGTAATGATGTTTTAATGGTAGGGGGTTATCATGGTCCTGATGGCGCAGACTTGCGGGCAGAATCCCTGATTCGGGGCGAAGGACTTGATAGCTCACCGGGGTGAAAATGCACGCAGGTCGAAACGCAACTATTGCAATCTTAGACTGCAGTGAGAAAGGAGAGTGTCATGGACGATGGCGGAAAATGGCCTCGCGTTCATAAGTTGGGTCAATCCGATCTTCAGTCTTCAGACTGTAATGGCGGTACGGAATCCGGATCGGTAGACCTTAATCCCGCAAGGCGCTGCCGGGCGCACCGCTCGAAGACGATTCAGGCTCTGTTGGAGTGGGTGTTGGATGAGACAGGACTCGCTAACGAAGATCGAGCGGAGTGTACGCAGGCAGTGCTCTCTCTATGGGATCTCCACGCTGACGTCGTGTTGCGTGCCGCGGCAGGCAGCCGCCGAAGGGCAAGGCGCGTCGTGGATTCGCTGTTGAGCGCGATCCAAGATGTCGCCGCGGTGTCCGTTCGCCGTGCCTACCTGCGTCCGCTGCGCCAGGCGGTGACCGGTCGGGATCCGGTCTTGAGAATGTCTGCGCTCACGATCCTGTTGATGCTGAAGCGCCGGTATCGTTGCGATCCAGGCAGCAGCTGCATGGCTAGCAGATTCGACGTGTACGAGCGGAATAGGCCGGGAGAGCGGCACTCTTAGGCAGTTCAATCTATCGCCCAGGCAGGTCGACGGACTTCCCTACGCAAGTGGCTAATCCGCTCGCTTGCGGCGACTTGGGCGCCCTTCACCGACGGCGGCGCACACTGCGCCAGGAAATTGGCGGTAGGAACAGCCGCTCAAAACAGAGGAGACTTCTCATGCTTTATTCGTCTTCATCGATCGTCAATCTCATTAATCGTATTGCACCAATGGATATCGTGCGCCGGCAACTCCGCCACGCGACCGCCTTCATCCTATCCGGCATTCTGTTGTTCGGCCTGGTCGCAATGCCCGTCTCGGCACGGGCCGACATCGATAACCATGTCTACGTACACTACCTGTCCAATCACACGCCCGCGCCAATCGGCACACTTACGGACGTCACGAACTCCATTCAGAGTGATGGCGACGGTCACGTCCACGATCTTTACGGCAATCTGCTCGTCTTCAATACCGACAGCACGGTCTCGAACTCGAGCAGCCAGACGGTTGGATACGTCTATCACTAAGCCGGTCCATGGGCCGTCCAATCTCGGCCCGTTCGGCCCGGTAATAGATCCGCGCAATAGCATCGCACCTGCATCGAGAATTCGATGCAGGTGCGATTGCTCAACAGCAAGTTAGTACGTCCGACTCTGCCAGACGCGTAGATTCTGGCCGGGCGCCCGCCGCCTACCGAGGCGGAGTCCCTTTGGGAACCTTGGGTCCTCTTGGTCCTTTCAGTCTTTTCGAGTCCGGGGTCTGCCTCCTTACGAGGATAAAAGACTATTGGAACGACACGTCGGGTGTGTCGGCGAACGCAGCGTACTGTTCGGCTATGCCGGCAGCCTTCGTGTCACCCTGGTGAAACAGCAGCCGATAGGTGAAGTTGATCGTCTTCCCTACCGGTATCGTGTAGGCGCCTGCACCCTTGTCTCCACGCCCAAAGTCGTGTAGTCCAAATGGATTCACCGTGAACAGGGCGTAGTCGCGTGCGTGCCACGTCTCCGGATGCCGGATGTTTGACGGCGCGTCGAAGATCGCGACTCCGACCGTCTTGCCGTTCACGGGTCCCCAGTAATCGACCCAGTCGTTCGGCTTACCCCATGCGTCCCGGTCGTTGGTGCCGGATGCGGTCTCTATGTGTCCCTCTCCCGTGATCTTCGAGGATCGGTCGGTGTGGAGCGCAAGCGAATCCGGCACTCGCAGCCCGAATAGGCCGTCCTTGTTGTCACCGAAGGTCAGTGGGCCGCCCACTGGCGAAATCGTCACGGAAAAGTCCATCAGTCGGTCGCCGTTCGGAAGTTCGAGTATACGAACATCCCTCCTATCGGTGGCGATCAGATTGTCGTCTCGCGTTCGCCACTCCGTCTTCGCCATGAAACCGCCATAGACCCAGCCGCTTTGAACGCGCTCGAAGCCGGTATTGATCGTCCTGCCGACCTTCGGGTCCTCCTCGGACCAGAAATCGGTGCCGTTCACAACGCTGTGAGTGAACCAGAGTCCCCTGTGGTGCGGGTGGTCGTGACTCTCACCCGGGTCGACAGTCGGCTCGACCGGCCAACGTCGAGTCATGTGGCTGCCGTCCGGAGTGAGTATGGGGTAGAAGACAGGCTTGTTGGGGGCGGCCTTCATGGTGTAGCGAGTGAAGATCTTCTGATCGACCGTAATCTCAACGTCGTCGCCGTCCTTCGTAACCTCGATCTGCTTATCGGGCTTCCGCACAAACACAACCTGACCCAAGCGATATGTTCTGCTCTGGCCTTGCGACAAGTCGTCCAGGATGAATGTAAGAGTAGCG
>JBBQVV010000035.1:0-26578 GCA_038211235.1 Chthonomonadales bacterium | reverse complement strand
GATGTCTGCGTCATCGAGCGCGGTTAGCGTGCTTCGTCGAGTCTCTTCGAGGTACTCAACCACCTTATCCGGCGGCGGCAGATGAATCCGGTTATCCTTGGGGTTTTCCGGAACATTTGCGAAGAGAAAGGAGAGCGCTTCGTTCCTGGGGCTCCGACCGAGCGCCCGACCGGTAGTCCAGTACTCCTCCGTCATGCCGATGTGCCCGAAGTGCCATCCAATGGGGCTATAAAAATCGTGCACGCGAGAGTTCCAGAACGCCGCCGGAACGGAGGACATTAGCCACAGCGTCTTCTGCCGCACGCGGGCCAGCTCCTTGGAGATCGTCGCCTTGCGCAATGAAATGTCCATATTGGGCAGCACGGTCCAGAGGCGCGGCGCCTACGTGGAAGGTCCGGTGGGACGCACCAGCAGCAAGGCAAACCAGCCGGCATCGTCTGTCCAACATTGCTGCGCGGAAAGTCCGGCGCCACGGCAAAGCCGATTGAAGTTGGGAAGCGAATACTTGTGGCTGTTCTCGGTATGAACGATCTCGCCCTCGTCAAACCGAAACATCATATCCACGGCGCCGACATAGGCCTGATGAGGCTTCCGGCACACCAGGCGCATCTCGATTCGGGAATGCTCCTCGACAAACGGCGCGGCATGCTCGAAGGAATTGACCTGAATGTCCGCGCCAAGCTCGCGATTGATCCGCGCTAGAAGGTTCGTGTTGAACGCCGCCGTGATCCCCAGCGAATCGTTGTAGGCCGCCTCTATGCGCTTCCTATCCTTCAACAGGTCGATGCCTATTAGCAGGCGGTCTTCGGATCGCATCGACTCACGAATATGACTCAGGAAGTCGCATGCTTCGGCATTGGTAAAGTTTCCGATCGAGCTCCCGAGGAAGAGGATGAGGCGACCGACGCCGACCGACGGCAGTGCGGCGATTCCATCGTGGTATTCCGCGGCAATCGCGGAGACGCTAAGTCCGGGGAAATCGTCCAACAGGGCAATCGACGAGCTCCGGAGAAAGTCTCCTGAAATGTCGATCGGAGTGTAGTGCAGTTTGCGCTGACGCCGCAGAGCCGCGCTGAGGAGCAGCCTGGTCTTTACGGAGCTTCCGCTCCCAAACTCGACAATCGCGATCTCCGGGCCGGCCGCCGCGATGATATCGTCGGCATATCGCTCCAGAATCGCTCCCTCGGTACGGGTCAGATAGTATTCGGGAAGTTCACAAATCTGCTCGAACAGCTCGGAGCCAGCGCGGTCGTAAAAGAAGCGGCAAGGAAGCCACTTACACTCCGCCGAAAGTCCTTCCGCGACGACAGCGCAGAATGGAAGTGCTTGAAAGTTCGGAGACACCTCGATGTATTGCAGGCGATCATAGGGCGAATGCATCGGCGGCGAGCCTCCTCGTGAAGTTACTCCCTTATATAATGCAGCGGGCTGTCAAAAGTTCCTTGACTCCACATAATTGGCGGTCGGCTGCGAGCGTAGGCGGACATGGTTGACGCTGCATCACATTCTCGCTGCACCCGATATATTTGCGGTGGACAGTGGACATTCCTGCGAGAATTACTGTGGTCATGATCAAGCAAGATCGTTCGTCTTCTGTCAAAATCAGTTTGGCTTGATTAAAAGCCTGATCGGCGACTTTGCACGCCTACGGTCTATGGTGCTCGTTCGGCTACCTATGAATTCTTCCGGTCGGGAATGGGTACCGCTCGACCCGAACCAGTTGTGGCGGCTGAGGTATCATATCGGCGTATTTGTATCCTGACGATATCGGCCGAACGCGCCAAGAGTGAACGACGACCTGGCATTCCAGTACGCCTTCGTCCTTCGCCATACCTGTCTCACCGACCTGATGATGGCGGGTCTTACGGACAGCCAGATACGATTGGTGAACGGCCATGCTTCAAAGACGGCTTTCGGCTTCTACCAGGCGCTTGCCGTGGCAACAGTGGTCGAGGACTACCAGACGGCGATGAAGCGGCATGACATAGGGATGGCGAAGTGAGTGTAGCCGTGCTTCCTGTATTGTTCGGTCGAAAGGGGACGGAGTATGATTGAGATTAATAACAGGTATATGGGCGAGTTCATCACTATCATCGATGGCGATAGCTTGGCCGGTATTGACCTGAGCAACGCGGAGTTGCCCGATGCTAACCTATATATGGCCGACCGGCGCAGAGCTAATCTGGCCGGCGCTAACTTGAATAGTGCAGACCTGAACAGCGCCAATCTGCTCGAAGCCAATTTGCAAGGAGCCGACCTGAGCTATGCCAACCTCATACGGGCCGACCTCGGCATAGCCAATTTGACAGGAGCAACGCTCATAGTGGCTGATCTCAGGGAAGCCGACCTCACCTCAGCCGACTTGACTGGAGCGAATCTCAGTGGAGCCATCCTGACCAAGGCTATCCTGGAAAGCGCCGACCTGACAGGAGCCAACGTGAGCAAAGCTGACCTACGGGGAGCAACGTACCTGCATTCCGCAATCTGGAAGAGCGCAACGTATTCGACAGGAGAAGATGCCACAAAATGGCCGACAGATTTTAGCGTGGAGGAAGCGGAAAGGCGCGGAGCAATACTGGTCTAATCGACAGCCAGATTCGGCAGGTAATTGGTCACGCATCAAAGTATGCTCTCGGCCCCACCGCCCCGCTGTGAGACTCTTATCTCGAATCTCCTGCCCCTGACATAACTCCCAGAAAACATCTACAAGGCTGACACTACGAACAGCGACCCCAAAAGACCTACCTGAGGTAGATTTGAAGCAAAACTGCCGCAATTCCACCCTTTTTTTCAATTTGAGCGGATTTCTAGCGGAATCCGCGTGCCAATGAACCTATCAATAGCGTCCAACCATTGGCTAGAACAAACAGCATCAGCTTGGCTGGGAGCGAGATGACGGTTGGAGGCAGCATCATCATGCCCATGCTCATTAGTGTGGAGGCGACGACCATGTCGATGACGAGAAACGGCAGATAGATATAGAATCCGATAATGAACGCGGTCTTAAGCTCGCTCGTGATGAACGCTGGAATGAGCGTGAGGAGCTGCACATCGTTTTCTGTTCGCGGACGCTGGACTTTGGAAAGATTGATGAAGAAGATCAGGTCGCTCTTGTAGGTCTGGCGCAGCATAAACCCGTGCATCGGCTTCTCCGCCCGATCCAGCGCGACCGGCAGGGTGATCTTGTTTCCGAGGTAGGGCTGCAGCGCGTCGTCGTTGATTTTCGTAAAGGTCGGCTGCATGATAAAGAAGGTCAGAAACAGCGCCATGCCTGCCAGGATCTGATTCGGCGGGATCTGTGGTGTGCCGAGAGCACTACGCAGAATCGAGAAGACGATGATGATCCGGGTAAATGCCGTCATCATGATTAACAGCGACGGAGCGACCGTGAGGATGGTCATGAGAAGCAGAATCTGGAGCGAAACCGCAACGTCCTGCGGGTTCTTGGCGGCGTCGACTCCAAGCGTCACTTTCGGAATCGCCAGATTCTGAGCGTTGGCTTGAATGCCGGTCAGGTAGGCGCTCAGCGCCAGCCCCACAACGGCGATCCAGAGCGTACGGTTTCGGAGGAGTCCTCCGGCGACGGCAATAGGCCGCCTGCGCAGCGCCTTCCACGCCCGTGACGCGACGCCGGTAGCGTCAACGCCAGGGGCTTCCGCAAGGATTCGATCGCCTAACAGGATCCGCGATCGCATGTCACGCTTCGTTCTGGTTATCATCGGATAGCAGCCACTCCCATTGACGCCTGAACGGATTTGAACGCAATACCTGCCTATGCCGGGCCGTCCTCGGTCTCCTGTACCGTGCGCAGCCTTCTCAGCCGGCGCTCCATGGCGCTGCCGGTTTCTCGCATCACCTCTTCAAGAGAGCCGACTATGGCGCTGACCGGCATCTCTGAGTCGCCAAGTTCCAGCTCGTCCAGGTTGGCGGATGCAGCATGAAGCATCTGGCGAAACTCGTCCGACTCTGCGTTTTCCTGATCAGCGAACTCAGCGAGCACCGTCACGCCCGCGGCGGCGCCGGATAACAGAAGCGTGCGACCTCGTACCTTTACGAGATGCAGCATTGCGGTCCCGATCGTAAGCGATTCGATCAGCCGAATACCGCCCGATGTCGTGCCGGTGCGACTGCCATCGTGACTTCCACGAAGCAGCGTAGCCAACGATCCTACGATCGAGGACCGCGGACCCGCTGCGGCCCGCACCGCCTTCTGAACGACCGTCGGAAGTCTGCCGTTCTTCTGCTGGAACCGGCGCAGCACGTTCAGGCAGACCAGCACGAAGATGAGCGTAGGCAGCAGGTAGGCGACCATCTTCCAGCCGTCCCCGACGGCCTGCATCGGATTGTCAATCGTGTGACTAGACGAGGGACCGGGACCTGCTAGAAGGTCGGGTTTCGCCTGAGGTAGGTCGAGATCTCGTGGCTTGCCGCCCCCGCCCGCGTTCGATCGCGCGGCAATCTTGCTCGCCCGGACGGTGCGAAGCGCAGTCGCAGTTGGAACGCCGGTGCGACCGATCGCGCGTCTACTGCCGGATCTGACCCCCCCGTCGAGTGAATGCGCCTGTCCGGAAGTGGCGGACGCCGCTTGAGCAGAATGCTCTACCGTAGTTCCCAACCGTCCAGTTACGGAGATGGGAGGCGGCTTAATCGGTGCGGTATCTCCGACTAGACCGTCGCTAAGCGCCGCGGGAGGTGCTGGCGCCGATGAGAACTCCGGGCTATCGAACTGCGAGCTCCCGCCGCCGCGATGTGACCGCAGGCCGACGCGGCGCGATCTAGCGTGCGTCGAATTCGGGACGAGCGGATTGGAAGCTGCACTCCGGGCGTGTCTTGCGCTCCTGGCGCGACGATGACGCCGCGCCGTGGGCTGCAAGAGGGCGTTTGCCTCCGCGGCGGCGGCGTAGCCGTGGTCGGCCGTTGAACCTCCGCTGCCCCTAGGCGCGACTGACAGTTTCGAAGCGGATGCCATCCCGGCCCCGGTTGCGGCTCCCGCTTGAGCGCGTGCGTGCACGCATACCTGATCGATTATCAACAAGGTCGCCGCAAGCGCCAACAAACGGCGGATTTGCATCAGCGCAGCCATCTACCGCCCTTTCCCCAAACCGGCCACTCTCTCCGCCGGGCTCACAATCTCTGTAATGCGGATCCCAAAGTTGTCCTCGATCACGACGACCTCGCCCTTCGCGACCAGCCTGCCGTTTACTAGCAGGTCTACCGGCTCACCGGCGACGCGGTCCAGCTCGATGATGGAGCCTCCGGATAGCTCCAGAACGTCCTTGATCAACATGCGGACACGTCCAAGTTCGACGGTCACGTCCAACGGTATATCGAGGATCATCTCGAGTCCGTGTGGATAGTTCGAGTCGGAAAGCCTGGTCGGCGCCGAGCCAATCGAGCCGCCATATCCTCCGCCCAGGCCAAGTGTCGGCGCGGATGTCTGCCCTGGGCTGAAATCGTCTCCCGATCCGGTGACCTGGCTCAGCATCGCGGCCACGTCGTCGGCGCTCATCGCGTCCGCCGCCTCCGATGCCGCGTCCTCCGGCGATAACGCTTCGCCGAATGGCGCCAGCTCGGCCAGGACCGTCGTCGTGAAAAGTCCCGTCAGCTCTGAGGTTGTTCCGTCTCCCGTCGACACCGCATACTTCACCTCGATTGCGGTGCCGTCAAGAGCAAAGACAGGTGGAACCGTCAGCAAACCGACGTGAGTCAAGCTGGACTCGATATCGAACGGCTGTTCGGTCAGAGCAGTCAGTCCGGAGCCGAGCCCTCGGACGAGCGCGTTCATTGCGCCGGAAAGGTGATCGACCTGGGCATCCGTGAGCTCATCCTGCGGGTTCGCGGGCTTGCCTTCGATCAGGGCTACGAAAAGTCTTGCCGTCTCTTCGGAAACCAGGAACGCGCTCTCGGAACCCTCGGTCTGACTGAATGTGAAGAGTGTCTGGAGAACGCGGTCGGTGCGACCAAGCAAGTCGCTGAGAGGGACGACTTGAACTTCGAGCAGCTCGAGTACGGTCTCGGTGTTGAGTTGTTCCGTAAGAGTCGTCCCAAGAACGGGACACAGGCGGTGCAGGAGACTTTGTGCGGAACCAATCTGTTTCGCGGACAGGTCGGGCATGAACTACCTCCTTGAGGGCTTAGAGGACTCCAGGACGTTTACGCCGGAATGGAACCGAAAACTTCATGACGGCACCCAGAGGGTACCCGGAGGCCCGTCCGCACGGACAAGCCATACGGCCCGTAGGGGTTATGGGCAAGCCCGACGCTACGTTCGTCACTCCGAGCGGTTCGTGAATAGCATCCCATCGGGCGAGCCCGGCTCCAGGGCGAATGAACAGCCGACGCTTGTCGGTATGTTCATTACGAAACCAGGCGGAATCCCTTCGCAAACGTTTGCATTGTTCAGGCTAGGAGTTACCCTTGACGTTGATCGGGAAGTCCGCCGGCTCGGCATCGGGATTGGCCCGGTTTACATACACGGCGAGCTTCTTCCCACGAATACCCGGCCGTGCCAGGAACTTCACGCTGCTCCCGAGTATCACCTCGACCTCCTCGTTTTGCGCGCGATTCAGGCCTACGACATCTCCGACTGAGAGCTTCAATATCTGATCGACCGATAAGGCCGTGCTTCCCAAACGGACCGTACAGGTTACAGCCGTCTTCGACAGCCGCTTCGCCAACTGCGATACATACCGGCCGGAGTTCTTCTTCACGCCGCTCGAGAACCATCGCTGGGCGCTCAGCTTGGGAGTCACGGGCTTGAGCAGCAGGTAGGGAATGCAGATGCTCATTGCACCGCGCAGGTCGCCCACCTTGATCTCGAATAGGATCGAAACGACGACGTCGTTTGGAGGCACGATCTGGACAAACTGACTCTGCGTCTCCATCGACTCGCGCTTTGGTGTGAACTGTGCAATGCCTTCCCACGCGGTGAAATACTCTCTTAATGCCCGGTCGATGATACTCTCCGTCAGCGCGCGCTCAATGTCGGTGAGGTTGCTTGTCGTTTTGACCATGCTGCCGGGCCCGCCTAGCAGACGATCGATCATCGACAAGATGATGTTGAACTCCACCTCGAGGATAGCCTGGCCGTTGAGCGGCGCCATGCTGAAGACATTGATGATACTGGACGTCAGTGAGCGCATGTATTCGTCGTAGGGAATCTGCTCGACGGATACGAGGTCGACGTGGACGGGAACTCTCAGATAGCCTGAGAGGGATCCTGCATAGAGGCGAGCAAAGGTCTCATGCAGCATTTGAAGCGTTCTTAGCTGGTCCTTCGCAAACTTATCCGGTCGTCGGAAATCGTAGGTCTCGTAAGCGACTGGTCCGCGGGACTCGCGTCCTGCGGGCGATGTTGCAAGTGGTCCCATGGACATTCCGGATTTCGCCGGAAGAGCCGGCTTCTTGGGCTCAGCGGTCTGTTGGGAGCCGAAATCGGTGTCCACGCCATCGCTCTGAAGCGAAGAGAGAAGGGCTTCGATCTCTGCCTGGGACAGTATTTCAGACACTGCGACACCTCGGCGGATTGGGGCTTGAAAGGCAGGACTGGAGGTGTGCGGAGCGGAAGTGGTCGGGTAGAGACGCCGGCGCGCACCTTCCCGACTTATTGTCGGTTTAATCGTGCCGCCTCTTCAGATGCGCCAGCAATATCACTTTTGCCGCGCGGCCGGAGCCGCCACGGCACGGGGCACTCGAGCCGGGACATCGCGAAGGAGTCCGAGCGGTTTGGGCGACGACAGGCGCAAACCAAAAGACAGGCCGCCTGGCCTGTCTCATCATATGTTTGCCGACGCCATAACGTGCGTCTGGAATCACGTGTCTAGTGCATTCGACGTGTTCGCGCGATATAGAGCTCCATTAGGACCTCCTCAGTTTCGCGCTCATTCAGCCACTCCCAGTAAAAGGGGTGATGCAGCAACATCTCCATGCTCAGTACACGCCGCCCATTCGGCCCGTTCGGCTTTGGCATGGCGAGGTTGTCCCGGTTGTAAGCCGCGCAAATGTCCAGAACGATGGTCGGCTTTCCTCGCTCCGGCCCACTATCTAGTCCGCAGTCTGGATCACTGTTTTTTCTCCGCGATCGCGGCATGCTCGAGTCCCTCTTAATCCCGGTGGCACAAGAAGTCGCTCTGGGCGGCGCCTGAAGCCTGGCGCTTCTACTTCCTATTATCGGCAACTACGAAGCGGTTCTTTCCATCGGAGCGCCGTGTATTCTTATCCTCATCTGATGCAGAGATCCAACCTTCAGATCCCGATATATCTTTAGACGAAACAATTACCTATGTTGTTCTACGCGAAAAGAACCGGCGTAATCACCCGGTCTTGAGCCAGGCTGCCGCAGCCATTGACACACGGCGACTGCGTCCGCTACAATGCCGACTCAAGACTACGATCTTCCGGACCGTCCGGTGCAGGGCCTGTACGGCACCTCGCCATTATTGTGCGTGGCGCATCTTCCCGACACGGATCGTTCCCAATGGCAACCAGTAACCCGAACGATGTGACGACGAGTCTATCCGTCCCAGCGGCGATACAGGTGGAAGCAATTACAAAGCTTTTTCCGGGTGTAGTCGCCAACCGGGAAGTCTCGCTGACCGTTCGGCGTGGATCGTTCCATGCAGTAATCGGCGAGAATGGCGCGGGCAAGTCCACCCTCCTGAACATCCTCTACGGCCTCTATCGGCCAGATCGTGGTCGCATTGTGATCGGCGGTGAAGACGTCTCCGCCCGGCTCAACAGTCCAGCCGATTCCATCCGCAGGGGCCTGGGGATGGTCAGCCAACACTACGCCCTGATCTCCGGACTGTCCGTCATGGAGAATATCGTTCTGGGCGCCGAGCCCGCGGGCCCGTTGGGAATCATGAACCGCGCAGCCGCACAAGAACGCGTCCGTTCGGTGATGCGTCAACTGAAGCTCGATGATCTGGACCTCAACCAGCGAGCCGAACGCGTATCGGTCGCCGTCGGCCAGAAGATCGAGATTGTAAAGGCGCTGACGCGAGGCGCGAAGACGCTGCTCCTTGACGAGCCCACGGCAACGCTCGCGCCACAGGAGGCCGACACTCTTTTTGCCCTGCTGGGTACGCTGATTGCAACTGGAACGACCGTCGTCTTCGTCACGCATAAGCTGCGCGAAGTCATGGCATACAGCCAGTTCGTGACGGTGTTGCGGGCGGGCCAGAACGTTGGAGATTTCGATACGACTCGTACCACTCCTGGAGAGCTGCTGAGTCATATGATCGGGAGGCGCTCCGGATTATCGCCGTTGAACGAGCCCAATGATCACGATAGTCAGCTTGATACGGCGCTCAACGGTGGCCGGATCGGTGTCGCTCCGACCGATCTCCGTTTATGCGATCTATCGGCGCCCGATCGAACCCTCGTCCATGCATCCGCGTCGCCCGCCGACATTACCGCCCATGGTGGCGGTTATGAGCCCAGACCGCTCCTCGCAGTCAGGAATCTGCATGTTGCGAGCGAGCGCGGCGGCTTATCCGTGAACGGAGTCTCTCTGGAGGTACGAGGCGGTGAGATAGTGGGAGTCGCCGGAGTGGATGGGAGCGGCCAGAAAGAGCTGGTAGAGGCCATCGTCGGCATTCGACACCCGACTACCGGCACGATGACGATGCACTATGGACCGGAGCGACCGGGTATCTCGCTCAATGGGAAGTCTGTTAGGCAGCGCCAACGGCTCGGTATCGGTTACATTCCAGAGGACCGCCAGCGAACCGCGCTCGCGCTGGATTTCAGCGTCGCCGAAAACTACCTGCTCGGACACGAGACCGATCGTGCCTGGGGAGGCGGACCGCTTCTGCACTCCGCGCTCATGACCGCGCGTGCAAACGCCATGATAGACGCCTACGACGTGCGCCTGGGAACCCGCGACTCGAGACTGACCACGCGAACGCTCTCAGGCGGCAATCAGCAGAAAGTCGTGATTGCCCGAGCGCTCGACGGCTCCCCAAGACTGCTGATCGCCTGTCAGCCGACGCGGGGCCTGGACGTCGAAGCCTCCCGATTCGTCTACCGTACCATCAATCGAGCGAGAGATCGTGGTGTCGGCGTGTTAGTTACTTCCCTTGACCTCGACGAAATTCTCCAGGTATCAGACCGCATTATCGTCATGTTCAACGGCCAGGTTGCTGGGGTCGTTCCGCGTGCGGAAGCAAACGCCGAAGGGATAGGCGCGCTGATGACCGGCTCGGCCGCGCTTCGACCGGACCCACCAGTTAGCGCAGGCGCGGGCGCATGATCGGTCAGGCAACCGTGTATCGCGGAGTGGGACGCTCGCTCCTCAGCATCGCGGTCGGACTGTTCATCGCGGGCCTTCTCATTCAGGCGGCCGGATTCAGCCCCATTTCGGCGTTCAGCGCGCTATGGACCGGAGCAACCGGCCTGCAGGGCGGGCCGGCAAAACGGCCAACGGACATCCCGCTCGGCACGGGCCATCTCGACCAGTTTCAGCTCGCCCAATCGCTCGCAACGGTCGCTCCCCTGCTCTTTTGCGGTCTGGCCGTCGCGCTCGCCCTTCGCGCGGGCCTCTTCAACATCGGCGCTCAGGGCCAGATGACCGTAGGCGCGCTAGCGGCCGCATACGTGGGTCTCATCGGATCGTCCGGCGGCGGCCGCTGGCTCGCGCTTCTCCATCTGGCCGCCGTAATCGCGGCCGGTGCGCTCGCGGGCGCACTATGGGGCGCGCTGGCGGGACTGCTGAAGGCGTGGAGGGGTGTCCACGAAGTCATCTCGACGATCATGCTCAATTTCCTGGGCATAGACCTCGTGAACTATCTCGTTTCGCATAGCCTCAGGGACCCGCATAGCCAGAACCTGCAGACCAGCCGAATCGCTTCCACTGCAGTATTGGCGCCCCTTGTTCCACATAGTAACCTCACGCTGGGATTGGCGCTGGCAATCTGCGCCGCGATGTTCGTTAGGTTTCTGCTAGCGCGAACATCAGCGGGATTTGTCATTCGAGCGGTCGGACTTAATCCCGACGCCGCACAGGCCGCCGGTGTTTCAACAGCCCGCACGCTCGTCTATTCCATGGCGCTGTCGGGAGGGCTCGCCGGCATCGCGGGAGCGCTGGAGGTGATGAGCGTACATCACCGGTACGTGGATGGGCTGGCCGGAACATACGGCTTCGACGGGATTGCCGTTGCCCTCCTTGGTGGATCTGGAGGAGGAGCGGTACTTAGCGCACTGTTCTTCGGACTGCTTGCAAGCGGCAGCGATGCAATGCAGTCGATGACTTCCGTCCCGGCGCCCGTGTCGGTCGTCGTCCAGGCGGTTGTAATACTATTCGTGGGCATGCGAAGACTGGGATGGCGGCGTCCGACAAGGATCGGCGACGGTGCGAGCGATCCGCCGCCACCTGGTGACGTCCGCGCTATCGGCGAATCGGTGGAGGGTGCCGCGCCAGATGCCGGATAGCGGCGCCGATATTCATTCCTGGCTTCCGGCTCTCCTGGTCGCGACGCTCTACAGTGCGACGCCGCTTGTGTTGGCGGCGCTCGCCGGGGTGCTCTCGGAACGGGCAGGAGTGGTCAACATCGCCCTGGAGGGACTCATGCTCGCCGGAGCGTTTGCCGCCGTTTGGGCCGGTCAGACCTCCGCTTTTGCAGGATTGACGGCGGCGCTGGTTACAGGCGGCCTCCTCGGACTACTCCACGCGTTCTTGACCCAAAAGACCCGTATGAATCATGTCGTAAGCGGATTGGGAATCACTCTTCTCGCCGCGGGGTCCACGCGGTTCCTATTCCAGCGCGTATTTCCACCGTCGGGCCTAAGTATTGCGGGAATTCGGAGAGAGGTCTTCGTCGCCGCCGCGATCGTGCTGCCGTTTGTCATGGCGTTCCTACTGAGTAGGACCCGATTCGGCCTGCGCTTACGCGCCGTCGGCGAAAACCCGGAGAGTGCGCTCGTCTCCGGCGTCTCTTCGTTTCCGCCTCGCGCCGCGGCGGTCACGATCTCAGGGATACTTGGAGCGCTCGCGGGCGCCTACCTGTCCATTGGAGAGGCGCACCAGTTCTCACCAGGCATGTCGGCAGGCAAGGGTTACATCGCGCTTGCAGCTGTGATCTTCGGCAAATGGAGTCCTCTGGGGGCTTCGCTTGGCGCGCTGTTTTTCGGCTTCTTCGATGCGCTGCAAAGCCAGCTGCAAATAAGCGGCGTCCACGTCGTCAGGTTCGGCGTGGACTGGACGAGTCCGTATCTTCTACAGTCGCTGCCGTACTTCATGACGCTTGTAGCGCTCATCAGCGTCGTAGGACGCACGACGCCGCCCGCGGCACTGGGCCGCGATGACGCATAAGCCCTTCCTGGCCACGGCTATCTCGACGGTCGA
The DNA here is from genome assembly GCA_038211235.1 of Chthonomonadales bacterium. Taxonomy (GTDB): domain Bacteria; phylum Armatimonadota; class Chthonomonadetes; order Chthonomonadales; family Chthonomonadaceae; genus DATGJU01. The sequence goes on along the minus strand of JBBQVV010000035.1, from coordinate 14,235 downwards.
TTGCTGCCATAGTTGGAGTACTGCTCCTGCATCCGCGAATTCGAATTGGCCGGCCTCGGACCGCTCGGCCCACCCTGTCCGCGCAGGGAGACATACGCGATGCATACCGCGGCGATGACCGCAACCACCGCTAAAGCGCCGATGAGCGTCGTCTTAGTTCTGTCGTCCATGTCCAGTCCTCTTCGTGCGCACGTGTGGTCTGGAATTCAGCTGAGTGATCCAGTCGTTGGTTATCTGATCCGGGCCCCGCTGCCGCGGAGATCCTTTGTGAAGCCCTGCCCTTCGGTGACGACATAGACCGCGTTACCCGCCAGATTATCGGCTTTTTCGACGGCGCCGTCGGGCCAAACGACCTCGACATGGGAGGCTGCCTCGTCGCGCAAAAGCCCAAAAGTGGGCTGATGCTGGCTCTCTGACAGAAAGCTTCCGCCGCTATGCACGGTCTGAGTCTGAACGACGCGGTCGTGCGTTACATGGACGATGGCGCCGATACCGTCGCGATTGGAGCGAGTACCCACCGTTCGAAAGCGAATCCAATGGTTGGCGCTGACACCTTCGTTCCGGTAGAGCACGAAGCGCTCTCCATTGGAGAGCAGCGCAACATCGAGGTCGCCATCATTGTCTATGTCGGCATACGCCGCGCCTCGCGCGACCAGGGGCTGTGTAAGTCCGCTCTCTTGTCCCCGATCCGTAAACCGCCCGTGCCCGTCGTTATGGAAAAGCAGCGGGCGCTCTCTATACGAGAGCTGAGAGTTCATCGTCTTGATGAAATCATCGATGTGCCCGTTGCCTATGAGGGCGTCGAGAGACCCGTCCAGATCATAATCGAACCAGAATAGTCCGAAGCTCAGCGAGAGCAGGCTCGGAGAGCCCAGTCCTTCCGCGTGCGAGCGGTCGGTAAAAAGACCCGTGCCGTCGTTCTCGAGGAGCGACAGCGACTCGCCGGTAAAGTTGCCGACCAACAAGCCGAACCTGCCATTGTTGTTCCAATCGCCTGCATCAATCCCCATCCCTGCCTTCGCCTTGCCCGATTCGCCGAAAGCGATTCCTGCCTCGACACCCTGCTCGACGAACTTCTTGCCCTGCTGATTGATGAACAGAAAGTTAGGCCAGGTATCGTTCGTTACGGCGATGTCCGGCCAGCCGTCGCCGTTATAGTCCGCGATGGCAACAGAAAAGGACTTTCCGGCCGTTTTCGGGGTTCGGATATTGGTCTCTTCGCTGACATCTCGGAATCGCCCATTGCCTTCATTGTGGTACAGCGTGCAGCACACTCCAATATAGCTTGTCGGCGCGCAGTATGACTTTCGCCCATTATCTCCGCAGAAGACGTCTGTCTCGGGCGACCAATGGACGTAGTTACAGACAAACAGGTCGAGCTTGCCGTCACGATCGTAGTCGAACCACGCAGCGCTCGTACTCCACTTCCATCGGAGTCCGGACTCCGGGACCGGAACGCCCGCCACGCCGGCGACGACCGAAACGTCATGGAAGAAGGCTCGATGCCGCGGCGTTCCGGAGGTATAGCCACGCCCGAGCTCGTTGTGAAACAGATGGTTCGGGCCGAGCGCCGTGATGTAGATGTCCTCCCAGCCATCGTTGTCGTAGTCACCGACCGCGACGCCCATTCCATATAACTCGACGTCTAGCCCCGACTCGTGAGTGACGTCGGCAAACGTTCCGTCACCGCGATTCTGGTAGAGCTTTAGCGTCGTGTGCCGATCCGGGTCGCGCGGCCAGTTCGTACCGTTGATCAGCAGGACATCCTGCCAGCCATCGTTGTCGTAATCCAGGAAGGCGATGCCTGAACCAACCGTTTCGGGCATATACTTCTTACCGTGGGCGCCGTTGTTGTGCTGGAAGTGAATGCCCGCCTGCGACGTAACATCGACGAATCGGACAGCTACCGGTGGAACTGCCCTGGCGTGCCCGGCCATCGGGTGTCCGCAGCCGCTCGCCAGCAGCGTGCCTGCAATGGCCGCCGAGGCAGCGCAAATCGCCACGCTTCGGATCGAGGCCCACACCCGTGCGCTTGCCGGCCGCGTCCCATGCTGGTTAGTCACGACGCTCATGGGTGCAGTGATCCGGACGTCCCTTCAGTTGGGGACTCCTCTTGCTGTTCATCCGGCCGTCCGAGCAGAGTGTATGCCTTGCCTAGCTTCGCCCGGTACAATCGGTCCTGAGGCTTTAGGCGCACCGCGCGGGTATAGAAGAATGCGGCCTGGGTATAGTCGTGAGCGCGCAAACAGAAGTCGGCAAGCGCGATCTGAGCCCCCGCATTCTTGTTGTCGGTGCGAGCGCGAGTCGTCAGAGTCTGCTTCTGGAGGTCGTACGCCTGGTATTTGCGGTAAAGCTGAAACAACTCGTTCGCTCGCTCACGATTGCCAAGGCGCTGGGCGATCTGACCCAGGTCGAGATACGGCGGCCCGTAGCCTGGCTGCAGATCGATCGCATGCTGCAGCACCTTAACGGCGGCAAGGTAGTCCTTCGCGGCGGCGTACGCCACACCGAGTTGATACTGGTCGGACGCTTCGCCGGGGCTCAAGCGCACGACCTGTTCTGCCTCGCGCACGGCCAGGCGCACTCGATCGTCCTTGTCACGAGTGTCCAAATAGAGAAGGCACAGTGAGCGGTGGCAGGAAGCGTCCTGGGCCCGCGCCGCGATGGATAGCTTATACTCTGCCTCGGCCTCTTCTCGAAACCCGTTGGTCTCCTCGATCTTGCCCAGCTCATGGTGCACATGTCCGGCCAACGAGGGATCGAGCTGCAGCGCTTTTTCGAGATACGCCTTGCGCTTGCCGAAGTTCTTTAGCTCTCCATACACATCAGCGATTCGCATCGCCTTTTCCGCGGCACTGGTGAACCTGGCCTGCATCAGGAAGCCGAGCTCCTCATTGCGCATGCGGGGAAGGAGGCGATAAGCCTCCACACATCCGTCAATTCCCCGCTGCCGTCTATCGGGATCGGCGGACTGGGCAAGTACTTTGAATTGCTGAACAGCGGCCGGCCCGTTGCCCTGCAGCAGGGTCGCCTTTGCGCGGCAATAGAGGGACCGCTCCGAATCGCCCTCCTCTTGCCAGGCGGCAGCCGAAAGGAGATACGGACGCGGGTCCTCCTTTTCGATCTGACCCATGTGCAGGTATGCGATCGCGGCCCGCCTCCAATCCTTTTGGCGTGCGTATTCGCCGCCAATCTCCCCGTATGCGAGCGCGTGGTCCTCCTTCGCCACCGCCGCCTGCCATTGGACCAGCGCCTCCGGGCGCTTACCGGGCAGTCGCGCAAGCGCCATGCCGTAAAGGTAATGCACGGTGGCATTGTCCGGCGCCAGTTTGACCGCCCGCGCCAGCAGCTCCGCGGCCTCGGCTGGACGCTTCTGGGCGAGCAGGTTCCGGCCTGCTACAGCATAACCGTTTGGCTCGTTCGGCGCCAGCGCAATGACACGCTTTGCCAGTTCGGCGCCTGTCTCTACGTCACCAACCTGCGTGAACGCGTTCATTAGCTTTTCGGTTGGCTCGCGCTGTGCGGCGACCGGCGCGCCAGAAGTCAGGGGATGATGCGCGCGGTAGAACCTGAGCGTCCTCAGCGCGTCCTCTGAACGACCCGCTTCGTAGTAGACTACGGCAATGTCAAGGGCGGCATCCACGTTGTCTGGCTGAGCGCGCACGGCTCTCTCGAGCTCCGCCCTACCCTCATCCGTGCGGCCGAGTCGCATCATGCAACGCCCCATCAAGCGAGCGGTCTGAGCATCGGAGGCGCCCAGCGCACGCGCGATCTGTAACTGCTCCAGTCCAGCCATATAGTAACCGGCGGATTCGGCGAGTCGTCCAAGCTCGACGTATGCCGACGTGTCGGACGGATCATTTTTCACGCGAGTACGAAAATAGCGGAGCCGCTCCTGAATGTCGTCGGTCGCCGGCGGAGGAGCCACGGAGTGAGTCAGCAACCACCGGCTCAGCGGCCAGACGAGGGCTATGAGCGCGAGGACAATCAACAAGATAACGGTGCGCCGAGGGGCGTGGCCGAGGGGCGGGGTAGGGAGTGTCGCGTCTCGACCGGTCTGGCGGCCTGCCTTGGTCATCAAGATGTCAGTTTACTCTGTTGGGAACAGAGAAGGGGAGGGCCGGCGCAACGAGAATGGATTTCGTCTCATGACGCCGACACTCGTACGAACGGAGATTTCCGGCTCGTCAGTTTTCCCAGATGTCGCGCGGACCGCCCCAATCGTTGGGATCGGTCAGCCAATACTGACTGAGCTTGATTGCCTTGGCATGACCATCGAAGAAGGTCACGTTGCACATCGCGTTGTGGCGTGCGGCCGGAACCGGCGCCTCCCATTTATTCTGGACGGCAAAGCTCATGTACCGGGGACCACGGAACTGCGCCGCGGCCGGCACCGTGGCAAACTGCTTGATATCGTCCGGGTTCTTCTGATATTTCGCGTAGGCCGTCTGCATTCCGGTCCATGCGTCGCCCGGCGGGTCGTAAATCGCGATCGCGTCCGAAAACTGGACCGTAGACGCAGGCCGTTGATATACCGCGAGTGGCTTCGCATAGTTCCAGCCGCTCATCTCGTCGTTGATCGCATAGGAGCGCATCTGGTTCTGATTCGGTTGCTCCGGCCATCCAATGCCCCAGTTTCCAACCGTATCCGGGCAGGTTTCAATCGCGTAGTTCTTGAGGTAGGGCTGGATCGTCACCGCCCAAAGTCCTTTCCAATCTTCGGCCCCTGCGTTATTCTCAATGAAGGAAGGAATACTCTTCTCATCGTAGTCCTGCGAGTACATCGCGGCGCCTGTGCCGAGTTGTCTGAGGTTGGAAATGCAGCTGATTGCGCGAGCCTTCGCGCGCGCCTGTGCGAAAACCGGGAAGAGTATCGCGGCCAGAATGGCTATAATCGCGATAACGACGAGGAGTTCAATGAGCGTGAACCCGTCGCGAACATGTCGTCGATCTTTCCTCATGATTGCGTTCTCCTCTGAAGCAACATCGTTAACCGGGAAAACAACTACATAAAGGCTGAAATGACTTCACACCAGTAAGGGTCTGGTCCGCGTTGGCTTACCTCCTTTAGATCAGCCACAGATCTCAGCGTTGGGCAGCGTATTCGACCTTAATACGCTTTATAAACTCGGGAACCGGCGGCAGATGCTGCCACGAGATTGACTGGCTGGACCTTCGCGAGATTGACCAGACGGCCAGGCGGCGCGACGGCAGGGCTGGATCGAGAGCGGTCAACCGTATTTTCTGGGCAGCCTTCTCGTCGCGGAAGGTTGCCGGCACCGCGCCGGCCCCCAACAAGAAGATCCTGTTGTAGTTTGCCTCCAGCGTACCGTCCTGCTTCGGCGCATACTCGTACATAACCGTGTCGCCCTGAATTCGAGCGCTGCGATAGGCGCTTCCCAATGTGGTTCGCGCGATCTCTTCTAAAGTTTGCGGTATGATCACGATCTGCTGGCGCGGTGGCGGCCCGGCAGAATCGGGCTGCCGCGAACAGGCCGGTATAGCGCCGCAGGCGAGGACTAACAGCCAGGTAGGTCGCTTCGGTAGTAGGGTCGTATCGATCATCTCGCAATTGCCCACCGTTCGGTTAGCAAATTATAACACAAGCCTACAGGTTTTCGACAATCCATTGCTTCTAATATTGCCCGTGCAGTCGTCAGTGAGGACAGCAGGATCAAAAACCTATCCTGGGCCAGATCACAAATCAGTCTTGAGAGTCGTGCCGCTCAGGTGCCGATCGAACCAGTCGAGGTTCGTCTGCATCGCCTTCAACAGCATGCGAGGCTCGGAGATTCCGTGCGGCTGGCGAGGAAGAATGATCATTCGTGTCTCGACTCCTCGGCGCTTCAGCGCGTTATAGTACTCATTTCCCTGGGAGATCGGCACCCGGACATCCGCGTCGCCGTGCTGGATCAGCGCGGGCGTAACGACCCCTTTGGCCTGGAAGACCGGCGAGTGATCGAGATAGGTTTGCGGGTCGTCCCAGAACTCGCCGCCGAAGTAGTCTGGAATGAAGCCGGGAATATCCGCGGTGCCGTTAAAGCTGGCGAGATTGGTTACGGCGGCTCCGACCGAGGCCGCCTTGAACCGATCGGTCTGGGTCAGGATCCACGACGTCATAAAGCCGCCGTAGCTCCAGCCCATCACGCCGAGTCGGTCTGGATCCGCGATCCCCTTGTCAATCGCGCGATCCACACCAAGCATCAGGTCCTGATAGTCTCCGCCGCCCCAGTCCTTATGGTTCGCGCTTCGAAACTCGGCGCCATAGCCCGACGATCCGCGAGGATTGCAGCGGAGCACTGCGTATCCACGCTGTGCAAAGGTCGCAATCGGGTAGACGGACGGGACTCCGGGAAAGTTCTCGCTGAATACTCCTGCCGGGCCGCCATGGATTACCAGCAGCAGCGGCGTCCTGGCACCGGCCGTGTAGCCGATCGGAAAGGTTAGCAGCCCTTCAATCTCCCTTCCTCCGGCGCCGACCCAGCGGAAGTGCTCCGTCTTCGGCACCGGCAGGCCGTCAACGTCCGAGTTGACGCGGCTGACCGGCCGTGGCGAGAACTCGTCGATTGGCGAAGCGAAGGCCTCCGCGGCCAGCTCGGGCGACTGGTGCGCGAACCCAACCCACGTCCGCGATGCGTTCAGATTGAAGTCTGCATTTGCGCCGCCAGAGTAGAGCGTCTCTACCTCCCCAGACGCGACGCACATCCCATAAAGCCGGGTGGTCGTGCGGTATGCTTCCTGAAACAAGATGCGTGTCCCATCGGTGGTCCATCCGATCGGAGACGGCGTTTCGTCGAAAGTGGAGGGAAGCGCGCGGGGCTCGCCTCCCGCAGAAGGAACAACGAAGATACCCGAACGAAAATACCAGCGCGGTGGATCGTCCGTGCGCACGAACGCGATCGTTTCGCCGTCCGGCGAGTAGAAGGGACGCAGTGCAGCCCCAGTGCCTTCAATCAGCGTCACGACAGTCGCGGTTGCAATCTCGACGATCGAGATGGCTGCAGTCAGCCAGACGTCCGCGGATGGGCTTTCGGTGTGATCGAATACGATCCGCAATCCGTCAGGAGACCAGTCGAAGAGTCCGACGTGGCGGTCCGCGCACGTGAGCAGGCGCGAGTCTCGCTTGCCGTCGTTATCCGGCTCCAAGTTGATCACGTAGAGCCGGTTGTACTTCAGCTCCTCGTCCTTCCAGCTCCAGTCGTCCTTGGCTTTCTTCCGCTTCTCATCCTGTTCGTCGGCTGGGTCGGTCATGACGACCGCGATGCGCGATCCGTCGGGCGACCAGCGGTAGTCGACAACTTCGGACTTGGCGTCCGTCAGGGGATCCGCCTCGCCGCCGGACAGGCGCATCACGTACAATCGCGTCTTCTCATCGCGCTTAGAGGTGAACGCCAGGAGACGGCCATCCGGCGACCAGCGCGGATTCTCGGAGGACCTCTCCGCGAACGTGGCCTGGTAGTTATCGTCTCGGTCGAGTGCGGAGAGCCAGATCTGGCTGACTACCTCGCTCTTTTCGTCGGTCATCAGAGGCTGGGTCACGGTATATGCTGCCCGCGTGCCATCCGGCGATACGCGCCCCGCGCCGACCGCCTTCACCTTCAGTGTGATCTCGGGCGTCCACGCCCGCGTCCCGGATTTAGCTGCTTCCATCTTATCTATCCTCGCTATCTACGTTGCATTGCCATCGCGCCCGAGCGATCAGGCGCTCAACTTTCCGCGGTCGCTGCGCTGCAGCAAGATCAGGCCGGCAATCAGAAGGAGAATTCCGGCAATCGTAATCACCGTTCCTCCGGCCTCTTTTATATAGGCAGCCGTGGGATCCGCGCTTCCCAGGGACGACTCGGCGCCCACCAGCAGAATTTTACGAATACTGGAAATGATGCCGACGACCAGGAACTCCTTCATGATCTCCTGGATGTCGTGGGTCTTCAGGTAGGTGATGATCGTCTTAAGCAACTCAAGCACGATTACTACAAACAGCAGCGTGCTAAGCAACTCCAGGCTGCGATGCAGGAAGAGGTTAGGTCCTGCGTTCTCGGAGTGCGCCCCCTCGGCAGCAGGCCCGGGAAATTGCTCTGACGGCGCCACATGCTCGGCCGCCCCGGGCTGCACAGCGACAACACCGGGTGGCCCCTGCACCATCAGAGGCAGATCCCGAACGAGGAGCAGGCTCGCGTATGCGATGACACTGGCGGCCAGAATGATGAAGAACACCGCGACGACAACGTGCGCGATGTTATCCATGGTTTCCAGCGCGCTGAGCATGATAGGCGAGACGCCCGACGCGTGTGGGCCGGATTCGGGATTGTGATGTGTCTCAGCCAACGCCTCGTTCCTCCCCAAAAGATTGTCCGTGCGCATTAGTGTACCCGCTCGCCTGGGGACGGCGACAAGAGCGACCCATCGCGCCGCGACATTTTCGGGTAGATTAACGGAGGCGGGCGGGACAATCACGTTCACCTTCAATTGCGCGGTCGTCAACCTCCCATCGAAGCAGAAAGTGAGCCGGTGACTGCACTCGCGCACCTCGCAAAATCCGAACGATCGCCGCGCGGTCGCGGTAGGATCGCATTCTGGGAATAGTCATGGTTAACTCCTCGCAACAGCTGCTCCGAGTCAATCTGTACGTGTGGCTTTGCCTTGCCTTCGCGCTGCTGTACTTCGGCCTGGCACACACCGAACGCCCGTTCGATGCGCCCATAGGCGTTGTCGCCTCCGTCATAATTGCTGCAGTCGTCAGCGTTGGCGCCCGCACGTTTATCGCGATGCGACCGCGCGCAGGCGAGTTCGTCCACTGGAACCGAGTTTTCAACTATATCGATAGCGTCCTGGTTGCCGTCGCGATTTGGGCCACTCACGGGATTGAGAGCGACCTCTGGCTGCTCTACTTCGCTCTGATGACGTTCGCCGCTCTCTACTCGACTGCACACTCAAAGCGCCAACTGGACGTGACAATTGTCATTCTCACCCTTCTCGCAACCCTGCCTCATCAGCTGCGGCCCTCGACCGCGCTCCAGCCGGCCGTCTACGCCAGGCTTTTGGCGACGCACCTCTTCTTTCTAATCATGGTGACCGACCTTGCTCGCCGCCTCGGCGAAGACGCCGAGGCGCGGAACGCTGAGCTAGTCCGTTTGCGAGAGCAGATGGCATCGTCGGAGGAGCGAGCCCGTATCGCTCGCGAGGTGCATGACAGTCTTGGACACACGATGGTGAGCATGGTACTGCGCCTCGAGCTTTGCCTTCGGTTGATGGATGCGCAGCCTACAGAAGCTAGGGAGATCCTTCAGGTAGAGATTCCCGCGCTGCGTGGCGCTTGGAACGAAGCGCGCGATCTGGCATTCCACCTGAGACCATGGGACGTTGATATCGCCGCGAACGGATTTGTAGCGGTCCTTCGGGAGCGATGCCGCAAGTTCGCCGAGCGCACCGGCCTCATCGTACAGGTCGTCGCATCGGACGATCGAATCGAGCTTCGTCAGGACCGCGCCGTCGGGCTGATGCGGATCGTCCAGGAGGCGCTCACTAACGCCGCAAAACACGCCCAGGCGACTCGAATCTCGGTCACGCTGGAGGCAGCCCATGACGGTACGATCGTGTGCGACGTGGCAGATAACGGCAAGGGCTTCGACTCCCCCGCGCCGGACTCCGGCGTCGGTTTGAGCGCAATGCGAGAAAGAGCTGCGGCGCTCGGCGGGGTTTTGCGGGTCACCAGCGCGCCGGACCGCGGCGCCACCGTAACCGTGACGGTGCCGCAATAGCCTTCGGGTACGAGGATCGCGGCCGCCGCAAATCCAGCCGTGCTATAATTGCGGATGAGGTGAAGTGTGATCCCCGAAGAGCAGGAAGGACGGATCCAATACGCGACAATTGTAGGCGCCGCCGAGCGATTGCTTACGCGCTTGACAGGCGCCGCGGTGCGACTCGGGGATCCCGAGCGTCTTACGGACGCCGACCGGCGAAACACAATCCTCCGGTGCCCCAACCTAGCCGACTCGTCGCCGCGCAGTTTCATAATTATGCAGGTCGTGGCGGAGGGCTGGGATCCGGACATCGGCGGATCCTGGGATACACAGCGCTTTTTCAGAGACTGGTCGGGCGTCCGATTCCTGACCGAGCTTGCGAAGGGAGTGGCCGGACGCGGAAGTCTTGCCAATCTATCCCGCATTTCGATGATCGGGATCGACCGCTAGTGATTCACCCTGGGAGACCTATGAAACCCGTGTCCATTGACCCCATCGGGTCCCATCCGGTTGGTCTAACGCCTCCGCCCCGCACGGGCGGCAGGAATGCGTGGTGCTACTGCCCGGCTCTGAGCGCGATCCTCCTGCTCCTATGCTGCGGTATAGGCCGTGGTGGTGCTGTACAGAATGTGTCGGAAACGAGCGCAGCGATCGAAGCGGCACTCACGCGAGCGGGCCAGAACCGCCGTGAGATCGAGCTCGCGCTGCGGCTGACGCCGTCCGCGCACCGCGAGGGCATGGAGTTTCTCATCGTGAACATGCCGGACAGAGATTTGAAGTCCTTGACGGCGAGATTCTTGACCGAGAACGTGTCGGTAGCCTATCAGGGACTGGATCACGCGCCCTGGAAGTCCCGTATTCCCAGACAGCTATTTCTCAACGACATTCTGCCCTACGCATGCCTGAACGAAAAGCGCGATGACTCCCGCAAGTTCCTCCAGGCGAAGGCCGCGCCGCTTGTCGCCGATTGCGAATCCCCCGCAGAGGCAGCGCAACGGCTGAATCAAAGACTGTTTCCACTATTGAACGCCCATTATTCCACGGAACGCAAGCGGCCAGACCAGAGTCCCCTCGAAACGGTCGAAAGCGGCAAGGCAACCTGCTCAGGACTTTCGATTCTACTTGTGGACGCCTGCAGGTCCGTCGGAATTCCCGCGCGCGTGGTTGGCACGCCGATGTGGACGAACATGCGAGGCAACCACACCTGGGTCGAGATCTGGGACGGCGATTGGCACTTTGCCGGCGCGGCAGAACCGGAATCAGCAGGGCTCGATCGCGGCTGGTTCTCCGGCGACGCAGCGAAAGCAAAGGCGGAGATTCCACTGCACGCGATCTATGCCAGCAGCTTCAAGGCGACAGGTCTTTCGTTCCCACTCGTGTGGGCCCCCGGCATCCGATGGGTTAACGCCGTGAACGTAACCAATCGCTATCTGCCCGAACATTCCGGCGCAGACAGTGGGAAGGGACGACTTCTGATCAAGGTCATGGATCGAAACGGGAAACGGATATCCGCGGCTGTGACTGTAACGGCGAACGGCTCCGTGGCGAGCGCGTTCTCGGGCGTCAGCAAAGGCGAATCCGCCGACTTAAACGACATTCTAAGCGTTCCCGTACTTCGCATGTGTCCCGCTCCGAAGTACACGATCCATGTCGAGTACAGGGGACGAACGGTGAACCAGGAGGTCAAAGCGGGAGCCACTCCGGAGGATCTCGTCGTCATCACCGTTCGGTAACGCCGCTGTGCCGAGGGCGGCTTTGCGCTCGCCGGCTGAAGTTGAACGCAGTTCCTGTTGTAATTCTGTTTCCGGGAGAGATCCGTGCGCAACCACTCAGTCGCCGTCGTCGTCGCTCTTGCAGTTTCCCTGGCCGGCCACGCGGCGGCGGCGCCATCGAGGCTTGCCACGCTGCTCGATGATCGGTTTGGTACTGACGCCGGCAAACGCGCTGCCGCGGCAAACGCGCTCGAGCGCGTCCGACCGAACACGGTCGCAAGGCAGCTCGCGTGGAAGTCTTTTCAGACTTCGCCAGTCCACGGGCCCCTGCGGGACGCTTGGGACAACAAGACCGTTACGACGCCCGATCGCAGCAGCCCGTATCTCTGGCGGTACGTCGGGACGAGGCAGGCCGATGGCTGGGGTCTTGTAATCGCCATGCACGGCGGCGGGAACGCGCCGAAAGAGGTGAACGATCAGCAGTGGCAGCATATGTTCTCGACCTACTACCGGGACCACCCCGAGTCTGGAGGATACGTCTACCTTGCGCTGCGAGCGCCGAACGACACCTGGAACGGTTTCTACGATGATGCGATATGTCCGCTTGTCGAGAGCTTGATCAAACAGTTCGTCCTGTTCGGTGACGTAAATCCGGACAGAGTCTATATCCTTGGCGCATCGCACGGGGGATACGGCGCATTCGTAATCGGGCCGAAGATCCCCTACCGGTTCGCAGCGGTGCATGCCGCTGCATCGGCGCCGACCGATGGCGAGACGATGGGAGAGAACCTGCGAGACGTCCGATTCACCTTCATGGTGGGAGAGCGTGATACGGCCTACGGGCGAGCAGAGCGCGATCAGACTTTCGCGCATCGGCTTGTGGAGTGGCGGAAGAAGTTCGGGGGCTACTCGTCGGCGTTCGATCTCGTTAAGGACACCGGCCACCAGGTACCGGATCACGATAAGCTTGCCGAGATGCTGACCTACAGACGCGACTCATGGCCGAAGCATGTCATCTGGACGCAAACCGACGCCGTTTTGAACCGATTTTACTGGCTTGAAGCGCTGAAGCCCGCCGTTGGCGGCCATATCGAGGCGAATGTGAGCGGAAACACGATCACGATTCTGGCCGACAAACAGGAACAGGTTGCCCTGTGGCTCGACGGGACGCTGGTCGATCTCCGCAAACCGGTCATCGTCGAGCTTTCGGGTGCAGTCCACATCGTCCGTGCCGTGAAGCCGCGCCCTACACTCGAGACATATTGTCTCGGCCTGGAGCGCACCGCCGATCCGAAACTCTCCGCACCTATCCGAGTCGTCGTCTCTACCGTCCCGGCAGACAGATAATGCGCATCACTGCTTCAAGCAAGAGCCAGAATGTCCTTCCATGCTCTTGACACCGAAGACGCAGATTTACTACGGTCTCCATGTACCGACTTCAGGCTCCATCCCGCGCGAAACATTCCATGTCGCGCGGGATGCAAACACATCGAACCACGTCCTTCTCGATAACCTACTTGCTCAACCGTGACAGGATCGCCTCTGCGTCCGATGCGGCCTTCGTCGTCCTTATTGGCCAGGGTGCGTCGGTGAGGCGATGAAGCCGTGACCGGGAGTAAGACCGGGGATCCCTGCAACATATAAACCTATCAACTGCCCCGTGTTGGATAGACTATTCACGAAGAGCTCGCTGAAAGCAAACGGGGGGTCCACAGTTTTGAACTTGCCATGCTTGAGCACGAAGGCGTGATAGGTGCCGGATGCGTCGCCATAGCCTCCCGCGATCATGCCCGCGTCGTTGATATAGACGTATGTGTTTCCACTTCCCGCCAACGGGTAATCGATCTGGGTAAACTTGCCGTGCTCATAGATGAAGCCATGGGAGGCGTCCAGGGCATCAGTGTACCAGCCTGAGATGACCCCGTGGGAGTTGATCCAGAGGGGGAATGTGCCTTGACCGGCGCCGGCGCCGGCTGACGGGACATCAAGGGTAGTGAAGACACCATGTTTATAGATGTAGCCATGGGTAGCGCCATTGGAATCGAAATAGTTGCCCACGATGACTCCTGCGTTGTTGATTCCAAACGGGCCACTCAGATCGTAATTTTCAAGAATGGTGTAAGTCGGTGCTCCAAGTGGATCATCCAGGGTAGTGAAGACGCCGCGCTCGTAGACAAAGCCGTGGTAGAGGCTGTTCACGTCGGTGTAGCTGCCTACGATGACGCCGCGGTCATTAGCAGCATTGAGGTTGGTTCCGTGCCACAGGGTACCGCCTGCCAGGGGATTGTCAAGAGTGGTGAAGCGGCCATCGTCAAGGACAAAGCCGTGGTTCGTAGAGGCACCCCCTTCGACAGGCTCGACAGCATAACCGCCATAGAGTATCCCGGAATCAGTCAGACAGATCAGGCCAGTATCCGGGCTGGCGAACGGGCAGTCTACCGTGGTGAAGGTATACCTTCGTTCCTGGGACGTGGCGCGCGTCACCGCAAGGGCAAGTAGCACCGTGAGTGACAGAATTGCCGAGAACTGCCGAGAGTAGCGATGCATTTTGTGCTCCTTCTGGGGTTTCCACACGCGATCAGATAGGTAGCGGTGGCCGTGATGCTGCTGGATGCCTTACGACAACGGCCGGCCGGAGTCAATTGCGGCAACGTAACCGTCAGAAGTGCGGCCTGTCCGTCACGTAAATAGTCGTAGAGGCTGAGGTGCCGCCCGCGTTGGCTGTCACGGTTACAACACGGCCCGAAAACGAACCTCCATGGAATCTGAACGTGACGCTGTTG